>NZ_DASUTK010000037.1:0-35735 GCF_036374615.1 Nocardioides sp.
GGACTCCTGGGCCAAGGAGTGGCTGCAGACCGCCGGCGTCAACACGCTGGCGCCGACGTTCGAGCTCGCCGATGACGGGAGCTACACCTCGTTCGCGGTGCGGCAGACCGCCCATCCCGAATGGCCGACGCTGCGTCGGCACCGGATCGGGATCGGCCTCTACGATGCCGTCGTCGGCGAGAACGGCGAGGCCGCGCTGGTGCGTCGCGACCGGGTCGAGATCGACGTGCACGGCGAGCTGACCGAGGTCCCCGAGCTCGTGGGCATCGCGCAGCCCGACCTGCTGCTCCTGAACGACGACGACCTCACCTACGCCAAGATCCGGCTCGACGAGCGCTCCCTCTCCACGGCGGTCGAGAGCCTCGGGAGGCTCGACGACTCGCTCGCCCGCGCCCTGTGCTGGGGAGCGGCGTGGGACATGACGCGCGACGCGGAGATGCGTGCGACCGACTTCGTCGACCTCGTGCTGCGCAACATCGCGAGCGAGACCGACGCCTGGGGGCTGGCCGCCCTCCCCCGGTTCGCGGCACTCGCCACCAACTTCTACAGCGCCCCCGCCAACCGCGACGCGGTCAAGGACACCTGGGAGCAGGGCCTGCGCCGCCTCCTCGGCGAGGCCGCCCCGGGCAGTGACCACCAGCTCACGTTCGCGCGGCACCTCGCCGGCTCCGCCCGCAGCTCGGAGGTGCTCGACGAGATCGAGGGGCTGCTCGACGGCTCGGTGACGTTCGAGGGACTCGACGTCGACCAGGACCTGCGCTGGGTGCTCGTCACCGGGCTCGCCCGGGCCGGCCGGATCGGGGGCGACCGGATCGCCGCCGAGCTCGAGCGCGACCAGACCATCTCCGGCCGCGAGCACGCCGCCGCGGCGCGAGCCGCCCAGCCGACGGCCGAGGCCAAGGCAGCCGCCTGGCGTACGGTCCTGGACCCCGACACCCCCAACGAGACGTCCCGGTCGATCGTGCTCTCGTTCATGCGTCCTGACCAGCAAGAGGTGCTCGAGCCCTACGTCGACGCCTATCTCGAGGCCGCCGACACACTGTGGGACGTGCTCGGTCCTCACAAGGCGTCGGTCGCGGTCGAGTACCTGTTCCCGAAGCCGCTCGGCTCACCCGAGCTGCTGACGCGGGTCGACGAGTGGCTCGCCACGACCGACGCTGGGCCCGGCGCGAAGCGGTACGTCACCGAGGGTCGGGCCGACGTGGTCCGGGCGCTGGCGGCGCAAGAGCGCGACGCCAGAGGTTGAGCGTTGGGCCGGCTGCTCCGGCCCGACGACTGATCGGATCTCGGGACGGCTCGTCAGTGCTTGACTCGCGCTTCGCGCGGCTCAGGCGGCTCGGGCATGTTCGGCGAGCTGGGCGATGCCCCGGGTGAGACCGCTCACGAGGTCGCCCTCGGCGAACGCCGACTGCATCTGCACGATGGCCAGGTCGACCTCGGCGTCGGTCAGCGTGCGTCGTACGGCGTCGCCGGTGACGACCTCGATCACGTGGGCGGTCGGGTCGACCATCACCAGCACACTCCGGTCAGGCGCCACCGCGGTCGCGTGGAGGCGTTGGGCGAACGTGCGCGGGTCACCGTGGGCCTGGCCCACGAACACGGAGAACTCGTACCGGCTGGACTGCTCCGCGGCTCGGATCGCCTTGTCGATGGCGTAACGGTCGCCGTCGGAGAAGTCACCAGCGGCCACTGCCGCCTCCTGTGGTCACGGCCTTCTCGTCGCCGCCTGCCGCCTCGAGCTCGTCGCGGTGGCGCGGGCCACCGAACCACTGGTCAGGGGTGTCATCCCCTGGCGCGACGTTCTCTCCGCGCGCCAGCGCGGGTCCGTAGACCCCCAGCGCCAGGACCAGCGTGATCGCGAGCGGGATCGCGCCGAGCAGCACCAGCATCGACAGGAAGGAGACCGGCTCGGGGTCACTCCAGCCCTCAGGCACCTCGGCGCCCGCCGGCCCGGCGGCGATCAGCGGGAGCAGCGCGGCGGTCAGGACGACCGCTGCGCGACGGGTCAGCGTCCGAATCTGCGAGGTGGTCACGAGCAGAGGATAGCCAAGCCCCCGGCCGACGGGCGGCTGGTCTCCGGTCGACATACTGGGGCCCATGTTCCAGGCCACGTTCCCGTCCGCCACGGCGGACCCCTGCACGACCGACGAGATGGTCTGCAACAACGTGCTCGACTGGACGGGCAACGAGCGCGCTGCCCAGGTCGCCGATCTGCTGATCGGCACGCCGCTGGCCCTCGTCGGCCTGTTGTTGCTGTTCTTGGTCCTCCGCTGGCTGCTGCACCGACTGGTGGACCGGTTGGTCAGCCGGGCCGAGGTCGGCGTGCTCCCTGCCCGCGTCTCCCGGCTGTCCCTGGGCTCGCTGGGGGCCAACAAGATGAACCGGACCTCCCAGGAGCTGGCGGTCGCGAGCCGGCGGGCACAGCGCGCGAAGACCATGGGCTCGCTGCTCAAGAGCGTCATCACCGGCGTCCTCGTGGCCGTGGTCGGTACCATGATGCTGAGCGAGCTCGGCGTCAACGTCGGCCCGATCCTCGCCAGCGCCGGCATCCTCGGCGTCGCCCTCGGCTTCGGCGCCCAGAGCCTGGTGAGCGACTTCCTCTCCGGCGTGTTCATGATCTTCGAGGACCAGTACGGCGTGGGCGACGAGGTCGACCTCGGTGAGGCGAGCGGCACCGTGGAGGCCGTGAGCCTCCGCGTCACCCGTCTCCGCGACGTCAACGGCACCGTCTGGTACGTCCGCAACGGGGAGATCGTCCGGGTCGGCAACATGAGCCAGAACTGGGCGCGCACGGTGCTCGACATCTCGGTCGCCTACCACGAGGACCTCGCCCGGGTGCGCCGCGTGCTCGAGGACGTCGCCCACGACCTGTGGGACGACGAGGAGTACAAGGGGGTCATCATCGAGGAGCCGTCGGTGTGGGGAGTGCAGGAGCTCGGGATCGACGGCGTCGTGGTGCGCGTGGCGCTGAAGACCGCCCCGCTGGAGCAGTGGGCGGTCGCGCGCGAGATGCGGCAGCGGATCAAGGCCCGCTTCGACTACGAGGGGATCGAGATCCCGCTCCCGCAGCGGGTGGTCTGGCACCGCGACGCTGCTGCAGCTGACGAGGCGGCCGACCGAGCCGCACACGAGGAGCCGACCCGGTGACCACGTTCTACGAGGAGATCGGCGGTTTCGAGACCTTCCGCCGGATCGTCCACCGTTTCTACGAGGGGGTCGCGACCGACGAGATCCTGCGCCCGCTGTACCCCGAGGAGGACCTCGGGCCGGCCGAGGAGCGGTTCTTGCTGTTCCTCGTGCAGTACTGGGGCGGGCCCACGACGTACTCCGACACCCGGGGGCACCCGCGGCTGCGGATGCGGCACGCGCCGTTCGCGGTGACCCCGGCCGCCAAGGACCGTTGGCTGCTCCACTTCCGCGAGGGACTCGACTCCGTGGAACTGACGCCCGAACAGGACGCCCGGTTCTGGGACTACGTCACTCACGCCGCCCAGTTCATGGTCAACACGTTCGAGTAGCCGTCCCACCTGCACTGAGCGAGCTCGCACGGAGCCCGACGTGGCACTCGTCGTTCAGGCGCTGACCTCGCATGCGGTGCCGTCCTTGTCCGCATCACTCTCGATGTTGGCCCGGTATACCTTGGGTCGCACGGCGGGCCGCTTGTGCCCGCTGTTGACCTGACGGTTGGCGGCCTTCTTGGACTTGGCGACCCCGTTCTTGTAGGTCTTGTGCATGTGGTCGCAGTTCCTGTAGTCCGTGACGGCTTCTGCAGGTCCTGCGAAGGCCAGCATGCTCACCGTCATGACGACAGCGATGAGTCCTGTCTTCGCAGCACGAAGCATGGAAGTCTCCCGACGTTGATCTAGGTATGTCGCCGGCGACGATATGTATCTCCACGCGTCTTCGTGGATGAACGGCGAAGATCGCCCCGCAGAGCCCTGTCAGGTCGATCACACTCCCGCACACCGCGGCGAAGGCGGCTGTGCCTCGCCGGCGGCGTTCATGGTCAACTCGTTCGAGCAGCCGCGACCAGGCGCGCGTGGAGCTCCGCGGGCGGCGGCGTCGCGCGGCCGGCGTCCGGGTCGAAGAACACGACGACCACGCGCGCCCGTGAGAGCACGGTCTCACCGTCGCAGATCTCCGACTCGATCGTCATCGACGTCGTCCCGACGTGCGAGATCCACGACCAGGCGTCGTACGCCTGCTGCCGGAAGAGGATCGGGAGCCGGTAGTCGACGTCGGTCTGGGCCACCACGGTGACCGGCTCGGGCGTCCCGTCGGGCAGGTCCGCCGACAGCCGCGCCATCATCAGGATCCTGGCCTCCATGAAGTACTCGAAGTACTTCACGTTGTTCACGTGCCCGTAGACGTCGACGTCGGAGAACCGGACTTGGACCGGGTAGTGGCCGACCTCGTCGCGAGCCGGTGCCGCGGCCGGCGGCGATCGGACCGGGTCGCCGGGTTCGAGGTACGCCTCGAGCGCCTGCTTCTCCGCCGAGGCCAGCCGGCGCGGCCGCTCCGTCGCGAAGACGTACGGCGTGAGGACGGTGCTCGCCCGGGCGTACACCACGCGCCCCTCGTCGGTGTCCTGGAACACCTCGTACGCCATCGTGAACGCGGCGGCGCGGATCTCGGTCACCCACACCGCGATGCTCACGGGCTGGAACCGATAGCTCAGTGGCGCGAGGTACTGCACCTCGTGGCGCACCACGACCACCCCCTCGACGAGGCCGCCCTCCGCGTTGGCCGTCGGCCCGTGGTGGCGCAGCAGGTCGACCCGCGCCTCTTGCAGGTAGTCCACGTAGACGACGTTGTTGACGTGCCCGAGGAGGTCCAGGTCGGCCCAGCGCATCGGGCACTGGTAGACGTGGCGCACACGGGTGATGCTGCCAGACGACCGACTTCCGATCCGAGGCCTGGGTTGGGATACTGCGGAGGCCGGCCGGCGGACGCTGTTGGCCTTCACGGGACGCAAGGGGGAGTCGACATGTGGCAGGTGCAACGGTTCAACCGGGGTCTGGCAGCAGCCGTGACCGCGCTGCTGGCGGTGGTCTCGCTGGGATCGCTGCCTGTGCATGCCCAGCCCGGTGGCGGCAGCTCGCAGCGCGATCTCACCGTCGCGACCTACAACGTCTACCTGGGCGCCGACCTCACGCCGTTGTTCGCCGCACCGAACCAGCCGGCCTTCGTGGCGGCGGCCGGGGCGGTGTACGCGCAGATGGAGTCGACTGACTTCCCGAGGCGGGCCGAGGCCATCGCGGCACAGATCGCGGCGCACGATCCCGAGGTGGTCGGCCTGCAGGAGGTCGCGCTGTGGCAGAAGGGACCGCTGGGCGGCCCGCTGACGACGACGTACGACTTCCTGCCGTTGCTGCTCGACGCCCTCGCCGAGCGCGGCCTCCACTATGAGCCGGTGGCCGAGAACGCCAACTTCGGGACGGCGCAGCCGGTTCCGATCAGTGCCACGGAGCAGGCCTCCTTCCTGGATCGCGACGTCATCCTGGCGCGTTCGGACCTGCCGGCGTCCCGACTGAAGGTGAGCAACCCCCGGTCGGGCACCTTCACCGCGACCCTGACGCTGCCGTCGGCCATCGGCCCGATCGCGGTGCCGCGCGGCTGGTCCACCGTCGACGTCAAGGTCCGGGGAGCCTGGGTGCGGGTGGCCAACACCCACCTCGAGGCGTTCGGCGGCCGCACCGTCCGCGAGCTGCAGGGACGTGAGCTGATCGCGGAGCTGGACGGGTCACCCCACCCGGTGATAGTGCTGGGCGACCTCAACACCTGCCCGCAGGCGACCGATCCGTGCACCGTGGACGACACCTACGAGGACTTCGTTGGGGCCGGGTACGTCGACTCCTGGGCTGAGGTCCACGGCATCGCGGGCGGCTGGACGTCGGGCCAGAGCGCCACCCTGGACGATCCCGACGAGATCACGCACCGGATCGACTACGTGCTCCACCGAGGTCGCGGCGTCCGCGCCGTCGACGTCGAGGTGATCGGCGAGGAGGAGGCCGACCGGACGGGCGGCTCGCCCTCCTTGTGGCCCTCCGACCACGCCGGCGTCGTCTCCACGCTCGCACTCCCCAGACCCGGAGCGGCACCACGGGGCTGATCCCCACGACGATCAGGACCCGGCACCCGGCTAGTGTGAACGGGCATCCGCACACGTCGAGGAGTCGCCATGCCCGAAGCCGTCATCGTGTCTGCAGCGCGGTCTGCTATCGGCCGCGCCAACAAGGGCTCGCTCAAGGACATGCGCCCCGACGACCTGGCCGCTCGGATCGTGAGCGCGGCGCTGGAGAAGGTCCCCGAGCTCGACCCGCACACGATCGACGACCTCTACCTCGGCTGCGGCCTTCCCGGCGGAGAGAGTGGCTTCAACATGGGCCGGGTCGTCAACATCCTCAACGGGCTCGACGACGTGCCCGCCGCCACGCTCACGCGCTACTGCGCGTCGTCGGTGCAGACGACGCGGATGGCCTTCCATGCCATCAAGGCCGGTGAGGGAGACGTCTTCGTGTCAGCCGGCGTGGAGACCGTGTCGCGGTACTCCAAGGGCACCTCGGACAGCTGGCCCGACACCCACAACCCGGCCTTCGCGCACGCCGAGCAGCGAACCGCGGAGACCGCGAAGGGCGGCACCGGCTGGCACGACCCACGCGAGGACGGGGAGGTCCCCGACATCTACATGGCGATGGGTCAGACCGCCGAGAACCTCGCCACGGCGCGCGGTCTCTCGCGGCAGGAGCTCGACGAGTTCGGCGTCCGCTCGCAGAACCTCGCGGAGAAGGCGATCGCCAACGGCTTCTGGGCCCGCGAGATCACCCCGGTGACCACCCCGGACGGCAACGAGGTCACCGCGGACGACGGACCGCGGGCCGGGGTGACCATCGAGGCCGTCTCGCAGCTCGACCCCGTGTTCCGCCCCGACGGCGTGGTGACCGCGGGCAACTGCTGTCCCCTCAACGACGGCGCCGCGGCGGTCGTGATCATGTCCGACACGAGGGCCGCCGAGCTGGGCGTCGCGCCGCTGGCGCGGATCGTGGCGACGGGCGTGAGCGCCCTCTCCCCCGAGATCATGGGCCTCGGCCCGGTCGAGGCCACCCGGCGGGCGTTGGCGAACGCGGGCATGACGATCGGCGACATCGACCTGGTCGAGATCAACGAGGCGTTCGCGGCCCAGGTCGTGCCGTCGTACCAGGACCTCGGCATCGACCTCGACCGGCTCAATGTCAACGGCGGCTCGATCGCGGTCGGCCACCCGTTCGGGATGACCGGCGCCCGGCTGCAGAACACGATGCTCAACAGCCTCGACTGGCACGACAGGACGACCGGTCTGATCACGATGTGCGTCGGCGGCGGCCAGGGCATGGCGTTGATCCTCGAGCGACTCTGACCGAGGTCCGCGGCGCTCGCGCTCGGTCGGGCTAGGGTGCCCGACATGAGCGACGACGGGGTCCGCTGGCTGGACGAGGACCAGCAACACCACTGGCGCGCGCTGGTGATGGGTACGACGCTGCTCTTCGACCGGCTCGACAACGACCTGAGCCGCGAGCACGGCATCTCGCTCGCCGAGTACGAGATCCTGGTCCGGCTCTCCGAGCGCGAGGGCCGGCGGATGCGAATGGCGCAGCTCGCGGACTCCATGGCGCACAGCCGCAGCCGCGTCACCCACACCGTGGGCCGGCTGGAGAAGAGCGGCCTGGTCGAGCGGATCAAGTCACCGGAGGACGGCCGCGGCGTCGTGTGCGCGATGACCGAGCAGGGCTGGGAGCTGCTGGTCGCCATGGCGCCGACCCACGTGCGCGGCGTCCGGGACAACCTGGTGGACCTGGCCGACCCAGCGGACTTCGCCGCGGTCGGGCGGGTCTTCGACGCGGTCGCCGACCACCTCGTCGCGGCTCACCCGGAGATGGAGATCCGCGGCCACTGACCCAGAGCCGGCCCGAGACCGTGGGTCTGCCGCGGCAGCGTCCGTGCGCGGAGGCTCGCGCGTGGACAGCCTCAGTCGCGGGTCAGACGCCGGTGGGTGACCCGGTGCGGACGAGCCGCCTCGGCGCCGAGCCGCTGGACCTTGTTCTCCTCGTAGGCCGCGAAGTTGCCCTCGAACCAGAACCACTTCGAGGGGTCCTCCTCGTCGCCCTCCCACGCCAGGATGTGGGTGGCGATCCGGTCGAGGAACCACCGGTCGTGCGAGGTGACCACGGCACACCCGGGGAAGTCGAGCAGCGCGTCCTCGAGGGACGACAGGGTCTCGACGTCGAGGTCGTTGGTCGGCTCGTCGAGCAGCAGCAGGTTGCCGCCCATCTTGAGGGTCAGCGCGAGGTTGAGGCGGTTGCGCTCCCCGCCGGACAGCACCCCCGCCTTCTTCTGCTGGTCCGGGCCCTTGAAGCCGAACGAGGCGACGTACGCCCGCGAGTTCATCTCGAAGTTCGCGACCTTGATGAAGTCGAGCCCGTCGGAGACGACCTCCCAGACGTTCTTGTTCGGGTCGATGCCACCGCGGCTCTGGTCGACGTAGGAGAGCTTGACGGTCTTGCCCACGGTCAGGGTGCCGGAATCGGGCTTCTCGTCGCCGGTGATCATCCGGAACAGCGTCGTCTTGCCCACCCCGTTCGGTCCGATCACGCCGACGATGCCGGCTCGCGGCAGCTTGAAGGACAGGTCGTGCATCAGCGTGCGGTCGTCGAACCCCTTGCTGAGGTCTTCTGCCTCCAGCACAACGTCACCGAGCCGTGGCCCGGCCGGGATGTTGATCTCCGACGTGTCGATCTTGCGCATCCGGTCGGCCTCGGCCGCCATCTCCTCGTAGCGCGCGAGTCGCGACTTGCTCTTGGTCTGGCGGGCCTTGGCGTTCGAGCGCACCCACTCCAGCTCGCGCTCCAGCATCTTGGCGCGCTTGGCGTCCTTCTGGCCCTCGATCTTGAGCCGGTCCTTCTTGGTCTCCAGGTAGGTGGAGTAGTTGCCTTCGTACGGGTGGGTCTTGCCGCGGTCGAGCTCGAGGATCCACTGCGCGACGTTGTCGAGGAAGTACCGGTCGTGGGTGACAGCCAGGACGCACCCGGGGTACGCCGCGAGGTGCCCCTCCAGCCACTGCACGGACTCGGCGTCGAGATGGTTGGTGGGCTCGTCGAGGAGCAGCAGGTCCGGCTGCTGCAGCAGGAGCTTGCACAGCGCGACCCGGCGTCGCTCGCCACCCGACAGGTTGTCGACGAGTACCTCGGGTGGCGGGCAGCGCAGCGCGTCCATCGCCTGGTCGAGCCGGCTGTCGAGGTCCCAGGCACCCGCGTGGTCGAGGTCGGTCTGCAGGTCCCCCATCTCGGTGAGCAGCTTGTCGTAGTCGGCGTCGGGGTCGCCGAGTGCCTCGGAGATCTCGTTGAAGCGGTCGAGCTTGCGCTTGATCTCGCCGACGGCCTCCTCGACGTTCTCCTGGACCGTCCTGCCCTCGCTGAGCGGCGGCTCCTGCTGGAGCATGCCGACCGTGGCGTCAGGGTCGATGATCGCGTCGCCGTTGTTGGGGTGGTCGAGCCCGGCCATGATCTTCAGCAGCGACGACTTGCCGGTGCCGTTGGGGCCGACGACGCCGATCTTGGCGCCGTGCAGGAACGAGAGAGTGACGTTGTCGAGGACGACCTTGTCGCCGTGGGCCTTGCGCACGTTGCGCAGGGTGAAGACGTAATCAGCCATGATCCCTGAGCCTACCGGCGGGTCACAGCCGCTCCCCGGGCGGTCGGCTCTGCCCGTCGGCGGCGCGGCCAGCCGACTGCGCCCGCTCCGTCAGGCTGCGGTCGGTACCTCCGCGACTGACTCGGTCGGTGCGACCTCGGCCGGTGCGGACTGCGGCGACACCGCCTCGCTCGGCGGCTGCTCGCGACGGCGTTCGGCCTTCGTGAAGGCCGACCGTCCGCGATTCAGGTCGTGGCCGACGAATGTCGCGTCGACCTCGAGCGAGCTCACCTCGACCCCCTCGGAGTTGACCCAGGTGCTGTGGCTCAGCCGCCCGTGCACGACGACCGGGTCACCCCGCCGTAGCGAACCGGCGCAGTGCTCGCCGAGCGCGCGCCACGCGTTCACGGTGTACCACTGCGTGGGCCCGTCGGACCACGTCTGGGCCGCGCGGTTGAACCGTCGCGGGGTGCAGCCGACCCGGAACCACGCGACGGTCGCTCCCCCGGCGTTCCTCGTGCGGACGTCGTTGCCGAGCCAGCCCTGGAACGTGACCATGGACTCGTTCATCTCTGCCTCCTCAGATCAGACGCGATCGGGTGACCGCGTGCCCGGCAGCCTCCAGCCGGCTGCTGACACGGACCCCGGTGTCGGCCGATGCCTTGGGGAAGAGCGCGCCCGAACGAGGCTTGTGGAGGGTTCGCGGACCGAGTGGCTGCTCCCTCAGCGCTCAGTCGCCGCTACTTGAGCGCGCGTTCGAGGCCGGCGCGGAAGTCTCGGTAGGCGGCCAGCTCGGCCTCGACCGGAGCGACCACCAGCTCCTCTGCTACGCCGCCGATCGCACCGGTGAGGCGGGCATGCGCGGAGCGTCCCCGCGACCGTGCCGTCATCCGCACCAGCAACCGGCACACCAGGGCCAGCAGGACGCCGAGCGCGATCCCTCCGAGGAGCAGCAGGGTCGGGATGGGGAACCCACCCCAGCGCGGGGTGTCGGGCTGTGGCACTCGCAGGTAGCCCATCACCGCCAGCCCCGCGAGCCACACGCCGCCGCCCACCGCGGCCAGGATCAGCAGCCACTGGAGCAGCCGGACCGCACCGGCCCAGACCGGGATCGTGGCAACCCCGAGATCGGTGCCCCCGACCGCCGCGTCGAGCCCGTCGCCGAGGTCGTCCAGCCGCGAGGTCGAGGCACGTCTCACCGCAGTCGCCCAGGGCCGACCCATGCCGGCGGACACCTCGTCGGCGAGCGCCCGGACCTCGGTGTCGACCCGCGCCCGCTGTACGGGCGTGGGTTCGGGGATCGACGTGCGGGACCGACCCGTCAGCTGCTTGGCGTGAGCACCGAGGTCGAGGTGGAGTCGTTTGAGCGGGTCGGGTCGCAGCCGCGAGAGCCAGGCGGTCACCGGCCAGCCGGTGGCGCGGTTGGCCCGGACCCGCGTCGACTCGACCACCGCAGCGACGACGGTCGGCACGCCGGCGGCGTCAGCGAACGCGACCTCGAGCGCCTCGATCCGCTCGCGCTGCAGCCTCGGGGCATCCGCGCGCCCTCCGGCGGCGTCGAGCCGCTCCGCAGCGGCGCGCACGTCCGCGGCCATCCGGGTCCGCGTGGCCTGCTTGGCGGCGACCCGGGCGGCGACCTCGCCCTTGAGCTCTGCGACACCGGTGCCGTCGCGGGCACTGATGGCGAAGATCGGTACCCCGGTCAGACCGTCCTGGTCGAGCAACCGGCGTACGTCGGCGAGCATCGCGTCACGCCGCGCTTCCGGAACCGTGTCGATGTGGTTCAGGACCACCACCGTGACGTCGCGATGACCGGCCATCGGCCGGAGATAGCGTTCGTGGATCGCTGCGTCGGCGTACTTCTGGGGGTCGAGCACCCAGATCATCAGGTCGGCGAGCCGCACCAGTCGGTCGACCTCGAGGTGGTGGGAGACCTCGGTCGAGTCGTGGTCGGGCAGGTCGAGCAGCACCACCCCCTCGAGCCGGCGGTCCGCCCGGGTGGCGTCGAGCATGGAGTCGCGCACCGTCCGGTGCCGCTCGGGGATCTCCAGCCAGTCGAGCACCTCCTCCGCTCCGTCGACGCCCCACACGCAGGCGCTCGCCCACGACGTCGTCGGCCTCCGGAGCCCCACCGCGGCGATGTCGAGCCCGACCAGCGCGTTGAAGGTGGACGACTTCCCGGACCCGGTGGCGCCGGCGATCGCGACGACGGTGTGGTCGGCCGAGAGCCGAAGCCGCGCCGCGGCCCCGTCAACCACCCGGGCGGCGTCGTCGACGAGCGCGTCGTCGAGCCTGCCGCGCGCCGCGTCCGTCGCTGCCTCGAGTCCGGCGAGCCGCGGGCCGACGTCGTCGGAGCCGCGTTTGAGCAGCGCCTTGGCCCCCTCCAGCAGCGAGGTCATGGCGCGCTCACCTGCCACCCCTCCGACCGGAGGTCGTCGACGTTGCGGGCAGCGGAGCGCAGCCGGTCGGGGGCCTCGGCGTCGACCGCGAGCGAGTCGAGGAGGTCGGTGTAGCGGCGCCGCTCGCCGTCGAAGAGCTCGGCCGTCCGCACCTCGAGGTCGTGTCGCGCCCGCTCGGAGAGGCTGCGGACGGCCTGGTCGCCGAAGACCGCCTCCAGCAGTTTCTGACCGATCACGGCAGCACCGCCCGCGACTCCCGCCTCCGCGCCGATCAGCGCGCCCCCGGTGTGGACGAAGACGACGATCATCAGCGCGACGCCGAGCCCGTTCACGCCGTACGCGAGGAAGCGCGCCGTGCCCCGCTTGTCGGCACCTTCGGTGCGGACCATCTCCAGCACGTCCTGCTGCCAGTCGCGGACCGCCCGCTCGGCGCGCCGCCGGAACTCGCGGGACGCGCGGCCGAGGTCCTCCCCAGCGTCCGCGAGGAGCGACTGCCCGGGCGCGAGCGACTGCCACGACGCCTCCGCCCGCTCGGCAGCGGCCTCGGCGTGCTCGAGCAGCAGCGTCTCCAGCCCCGACTCCACGGCGACCGTCACCCGCTCGGCCTGCTGCGGCTTGCCCTTGATCGCGTTGACGAGCCGGTCGCGCAGCCAGCCGACCCGCGTCTCCAGGCTCCGCAGGAGCTCACCGGTGCCGACGAACTCCTGCCACCGCGCCAGCACCTCGCCGCGCAGCAGGGTGCCGTCGGCGCTCGCCTCGGCGACCCGCGCGACGGCGTTGTCGTACGCCGCCACCGCGTCGTCCCGCAGCCGCTGTTCGGCCTTCACCTGCTCGGCGGCAGCGTCGGCAACGGCGTGCGTCCGGCGGACCAGGTCGCGCACCGCGCCCTCGAGGGTCTGCCTCACCACGTGCGACCGGGCCTCGGCGTTCGCGGCCAGCGCGTCCAGCCACCCCTTCACCTCGGCGACCGACTCGGGCGGGAGCAGCCCGTCGTCGGTCACCGGACTCTCGGCAACCGTGAAGAGCGGAGAGTCCTTGAGCCCGCGGCTGGCGAGCATCCGCGCCAGGTGGCCCGACACCGTGTCCATCGCATCGGGCTGGGTCCGGTCGAGCACGATGGCGACTGCTGCCGATCTGTCCGCGGCTCGGCGGAGGAACTCCCAGGGCACCTGGTCGGCGTACCGCGCCGCCGAGGTGACGAAGAGCCAGAGGTCGGCGGCCGCGAGGAGCTGGCCGGCGAGGGTGCGGTTCTGCTCCTCGACCGAGTCGATGTCGGGCGCGTCGAGGATCGCCAGCCCGGCCGGCACGGAGTCGGCGGCGACCAGCTGGAGCGCCTTGGGGTCGGTGGTCGGGTGGTCGATCCGCTCCAGGTCGGGCAGCACCTGGTCCTGCCGGAACCAGTCGGCGTCGGCGGGGTTGTGCACCAGCACCGGTGATCGGGTGGTGGGTCGCAGGAGGCCGGGCTCGGTGACGCGGCGGCCGACCAACGAGTTCACCAGGGTCGACTTGCCGGCTCCGGTCGAGCCGCCCACGACGGCGAGCAGCGGGGCGTCGGCGCTGAGCACCCGTGGGATCACGTAGTCCTCGAGCTGGTCCACCATCTCCGCCCGGGCCTTCCGTTCCGCGTCGACGCGTGGCAGGTCCAGAGGAAGTCTCAGGTCCCGCAGCCCGGCGTGGAGCTGCACCAGCGCCGTCACCAGGTGTCCCGTCATCGGGTGGGGACCACCTGTCCGGGGAACCCGACGTACGGCCTGGCGGCCGCGATCCGGGCGACGTACGCCTGGCCACGGGCGGCGAAGTCGGGTGGCGCGGTGCCGCGCAGGAACCGGTGGTGCAGGAAGCCGAGCTCGATCGCTGCCTGCTGGTAGTCGACCATCGCCCGATAGGCCGTCGGCCCGCCGTACTCCTTCGCGTGCGCGCGGCAGGCCCGCCGGGCCGACAGGTCGACCAGCCACGGGATGTCCGTGGCGGGGATCAAACCGCGCCGAGCCGCGTCGGCGAGCGACGCGGCGAGCATCCGCTTCTCGGAGCTACGCGCCCAGACCGCGAACCCCAGCATGCCGAGGAAGGCCGGCGCCATCAGCACGAGGTAGACCCCGGCGAAGCCGGAGATGCCGTACAGGGTCGAGGCGTTCCACAGTCCGTGTGCGATCACGGCGAGCCCGTACCCCACCAGGGGTGCGCTCACCCGTACCGCGCGACTGCGGGATCCGACGGCGATCCCCACCCCGATGCCGAGGAACGTCGTGAACAGCGGATGGGCGAACGGGCTGATCAGGCAGCGCAGAATGAACACGCTCGTGAGAGCCGACGTGCCGCCCGGCCCCATTCCGTCGGTCCCGTCGTAGGCGGAGGCGAGATAGAAGATGTTCTCGATGAAGGCGAAGCCGATGCCGACCATGCCCGCGTAGACGATGCCGTCGAGGATGCCGTCGAGCTCGTGGCGGCGCCACCACAGGAGCAGCAGCAGGAACAGCCCTTTGGCGAGCTCCTCGGTGACCGGGGCGACCACGGCGAGCGACTCGCGGTCGCTGAAGCCGGCGACCAGCCCGCCCAGTCCCTGCACCAGCAGCGCGGCTGCGGTCGCGACGAAGCCGCCCCACAGCAGTGCGAGCGCGAGCAGCATCTTCGGCTCGGGCTCGTAACGGTCGAGCCAGAGATAGCACGCGACCAGCGGACCGACCGGGACCGCCGCCAGCACGGTCGCCAACAACAGCGAGGAGGGAGCGCCCGAGGCTGCGACGAGGAACAGGATCGGGAGCGCGCCGAGGCCCACGAGCACGGTCACCACGACCGTGAACGCGACGTTCTCACGCGCTGCCCCAGGCATGCGCCGCAGCCTACTTGTCCGGGCGGAGGCGATCCCTGACGCGCAGCTGTCCCGGCGTAGAGTGCCGCTGTGAGTGAGAACACCGAGCAGCCGAACACCGAGTCGCACGACCCGAAGGTCCCCGAGGCGTGGGCGTCGTTCATGCGCGAGGGCTGGGGCGACCGCGAGCTCGACCTGCCGCCGCACCCGATCGCGGACTGGGCCGCGGCTCGGCGTACCAAGCTGGCGGAGGCCTTCCCCGGTGAGCGGCTGGTGATCCCGGCCGGCACCTACAAGGTCCGCTCGAACGACACCGACTACCGGTTCCGCCCCGACACCGCGCACACCTACTACAGCGGCAACCAGACCAGCGACGCGGTACTGGTGATCGAGGACGGCGACCACGTGCTCTACGCGCGGCCGCGCTCGGACCGCGACAGCGACGAGTTCTTCCGGGACCGGCAGTACGGCGAGCTGTGGGCCGGCCGTCGACCGTCCCTGAAGGAGATCTCCGACTCCCTCGGGCTCGAGGTGAAGCACATCAACGACCTGCCGTCGTTCGACGACGAGCACAAGGTCCGCGACATCACCACCGACGACGACCTCGCGCGGGTCGCGTCCGAGCAGCGGCTCGTCAAGGACGAGTGGGAGGTCGGCGAGCTGCAGGAGGCGTGTGACATCACCGCTCTCGGCTTCGCCGACTGCGCCGCCGAGTGGGACCGGGTGCTGGAGTTCGGCGAGCGGTGGGTCGAGGGCACGTTCTTCCGGCGTGCCCGGGCGATGGGCAACGACATCGGCTACGACTCGATCGTGGGCGGCGGCAAGCACGCCACCACGCTCCACTGGATCGACAACACCGGCCCGATCACGCCCGGCGAGCTGGTGCTGCTCGACATGGGTGTCGAGGGGCGCAACCTCTACACGGCCGACGTCACCCGCACCTTGCCGGTCGACGGCCGGTTCACAGCGCTGCAGCGCGACCTGTACGACCTCGTGTACGCAGCCCAGGATGCCGGGATCGCGGCCGTGAAGCCGGGCGTTCCGTTCCTGGCCGCCCACGAGGCGGCGATGAAGGTGCTCGCCCACGGGCTCGAGGACCTGGGCCTGCTGCCGGTCTCGGCCGAGGAGGCCCTCGCCCCCGATTCGAAGGTCTACGCGCGCTGGACGCTCCACGGCACCAGCCACATGCTCGGCATGGACGTACACGACTGTGGCCGCGCGTCTGACGAGGCCTACCGCGAGGGCACCCTGACCGCCGGCATGGTCCTCACCGTCGAGCCCGGTCTCTACTTCCAGGAGGACGACCTGCTGGTCCCGGAGGAGCTGCGGGGCATCGGCATCCGGATCGAGGACGACATCCTCGTGACGGCCGACGGCCGGACGAACCTCTCGGCCTCGCTCCCCCGCACGAGCTCCGACGTCGAGGAGTGGATGGCGGCCCAGCGCCGCTGAGCCCTGGCCGCCCGGGGGGTCAGCTGCCGGCCGTGAAGTGCTGGTAGTCGGGATCCGCCCAGAAACCACCCCAGGCCCAGCCGGCGTCGTTGAACGCCTGGATCACCACGTCACCGTCGTGGATCACGCCCCACGGTGGCTCGGCGTCGACGGACCGGTCGAGCCGGGCGTACGCGCGGCCGGCGCGCGGGGCAATCGAACCGGTGGGGCGCAGGTACGGGTTCTGCACCGGGTTGATGTCGACGGCGGTGCCGTAGGCGTGGTCGGACCAGCGGCGCGTGCCGGCGACCGGCCGGCAGTTGTACGCCGAGGTGTTGTTCGCCGCCATCGAGCGGTCGTCGTTCCCGCCGTAGTCGCTGACCAGCCGCATCCGCCGGATGGGGTACCCGGCGTGGAAGAGCCTCCGGAAGATGCCGACCACGGTGTCGGCCTGTGACGCGGCGACGACCATCTCGCCCTGGTGCACCCGGCCGTCGAAGCCCACGTGGCTCATCCGCAGGTACCGCAGGTCGCGGTGGTCGAGCGGGCAGCGGTCCCGATGGCTCGGGGCCATCCGCTCACGCAGCTCGGCGTCGACCGGCCGGATCGAGGAACGGAACCGGACCGGCGCCTCCCCGGGTGCGGGCGCCACGTCAGCGCACGCTCGGGCGGCCCGCCACTGTGCGGTGGCACGCTTCGCCGCGGAGCCGGCCAGCGGCTTCGGGCGACCGTCCGGCTGGATCAGCGCCGGGATCCACTCGTCGCTCACGACCTCTCCGTTCTCGAGGCTGAGCTTGAGCACTCCGGTCTCGGGGGCGAGGTCGTGGTACCAGACGAAGTTCCCGAGCCCGTAGTTCACATAGCTGCCGTCGGGCTGCCAGCCCGAACCGAGCAGCCGGTGGGTGTGGCTGCCGACGATGACGTCGGCGCCGGCACGCGACAGCGCCCGCGCCGTGGTCTGCTGATCGACGGTGGCGCAAACGTCGTACTCACGCCCCCAGTGCAGGAAGACGACGACGACGTCGGCGGTGCGTGACAACCGACGCACCCGGTCGAGCAGCACCTCCGGGCGCGGCTCGCGCGCCGCCGCAGTGCCTGGATCCTCCGCCGTTGCACCCCACAGCGTGCTGGCTCCCTCGCGAGGCGACGCGTCGGCCGCGACCACCGCGATCTCGGTACCGCGCACGTCCACGCGGTACGGCGCGAACGCCTCCCGCCGGTTGCGACCGACGCCGAGCACCGCGATCGGGCTCTCGTCCTTGGCGCGCAGCGTGTCGCGCATGCCGACGGGACCGTAGTCGGCGCCGTGGTTGTTCGCCATGCTCACGGCGTCGACGCCGGCGGCGGCGAGCACGTCGAGCGCAGCCGGTGCCGTGCGGAAGTGGTAGCGGTTGTCGGGGACCTCGAGCTCCTTCGGCTCAGGAGTTCCGCGGGTGGTGATCGCCGTCTCCAGGTTCAGCACCGTGACGTCGGCGTCGGACAGCACGCGATTGATCGGTCCGAGCCCGTTGTCCGGGTTGTCGAACAGGTCGGTGAGGTGGAACTCGAAGTGGGAATCGCCCGCGAACGCCAGCGTGATCGGCCGCGCGTCCCCCGGAGTGGCGACCGCCGACGTCTCCTCGTCGGCAGGATCGGGCACGGCAGCCGGCGGTGCGGTCGGTTCGGTGCAGCCGGCCACCACGAGGACGGCGCAGAGCGCGACCACGGCGCGGCTCACGCGAGTGCGTCGCACAGCGGCCTCCTCCGATCCTGTTGCCTACTCACAAGACCATGACGTTCCGGATCGGCCAATAGTTGCGCCTGTCACCTCGCCGCGCTCGGAATCGGCCCAACCGTCGGTCGATCGTGGAGCCCGGCGCAGCCGCGCAAGGCCTGCCAGTCCGCCACCGCAGCCTTGCGGCGTGCGCCCGACAGTGGCACGGGACGTCCCCAAATTCCGATCTCAGCGGGGACCCACTCGTCCGACACGACCTCGCCCTCCTCCACTCGCAGTCGCAGCACTCCGGTCTCGGGCTGGTGGTTGTGGTACCAGACGAAGTTCCCGAGCCCGTAGCTCACATACGCGCCGCGCATCCAGCCCGACCCGAGGAGGACGTGGGCATGACTTCCCACCACGACGTCCGCTCCGGCGCGCGCAAGGGCCCTGGCCGTCGTTCGCTGGTCGCGGGTCGGGCAGGCCTGCAGCTCCTGCCCCCAGTGCAGGTAGACGACCACGATGTCCACCGCCCGCGCTGCCTTCCGAACGGCAGCCAGGAGCGCCGACGGTCGGGGTTCGTGCGCGTCCGCGAGCCCAGGACTCCGCGGGCCGGCACGCCAGACGCTCTCGGTGCTCTCGAGGGGAGAGGCGTCCGCAGCGAAGAAGGCGAGCGTGACGCCCTTCACCGTCGTCCGGTGGGGCGTGAACGCCTGCCGTCGATCACGGCCGATCCCGACCACGGACAGCGGTGCGCGCCGCTCGGCGCGCAGCGTGTCGCGCACACCGATCGGGCCGTAGTCGGCGCCGTGGTTGTTGGCCACCCCGACCACGTCCACGCCCGACCTCGCGAGGACGTCCAGCGCTGATGCCGGTGCCCGGAACCAGTACCTGTCCCAGGAGTCCTCGAGGGCCTTCGGGTCCGGCACGCCGCGGTCGGTGATCGCGCTCTCGAGGTTGACCATCGCCACGTCGGCGGTCGCGAGGGCACGCCCGGACGGCCCGAGCGTCGCGTCCGGTTTGTCCAGCAGCGCGGCGAGGTGAAGCTGGAAGTGGATGTCGCCTGCGAAGGCTAGCGTGATCGGCCGGGCCGGCCGTTCGACGCGAGTCGCCTCCTCGCGCACTTCGGGCCGCTCGCGCTCGACCGCCGACGGCGGGGCACCCGGCGTGCACCCGGCCAGGAGGATGGCGAGGCCCGCGACGACAGAGTTGACTCTCGCCCGTCCCAAAGCCGACCCCCTTCGACCTGGTGTGTCACTTGATTGACGCTCTGGACCCATCGAATGGTTCAGTGCGTCATGCGGATAGAGCCAAGGGCGCTCAGAACGCGTGACCTACCGTCGGGGCGCAGCGGGCAGATCCGTTCCCCGAGCCGGGGTCTCCACGCCGAGGACAGTTACGAGAGGTCGCCCTTCCCCATCGGGCTCGTGAGGACTACGGTGCGCCCTAAGTGCGGCGGCTGCGCCGCAGCCTCACGCAGATCCTCGGCGCGGCCGCCGCACTGAGCGCCGTGGTCACGACCGTTCTGTCACACGCGCGAGACGCCTGACATCAGGGCCAACCCTGTGAGCGCTTGTCCTCTTGCCGCGAGTCAGGCGCTCTCACACGCCAGAGGGGTCGAACGACGCCCTGAGTGCCTCGATCGTCGTGGTGCGCTCTCTGAGGGCGATCCTGCGGAGGACAGGCGTCGCCAGCCGATAAGAGCCGTACGTGTGCAGGGTGGCGTGATGGCGCACGAGCGTCGTGTCGGCCCCCTCTGACTTCAGCGTGTACCCCGGCCACCCCTCGACCTTGACCCTGCCGCCCCTGGAGCTGTCCCACCAGTGGAAGACCAACGTGTGGGGCGGTTGGAACTCGATGATCTCGCCGGGTGTCGGCCCGAAGGAGGTGGCATCGAGGTACGTCGTCCCGAGGCCCGGCTCGCCGGGCGACGTCTGCTGTGTCCGCCGCAGGATGCTTGCTTTCCGGGGCATCCACGCGCCGTACCCCGTGATGTCGGCGAGGCGCGCGAAAACCTGCGCGATGGGAGCCCGGACGGTGCGCTGCAGCTCGAACTCGACGACACCCATGGCCTCATCATGGGCCTGAGGTCAAGCCTGCTGGGCTCTCTGGTCATCCTGGTCACGTCGAGGGGAGCGCTCGAGCTCGTCACCGACACTGATCGTCCCGGGGGCGACCACCGAGCAGCCGACGGCAAGGTAACCGTCGCGTTCGCGATGGATGGTGCGCAGGATGTCGAGATCCTTGTCGATCCCGTCAGGTTGCGGACGTGTGACCATCACGCACCGCTTGATGCGCGCGCGGACGTCGAGAGTCACCGAACCAAGGTGGATGCGTGAACCGACGAGCGAGTCCTCGTCCGCGCCGTCGACGACGACGTTGGGCCGGAAGCGGCGCCACGGCCACTCGCACATCGTGGCGGTGGACACGACAGACACGTTGGCGCGCCCTGAGTCGTGGAACGCGCCCGTGGCACCGCGAAACGGTTCCCAATCGGCATCGTGCTCGAAGTCCGCCGGGCTCTCGTAGACCCGGTCACCAGGCTGGGCGGCGGAACGCAGGGTGACTGGGTGCCCGAGCCATCTCGACAATGCGTCGTCGCCGGCGGCCACGGATCCGTCCGGCAAGGTGATCGACACGGTGCCGTCGGGTCGCGCGGCAGCGGAGGCGAACAAGAGCTCGGGCCGCCGCCGCGCCGTGAGGCCGAACCCGGTCTCGAGGTCGAACAGCGCGTAGCCCCGGTCACCGAATACCCCGTGCGGCTGCACGTCGACCCGGTCCACCCGCTCGCCCTGCATGGACTTGACCGGGTATCGCCAGATCTCGAGAACGCGCACGTCGCCCACCCTGTCAAACCCCGGCCGACGACGAGACCCGGCCGAGCCTCAGGCGAGAGAGAACGGGGGGTATCGATCGGTGACGAGCAGGAACGCGTACGCCTGGACGCGCAGCCACCAGCGGCTGACGCCGACCACGTAGTCGAACAGGCCCCGCGGATAGCTTCCCGTGATGAGGATCGCGAACCAGGCGATCACGACCGCGAAGAAGGCGCCCACCGACAGGACGATCAGGACGAGGTAGTGCGGGATCGCGAGCAGCCACTTCACCAGGGGGAGCCAGCGGTTCAGATCGCGTTCGACGTCGGGATAGTCGATCTCGAGGCGCACGGCCTGCTCCTCGACCGTGGACGGGTACTCGTCGGTGAGCAGCGCGAAGTAGGCCCCGATCCGAGCGCCGAACCGAGCGAGCTCGAGGGCGAAGTCGAACCACCACCGCGGATAGCGCTGCCGGAACAGGATCATCAGCAACGTCGCCATGAACAGGCCCGCAGCGATCCCGCCAGTGGTGGTGCTGACCACCTGACCGCTCTGGTCGTACACCGTCTCGGTCGCACCTGCCGTGAGGACGCCGTAGACGATCAGGATCGGGATGATCAGCACGATGCGGAACAGCGTCGTCACCCGGTTGTGCTGCTCGGTGTAAGCGACGTCGAGGCGTGCAGCGTAGACGGGTGGCGCGGACGGCGTGCTCATAGGAGTCTCCAGATCAGCCAACGCAGAGCCGGGAACGTCCGGACCCGCTGCTCCATGGTGTCGGCGGCCACCGGCCGGGCGCAACAGTCACGGGTCTCGGGGATCCTGACTCGGCGGGACGGTCGTCACGATGCGTGGCAGGACTCGGTACTCACCGCACCCGATAAGTTCGGCGGGTGGATGCTTCCAGCGGCGCTCGGGTGCCCGACCGTGCACGTGTCGTCGTCATCGGCGGCGGCGTGATCGGGTGCTCGGTGGCCTACCACCTCGCGCACGCCGGCTGGACCGACGTCGTCCTGCTCGAGCGTGACCGCCTCACCTGCGGCACGACCTGGCACGCTGCCGGTCTGATGACCTGCTTCGGGTCGACGTCGGAGACATCCACCGCGATCCGGCTCTACTCACGAGACCTGTACGCGCGACTGGAGGAAGAGACCGGCCAGTCCACCGGCTTCAAACCGGTCGGCCTGATCGAGGCCGCGGCGGACGATGCTCGCCTGGAGGAGTACCGACGGGTCGCGGCGTTCCAGCGTCATCTCGGGCTCGAGGTCGAGGAGATCTCAGCTCGGGAGATGGCCGGGCTCTTCCCCTGGGCCAAGACCGACGACCTGCTCGCCGGCTTCCACGTCCCTGGCGACGGCCGAGTCAATCCCGTCGACCTCACGACCGCGCTGGCCAAAGGCGCCCGCCGGCTCGGGGTGTCGATCAGGGAGGGCATCACGGTCGAGGACGTGCTCACCGAACGCGGACGCGTGACCGGCGTCCGAGTCTCCACCGGCACACCCGGTGACACGGCCGATGTCGCGGCCGAGTACGTCGTCAACTGCACCGGCATGTGGGCACGCGAGCTGGGGGCGAGGAACGGCCTGGTCATCCCCAATCAGGCAGCCGAGCACTACTACCTGATCACCGACACCATCGAGGGCCTCGATCCGGAGGCGCCGGTGTTCGAGGACCCGTCGTCGTACGGCTACTACCGCGAAGAGGGCGGAGGGATGATGGTCGGCCTCTTCGAGCCGAAGGCTGCGCCATGGCGCGTCGAGGGCGTCCCGCGCGACTTCTCCTTTGGCAAGATCCAACCCGACTGGGACCGGATGAGCCCGTTCCTCGAGAGGGCCATGGCCCGAGTCCCGGTCACGCTCGAGGTCGGCGTCCGCACGTTCTTCTGCGGACCCGAGTCGTTCACGCCCGACCTCGCCCCGGCCGTCGGCGAGGCACCCGGGCTACGGAACTACTTCGTGGCCGCAGGCATGAACTCGGTCGGCGTGCTCTCCGCCGGCGGACTGGGCCGGCTGTTGGCCCACTGGATCACCACCGGCAGGCCGGACGTCGACGTCACCGGCTTCAACGTCGATCGGTTCCGTCCGTGGCAGGCCGACGACGCCTACCGCGCCGCCCGCACCGCCGAGATCCTCGGCACCGTGTACGCCGCGCACACCCCGGGCAAGCAGCTGCGCACCGCCCGGAACACGTTGCTCTCGCCGGTCCACGAGAGGCTGGTCGAGCAGGGCGGCTACCTGCGCGAGGTGTCCGGCTGGGAGGGCGCGGACTGGTTCGCCGGACCCGGCGAGACACCGACCGCCGAGCCCACCTGGGGCCGGGCGCCGTGGTTCGCGCAGTGGGAGGCCGAGCACCGCACGATCCGCGAGGGTGTTGGCCTGATGGACATGAGCTTCATGGCGAAGTTCCGGGTGCAGGGTGCAGACGCAGACGCCGTCCTCGACCGAGTGTCCGCGGGTGCCGTGAACGAGAAGCCCGAGACGATCACCTACACCCAATGGCTGGACGAGGACGGTCGGATCCAGGGCGACCTGACGGTCACGAAGCTGGCCGAGAACGACTTCTTCGTGGTCGCCTCCGACACCGCGCACGGGCACACGCTGGCCTGGCTGGCGCACTACGGCGCTGACGCCGACTTCACAGTCAACGACGTCACCTCCGACTACGGTCAGCTCAACGTCCAGGGGCCGCGGTCACGCGAGCTGCTCACCGACCTGACCGACGCAGACCTGACGACGGAGGTCTTCCCGTTCCGGACCGCACGCTGGATCGAGGTGGCCGGCGTGCAGGTGTTGTGCGTCCGGATCACCTACCTCGGAGAGCTCGGCTACGAGCTCTACATCCCGGCCGCCGACACGCTGCACGTGTACGACGCGCTGCAGGCCGCCGGCCCGGCGTACGGTCTGAAGCCGGTCGGACTCAAGGCGCTGGCCTCGCTGCGGATGGAGAAGGCGTACCGCGACTTCGGCCACGACATCGACAACACCGACTGCCCGCTCGAGGCCGGGCTCGGCTTCGCGCTCGCCCTGGACAAGCCCGGCGGGTTCATCGGACGCGACGCGGTGCTGGCGCGCAAGGCCGCCAATGCCGAGGCGGGCGGGATGAGCCAGCGGATCGTGCAGATCCGCGTCCTCGACCCTGAGCCGCTGCTCCACCACGCGGAGGTCCTGCACCGCGATGGCGTGGTGGTCGGCTACGTGCGCGCGGGCTCCTACGGCTGGACGCTCGGCGGTGCCGTCGGCCTGGCGATGGTGTCCGGTGGTGAAGTGCCGGTCACGCCAGACTGGCTCTCCTCGGGTTCGTGGGAGGTCGACATCGCCGGCACCCGGCACCCCGTCGAGGTGTCGCTCCGCCCGATGTACGACCCGACCTCGGCGCGCATCAAGGTCTGACGCCGGATCACTCTCCGAGCTTGAACCGCCGCGGCTTCGCCGAGCCCTGCTCGGCCTTGCTGCGCTCGATGCAGAACTCGTTGCCCTCAGGGTCAGCCAGCGTCACCCAGCCGCTTCCGTCCTCCTTGCGGAAGTCGCCGATCAGCGTGGCTCCGTTGGCCAGTGCCAGCTCGACGGCCTCATCGCGGGTCATCCCCTCGGGTTGGAGGTCGAGGTGGACCCGATTCTTCGCGGTCTTGCTTTCCGGCACTGGGATGAAGAGCAACCCCGTGCCGTCGTGCGGGAAGGTGGGCGCGACGACTACCTCGGGATCGTCGTCGTACCACAGATGCCAGCCGGTCAGGGTCGACCAGAACCCAGCGAGGGCCCGGGCGTCGCCGCAGTCGAAGGTGACGTGGTTGATGTGCATGCCCATGAGTCGCGATGTTCTCACCTGAGTTTCTGCGAGGCCGCTTCGGCGTCCGCTCATCTGTGTTCGAGACCCGAGAAACAGAGCACGTGCTTCACTGTTCGGCCATGACCGACGAGGAGCTCGTCGAACACTGGCGAACCATGTACCGGGCGCCCGCCGAGGGCTGGGACTTCTCCGAGTTCGATGGCCGCGTGATCGACGAGTCACCACCGTGGAGCTACCGAGATCTGGCAAGCGATGCTCTCCGATCGTCGAAGTCGGCGCTGGACCGGAGGCGGCGAGTTCCTGCAGGAGCTGAGGAGCGTCCTCCCGGCCGACGGGCACGCCACCGAGGGATGGCCGCCCAACATCCCCGTTGCGCGGGCCGCACTCGAGTCCCTCGGAATCCCGGTCGCCGACTACGACGCCGAGCGAGGCGATGCTCTCCCGTACCCGGACGGGCGGTTGGTTCGAGTCGTCCAGTCACGCCACGAGGCGTACGCCGCCGCAGAGGTGTTCCGGGTCCTCAAGCCAGGTGGACTGTTCCTCACCCAGCAGGTGGATGGTCGCAATCTCGCTGATCTCGCTGCGTGGTTCGGTGGCGAACCTGCGTACCCCGACGTGACGCTGACAGCGTTCCGCCGCGAGGCCGAGGTTCGACCAGTACGCCGAGCACCTGCTGGCCTTGCACCGAGCTCCGGAGCCCCTCGCATTCACAGAGGCTCGCTTCCTGCTGGTGTGCGAGAAGCCATGAGCCACAATGCTCGGCGAAAACGGTGTCGCGGCATACTGCGTGTCTGAGTCCTGCCCCCGTAGCTCAGCTGGATAGAGCAGCGGCCTTCTAATCCGCGGGTCCCAGGTTCGAATCCTGGCGGGGGCGCCTAGTTCTAGGAGCGGCGACCAGCGTACGCACTGGACCGTGCCCTAGTACAGACGTAGATTGACGGGAGCGACAGGGTTCGTACTACGAGATGCGGGGCACAGGGGGAGGCTCTGCTGATGGCTGACGTGGATGTTGTCGAGGTACTGCGAGACACCGACTTGTTCGCCGAGGTGGGCAACAGGGGACTCAAGACCATCGCCAGGCACGCGAAGGTGGTCGAGCACGCCGCCGGCGCGGAGATCGCGCAGGAGGGCGGCGGCGCCGCCGGGTTCCACGTCATCGTGGAGGGCACGGCGTCGGTGAACGTGCACGATCGGGAACGCCCCGAACTCGGGCCGGGGGACTACTTCGGTGAGATCGCACTCATCGACGGCAAACCACGCTCGGCCACCATCGTCGCGACCAGCCCGTTGACCACCGTTGCGCTGGTCAGCTGGGACTTCCGCCCGATTCTCAACGATGAGCCCGGTGTGGCCCTCGGGCTGCTCAAGGTGATGTGCGCACGGTTGCGGGCCGCAGAGGCCGGCTGACCTGGGTGCTGCGACGCACCGGGCGACGGCGCGTCAGACATGCAGAAGTCCGGCGCAGAGAACAGCCCAAGCGTGCGCCAGCGCTGGATCGTTGAGTTCTGCATGTTCGACGCGCCGCGCTCGGGACGGCAGGCGGCTCGCTGTCTCCCCGGGTTTCGGTCCAGGCTCGGTCAGGAGTAGCGGTGGCTCTTGGCTGCGTGACCCCGTTCGCGGGTGCAGGTCCGCCCGCTGATGGCCCGATGGCCACACAGGGCCACCTCGAGCTCGGCGTCGAGGTCGGCGGTCACGGGCGCGGGCTGGGATGTCGGTTCTGGGCCTTGCCTCGACGGCGCGCTCTGAGGCTGTGCGGCAGAACGGGCCACTGCTCGCTCGTAGCGAGCCTCGCGCAATGCACGCAGGTCATCCATCTTGCTCATCGGCGCTCCACCCTCCGACCCTAGCGGGGCAGTTGGACAGCTCCCGGCAGGCGCTCCGGATCGTGTCACCCGGGTCACGACCCACGCACCGGACACGAGGCGGAGCACTGATTCCGTCGGTGCGGGCGGCTATGCCCCTTCGTTCGATTGCTTGACGTCAAGCAAGCGCGCGCAGGGCGGCAGACGTTGCGCAAGTGATGCGGGCTGATTCAGGGATAGGGTCCCCGTCCATGGACATGCTGAAGGGCGAACAGATCGCCGAGGCGAACCTGACCGACTGGCGCAAGCTGGCACAGGGACTGCATGCGCGTTACGTGATCGACGACTTCGGCACCGGCGCGCGGTTCGTCGCCGCGGTGGGCGAGGCGGGCGACGCGGTCGGCCACCACCCGCGCGTATCCATGGGCAAGGGGTACGTCGACTTCAAGCTGGTCAGCGACGACGCCATCTACCGCGACGCCGAAGGCACCGAATACGTTGTCGAATGGGTGACCCAGCAGGATGTCGACCTCGCGCGACGGATCACCGAGATCGCCGCCGACCACCAGGTCGACGCCGACCCGGCCTCGGTCAGCGACATCGAGCTCGGCCTCGACACGGCGCGCTCCGCAACCATCGCCCCGGTGTGGGCGGCCCTGCTGACGGGGAGCGCCGATGCCCAGGGCCGCGGGACGCCCAGCGACGAGATCCGAGACGCCACGGGTCGCGTGCCGAACCTGTGGTTCGGGGACGCCGACGAGCACGAGGCCTCGGGTCAGCGGTTCCACATCGAGGTCTATGTGGCGCCCGAGGCGGCCGAGCAACGGATCGCCGCTGCCGTCGCCGCGGGTGGGACCGTCGTCGATGACAGCGACGCACCCTCGCTCACCGTGATCGCCGACCAGGACGGCAACAAGGGGATCGTCTGCGTCGACACGTCGGCTGCGACGAAGGATCGAACCGTCGACTGAGGCACCTTGTCAGCGTTGCCAGCGCACGTGACGGTCACGTGACCCGACCGGGGACATCCCGTCAGTCGTCCTCGGTGACGATCACGCCGATCGGGAAGTGGTCGGAGAAGCCGTCCTCGTCCACCGGATCGCCCATGCCGCCGAACGGGACCGGCTTGGGGTAGTCCCCGGACGCCGTCATGCCCGGGAACCGGAGGATCTCGACCGTCTCGGGCCGGACCCGGATCGGTGAGGCGTCGTCGGCCAGGTTCCGGTTGACGAGGAACTGGTCGAGGACGTTCGGCTCGTTGTTGAAGTAGAACGTGCCGTCGGGCGTTCCGGCGATCGGCCACGACAGGTTCCAGAGCCGCGGGGTGGTGGCGTTGAGCAACCGGTTGCGTTGTCGGACCCCCACCGCGTGGATGACGAGCGAGGTGTCGAACGGCTCGTCGTTGAAGTCACCCATCGCCAGCATGGGAGTCTCCGGGCCGTGCACCTCGAGCACCCGCTCGTGGAAGTAGCCCAACGTCTCACCGGCGATGTGGCGGTATCCCGCGGACTCGTGCTGACCGCCGCTGCGCGAGGGCCAGTGGTTCCCGAAGACTGCCCAGGTGCGGCCGCCGAGGACCGTCCTGAGGTTGACCTGGACGATCTCGCGGGTGGCGTTGCGCCGCATCACGACGTGGAAGAACGTCTCGTCGGGCGGGAGCTCGAAGCGCGTGCCGTCGTACAGGAAGGCCACGTCGATGCCGCGGGCGTCATCGGTGTCCGCATGGGCGATCGTGTAGCTGCGCCCCGGGATCCGGGCTTCGATCTCGGCGACCAGCAACTCCAGGACGAACCTGTTCTCGACCTCGCACACGCCGAGCAGGTCGGGGCCCGCGCCGCCGTTCATCTGCGCGATGACCGACGCGAGCTGCTGTGCCTTGCGGTCGCGCAGCTCCGGCGTCCAGCCCGCGATGTCGTTCCCGATCGCCCGCAGCACCTTCTCGGACCTCCGGCTGGGCGGCGCGTTCTCCTCGTCGAACAGGTTCTCGAGGTTCCACCACGCCACGTAGTGATCCACCGGCATCGGGTCACGCTCCCTCCGGGCTCTCCCCCAAGGAACACGATGGCCGACCGCTGATACTTCCTCAAACCCGCTGACCGGGCAGTTGTGCCCGGTCAGGTTCAGAGACTGCGCAGCTCGGGCAGCACGTCCTTGCCGAACATCGCGATCATGTCGAGGTAGTGCGGTCCCATGTTGGCGACGTACACCTCGTCGTAGCCGAGGTCGACGTACTCGCGGACGGCGTCGAGATGGACCTGCGGGTCCGGTCCCGCGGGGACGCTCGAGGCGGTGGACTCGCGCGTGACGAGCTGGGACGCCTGCTCGAAGTGCTGAGGTGACGGGAGCACCTGGGCGAGCTCCCCGGGGAGACCGGCATTGGCCCAGATCCGGTGGGCGTGGTCCACGCCTTCCTCCTCGGTCGGCGCGTATGCGATCTTGGTGCCGGCCATGGTCGGCTTGCCGCCGGACTCACGCCTGAACTGGTCGAGCAGGTCGGCGTCGGTCTTGGTGGAGATGTAGCCGTCGCCGATCCGGGCCGCCAGCGACGTGGCCTTCGGCCCGAAGCCGGACACGTAGACCGGCGGCGGCTGGTCGGGAAGGGTGTAGATGCGGGCAGTGTCGACCGAGTAGTGACGGCCCGAGCGGGTCACGACGTCGCCCGTCCACAGCTCGCGCATGACCTCCACCGCCTCCTCGAGCATCTCCAGCCGGGTCTCCGCCGAGGGCCAGACATCTCCGAGCACGTGCTCGTTGAGCGCCTCACCGGAGCCAACGCCCAGCACGAACCGGCCCTCGAGCTGGACGGCGGCGGTCGCAGCGGCGTGCGCCACGATCGCCGGGTGCGTCCGGACGGTCGGACACGTGACCGCGGTGGTCACCGGCAGCCGGCAGGCCTGTGACAGCGCACCGATCACACCCCACACGAAGGGGCTCTGGCCCTGCTCGTCGTTCCAGGGGTGGAAGTGGTCGCTGATCCACAGCGCGTCGAAGCCCGCCTCCTCGGCGGCCACGGCCTGTTCGACCAGCTGCGCCGGGGTGTACTCCTCACAGGACAGGAAGTAGCCGATCCGCATGGTCGCGCCGTACCCAGCCGCGGCCGGCTCACACCCGGCCGCGGTCGGGTCGGCTCAGGACTTGCTCGACGCCTTGCCGCCCTTGCGGCCGGCCTTCTTCTTCTGCGCGGTGGTCCCGCCCTGCAAGGAGTCGCCACCGCTGCCGCTCTGCTTGCCGCCGCGCTTCGAGGCGCCAGGCGAGTTGGCGATCTTGGCGGCCCGCTCCTTCGACATGCCCTTGTCCTTCAGGGCTTCGTACTGCTTCTCGTTCTTGACGTTCGCGGACTTGCTCGGCATCTCTACCTCCTCCGGGTCGACGTGCCGTTTTCGTACCCACGCCGGCTCCGCGTCATGCTCGTCGACCCGTCAGCGCGACAGCCGGGCCATGACCGGCGTGGCGAGGACTCCGTGGAGCACCACCGAGCCCACCACGGTGAAGGCGACGGTCGACCACAACCAGTCCGAGGCCACGTCCGGAGCGTGCCCACCCGCGTACGCGAGGTAGTAGATCGACCCGACCCCGCGCACCCCGAAGAACGCCATCGCCCACCGCTCCTGCGGTGTGGCACCTCCGACCTCCTCGTCCGGACGCGGCCAGGCTGCCAGCGCCGCCCACCCCGCCAGCGGGCGCAGGACGAGCAGCAGCGCTGTCCCGATCAGGGCCCCGCGCCAGTCCAGCGCGTCGAGGATGCCGCGACTCAGCGCGATGCCGAGCACCAGCAGGACGAGCAGGGTGAGCAGGCGCTCGAGCCGCTCCACGACCTCGTGCATGGCGGCGTGGTAGTCGTGGCGGCGCTCGGCGGACCGGAACGTCATGGCGCATGCGAACACCGACAGGAAGCCGTAGCCACCTGCCACCTCCCCCAGTCCGTACGCCGTGACCAGGGCTGCGACTGCGAGGAGGGACTCACCGCGCTCTGCGACCCGGAGAGCTCGGCTGCGAGAGCGGAACGCGAGTCTCGCCAGCAGCCAGCCGGAGGCGATGCCCACGGCGACACCGACGGCGACCTTCCCGACCAGGTAGATGCTGACCCACTCCAGCCACCAACCGGTCACTGACCCGGTGGTAGCGGTCAGGATCGCCGCGTAGACGAACGGGAACGCCAGCCCGTCGTTGATCCCCGCTTCCGAGGTCAAGGTGAAACGCACCTCGTCGGTCTCCCTCACCTCGTGGTCGTCCGTCTGCGGTCCAGCCACCTGCACGTCCGACGCCAGGACCGGGTCGGTCGGGGCGAGCACCGCCCCGAGGAGCAGTGCCGCGGCGGGCGCGAGCCCGGCCCACCACCCGAGCAGGGCGGTGCCCGCGATGCAGCACGGCATCGTGATCGCCAGCAGTCGCCAGGTGGGCGACCACGCTCGCCACGAGCTCCACCGTCGCGGTTCGAGCGGCCGGTCGAGGGCGAGACCGACCCCCATCAGTGCCACCAGGACGGTGAGCTCCGTGACGTGCTCGATGACCGCGCGATTGTCCTGCGGATCGAGCGGGAGGCCGTCGGGCAGCGGCGTCAGGCCGATCAGGACGCCCACGGCCACCAGAACCATCGGTGTGGAGATGGCCCACCGACCGAGCAGCTCAGGCACCACGACAGCCACCAGCAGCGCACCACCGGCGACGAGGTACACGAGATCGGCGGTCACGGCTGGGCCCTGGCCCCCGCCGCGCCGGAGCCGGCACGTGGCAGCGACCGGCTCATTCCTCTTCGTACCCGCTGACAGCCGAGCCAACCGCAGAGCGCGTCCCGGGCACGTGTGCCCCCACACCGAGCGGGTACGACGGGCGATGACCACCAGCCTGTGGCACGACCGTGCCCCGCTCCGTCGCTACACAGACCTCGACACGGCGGCCGGCTCCGACAGCTTCGACGACGTCGTCGTCGGTGCGGGGCTCACCGGCCTGACGACCGGCCTGCTGCTCGCCCGGGCCGGCCGGCGGGTCGTGGTTCTCGAGGCGCGCGAACGCAGTGCCGTCACGACCGGGAGGTCGACGGCCAAGGTCTCGCTCCTGCAGGGCACCAAGCTGTCGAGGATGAGGCGTCACCACTCCCAGCGGCTGGTCTCGGCCTACGTGGAGGGCAACCGCGAGGGGCAGGCCTGGTTGCTCCGCTTCTGCGAGGACCACGGCGTCGCCGTGCAGCACCGGCCCGCCGTCACCTACGCGGCCACGGCCGATCAGGAGGACGCCGCCCGCGCCGAGCTCGACGTGGCCGCGGAGAGCGGGCTGGCAGTGCGATGGGAGCAACGCTTCGACGTCCCCATCCCCCACGTCGGCGGCACCGTGCTCGACGACCAGGCGCAGCTCGATCCGGTCGAGCTGGTGGAGGCGCTGACCACGGAGCTCCGGGAACAGGGAGGCCTGCTCCACGAGGGCCAACGGGTGACCACCGTCTCCCAGGACGGTCGTGAGGTCGTGCTCGACGACGGGCGGCGGCTGCGAGCCGCGCAGGTCGTCCTGGCCACCGGCATGTCGATCCTCGACCGCGGGCTGGTCTTCGCCAAGGTCGAGCCGCAGCGGTCCTACGTCGTCACGTTCAGCGGTGTGCGGCCACCGCACGAGATGATGCTCTCGGCCGGCAGCCCCGGTCGCAGCCTGCGGTCCGTCGAACGCGACGACGGCTCGCTCCTCATGGTGGGCGGCGCGGGCCACACCGTGGGACGGACCCGGTCCGAGCGTCAGCACCTCGACTCCCTGCGGACGTGGACGGCCGAGTACTTCCCGGGTGCCGCCGAGACGCATGCCTGGTCGGCCCAGGACTACGGGGCCCCCGACGGCGTGCCGTACGTCGGCCCGCTGCCCCGAGGACGGGGGCGGGTCTTCGTCGCGACCGGCTTCGACAAGTGGGGCTTCACCAACGCGATCGCCGCCGCGCTGAGCATCAGTGCCGAGATCCTCGGCGGCGAGCCGCCCACATGGCAGAAGCCGCTCCGGCACCGCCTCACCGGGCCTCGGCAGGCGTTCGGCATCACCGAGCTCAACGCTCGCGTGGGGCTGGCCGCCTGCATCTCCCTTCCGGGCGTGGTGAACCGGCCGATCTGCACGCACCTCGGCGGCGTGCTGCGACGCAACGACGCCGAGGGGACCTGGGACTGCCCCCTGCACGGCTCCCGGTTCGCCGACGACGGTGCCGTGCTCGAGGGTCCGGCCACCCGGCCGTTCTCGAAGCGCGGGCCGTCAGCGCGCGGCGGCTGACGCTCCCGTGAGCATCCCGTCGGCGAGGTGCACGACGGCGTCGGCGACAGCCTCGACCGACGGGTCGTGCGTGGCGACGATCGCGGTCGCGCCCTGCTCGCTGACCAGCTGCCGCAGCAGCTGCATCACCGCGGCACCCGTCTCCGAGTCGAGCTGGCCGGTGGGCTCGTCGGCGAGCAGCACCCGGGGCCGGTTGGCGAGAGCACGCGCGATCGCGACCCGCTGCTGCTGCCCGCCCGACAGCTCGTCGGGCCGCTGGCGTGCGTGACCGGCCAGCCCGACCCGCTCCAGCAGCTCGGCGACCACGGCGTCCCGTTGCTTCGGGTCCACCCTCGCGATCCGGAGCGGGAGCCCGACGTTCTCCTCGGCGCTGAGCAGCGGCAGCAGCGCGAAGTCCTGGTAGATCACGCCCAACCGGTCGCGCCGCAGCCCGATCAGCTGCGGTTCGGCCGCCGCCGTCACGTCGAGGCCGTCCACCTCGATCGTGCCGCTGTCCGCACTCAGCAGGCCGGCGATCAGGTTCATGATCGTCGTCTTGCCCGATCCGGAGCGACCCGTCAGCGCGAGCATCTGCCCCTCCGGCACCTCGAGGTCGGCGCCTCGCAGGGCGTGGACGTCGGCACCCCCGTGCCGGTAGGTCTTGTGGACGCCTCGCAACGAGATCATGCTCATGCCTCCTCGACCCCGGCGAGTCCGCCGCGGTGCCGCCCGGCCGGCGCGACATCCGGCACTGCGAGAGGCTGCGCCTCCTCCGGCCAGATCTGGATGTGGTCGTCAGCCAGCTCGAGACGAACCCGCTGCCGCAGCCCGAGCGCGGACACGAAGTCGGCAGGAAGCTGCAGCCGGCCGGCGCGGTCTAGCACTGCGAACTCCTCGGCGACGATGTGCTCCCCGTCGACTCCCGGAGTGCGTCGCAGAGTCTCCGAGGCGGTGCGGCCGTCGCGGATGGCCACGGTGCGTCGTACCTCCGCGGTCACGGTCGGGTCGTGCGTCACGACCACGACGGTCGTGCCGTTGGTCTCGTTCATCCGCTGCAGCGCGCCGTACACCTCGTGCGACTCGGCGGTGTCGAGCTCGCCGGTCGGCTCGTCGCAGAACAGGACCTGCGGCTCGTTCGCCATCGCGACCGCGATCGCGAGCCGCTGCTGCTGCCCACCGGACATCTGTGACGGACGGCGGTCGGCGGTGTCCTCGATGTGCAGCTGCTCGAGCAGCCCCTCGCTGCGCTCGCGGCGCTCCACCCGCCCGCGGCCGGCCAGCCGTTGCGGCAGGTCGACGTTCTCCACCGCGGAGAGGTAGGGCACGAGGTTGTCGGTGGACCTCTGCCACACGAAGCCGCAGGTCCGCAGCCGGTACTGCCGCCGCTCCGCGCGGCGCATCGCGAGCAGGTCGTGGCCGGCGACGAGCGCGCGGCCCGCGCTGGGGCTGTCGAGGCCGGAGAGGATGTTGAGCAGCGTCGACTTCCCACTGCCGGACGCGCCCACGATGGCGACCAGCTCGCCACTGCCGACGTGCAGGTCGAGGCCCTGCAGCGCCACCACCTCGACGCCCTTCCGCTTGTAGATCCGCACCAGCCCCTCGCACAGGATCTGGGTGCGGTCGATCACCGCAGTCGTCATCTTCTTCCCTTCTCACGTTCCTCGAGCGCGACCTCGCCCTGCGGTGCACGACGCCCGGCGACGATGGCCGCCAGCACCACCAGCGCGACCAACCCGCCCGCGACGGCCCCGGTCATCACCGGTCCCGGCCGGACCGGGAGCGAGGCCAGCGTCTCGGTGAGCGACGCCAGGGCGAGCCCCCGACCGGCCACCAGGGTCAGCACGACACCGCACGCTGCCGCTGCCAGGCACGCGGCAGCGACCACCGGCACCAGGCCCAGCACTGCCGTCCGCCGTGCCTGGCGCGGGTCGGCACCGATCACCCGGAGCAGCGTCGACGTCCGGCGGCGCGTCGGCGTACCGAGCGCGACCACTAGCACGACGGCGAACACAGCGACCAGCGCGGCAGCGGCAGAGACGGCCCGGAGCACCGCGATCGTGCGCTCGACCACCGGCTGGTCCAGCTGCGTGTCGACGACGTCCGTCCGGGACCGGACCACGGCGTCCGGCGCGCGGTCCCGCACGATCGAGGCGACCTCGTCGACGTCGGGGTGCCCGGTGATCAGGAGCACGTCGTAGGTCTCGAGCGTCCGGTCGACCGCTGCCGCCAACGCGGCCAGGTCGACGGCCACGAACGGCTCACCGGTCGTCACCCCCGGGATCCGTTCGAGGCGACCCGTGACCCGCATCGGCACCGTCGACTGGGCGTACCGCAGCTCCGTCCCGTCGTCGTCCAGGGGGAGGTCCGGTGACGCGAGTGCGCGCAGCTCGCCGTCCTCGGCGCTCGGCACGTGGACCTGCAGCGGTCCGCCCGCCCCGGCACGGGCGAGCAGCTCCGGGTCCACGCCGATCAGCCGGACGCCTTCGATCCCGGCACGGGTCTGGACCGAGATGCTGTCGGCCGAGAAGACCGCTGCCACGGACTCGACTCCGTCGACGTCCGTGACCTGCTCGACGATCTCGTTGTTCACGCCCTCGGCGAGGACGACCACGTCTCCTCCGACCTGCTCCCAGCCGGTGCGCTCGGCGTTGGCACGCAGCGTGTCGTCGATCGCCACCCCGAGCACCGCCGACGACACCGCCAGGACGACCGCGACGCAGGCGACCACGACCTGTTGGCTCAAGGTGACGGTCTGGCTCAGTCCCACGATCGAGGCGACCTGCCGGCTGCCCCTGGTGGCGCGTCGCAGCTGCGCGACGACCAGCTGGAGCAGCCGCATCACGAGCACGGCGCCGGCCGCACCGACCAGCGGCGCCATCACCAGCGTCAGCGGGTCGAGCGGATCGAGCACCTCGCGCCTCAGCGACACGGCGACGACCGTGACCGCGAGCGTCACCAGCACCAGCTGCACGGCATCGCGGATCACGCCGCGGAACCGGTCGCCACCGAGCCCGCGCGGGACCGTCTGCGCCGTCGTCACCAGAAGCGCGCAGACCAGCGTCGCGCCGCTGGCCGCGACCAGGTCCTCCGTCTCGGGCCTCCCGCCGGCAAGAA
>NZ_DASUTK010000038.1:0-9838 GCF_036374615.1 Nocardioides sp.
GCACCGAGCGTGGAGCAACCAGCGACCGCACCGACCGTCCTCGCGCCTGCCGCCGCGGCCAGACCTGACCGGGAGCCCGAGGAGGCGGCCGAGCCGGACCCGGCTCCCGAGCCCGCGCCGGAACCGGTGATGCGAGCCGAGACCGAGCCGGGCCACACGCCGGCCCCCGCCCCCGAACTGAAGGACGCGCCGGCGGTGGGCGCTCTCAGCCTGGTCGAGGTCCGGCGGCTGTGGCCCGACATCGTCGAGGCCACCAAGATGCGGCGCCGGGTGGCGTGGATGCACCTCACGCAGAACTCGCAGGTGATCGGCGTCGACGGCCGGACCCTCACGCTCGGCTTCACCAACGTCGGTGCCCGCGACTCGTTCGTCAACGGTGGCTGTGACGAGATCCTGCGCCAAGCAGCGATCGACGTGGCCGGAGTCGACTGGAAGGTCGAGGCGATCGTCGACCCCAGCGCCGGGGGAGGCCGCACCGAGCCCGGCTCAGCACCGGCACCGGCACCGGCCGTGCCGTCGACCGCCGCGCCCGCGTTCGCCTCCGAGCCGTCCGGCGCTCCCGACTGGGAGGGTGACGCCGGCGAGGACCCAGCGCCTGAGTCAGGTCCGACCGCCCAGGCCGCTCCCGCGGCATCGAGCGCACCCGAGCCGACGCGCTCGGGCGACCCTGACTCCGACGCCCACCCCGACGACCCCGACGCCGAGAACAGCGGGCTGGCGGGCGCCGAGCTGCTCGAGCGCGAGCTCGGTGCCGAAGTGATCGAGGAGATCCGTCACTCGTGAACCCACCACAGAGGTGAACCAGAGAGGTGACCCCATGACCCAGGACCCGTTCGAGAGCGCCGGTGGCGGCAACCCCTTCGGGGGTGGCGGCTTCGACCTCAATGCCCTGATGGAACAGGCGCAGCAGATGCAGACCCAGCTCCAGGACGCGCAGGAGAAGCTGGCCGACGCCCGCGTCGAGGGCACCGTCGCCGGCGGTGCGGTCACGGTCGTCGTCAACGGTGTGGGGGAGCTGGTGGCGGTCGAGATCAAGGCCGGTGGATTCGACGGCTCCGATCCCGACGACCTCTCCGACCTCGGCGACATGATCGTGGCCGCCTACCGCGACGCCAAGGCGCAGGCCGACACGATGGCGTCCGAGGCCCTGGGCCCGCTCGCCGGTGGCGGCGGCATACCAGGCCTCGGATAGGACTCACGCGTTGTACGAAGGCATCGTCCAGGACCTGATCGACGAGCTCGGGCGACTGCCCGGGGTGGGTCCCAAGAGCGCGCAGCGGATCGCGTTCCACCTGCTGCAGGCCGACCCGACCGACGTACGCCGGTTGGCCGACGTGCTGATCGAGGTCAAGGCCAAGGTGCGTTTCTGCTCGATCTGCTTCAACGTGTCGGAGGCCGAGCAGTGCCGGATCTGCAGCGACCCCCGGCGCGACGCCACGGTGCTGTGCGTCGTCGAGGAGTACAAGGACGTCGTCGCCATCGAGCGCACCCGCGAGTTCCGTGGCCGCTACCACGTGCTCGGTGGGGCGATCTCGCCACTCGACGGCATCGGGCCCGACCAGCTCCGGATCAGGGAGCTCCTCCAGCGGCTCGCCGACGGCACGGTCACCGAGGTCATCCTCGCCACTGACCCGAACCTCGAGGGCGAGGCGACCGCGACGTACCTCACACGGATGCTGAAGGACGTCGGGTTGCGTGTCACGCGATTGGCGAGTGGACTGCCGGTAGGAGGGGACCTCGAGTACGCGGACGAGGTCACCCTCGGACGAGCATTCGCTGGACGGAGAACCGCCGATGACTGACGCCCCCACGACCCCCGAGAGCGATCTGGACTTCGCGCAACAGATCGCCGACCAGGTCGCTTCGTTCCTGCTGGCCCTTCGAGAGATCGCACGCGAGAACGACGGGGGCCGCGCGGTGTCGCTGCTGCTGCTCGAGATCTCGCAGATCCTGCTCGCCGGCGCCCGGCTCGGCGCACAGCAGGACTTCACGCCGCGCTCGGAGTACCAGCCCGATGTCGGGCCCGAGGCAGACCTCGACCAGCTCCGGCTGCGGCTCGCAGAGATGCTCGGCGACGTCGACACCTACTCCTTCGTGTTCGACCCCTACGTGCCCGAGGTGGTCGAGAGCCAGCTGTCCGACGACCTGTGCAGCATCGCGCTCGACCTCGAGAACGGGTTGCGCCACTACCGCAGCGGCAACGTCGCCGAGGCGCTGTGGTGGTGGCAGTTCTCCTACGTCTCCTCGTGGGGCAACTTGGCCGGCGCCGCGCTCAACGCGCTGCTCTCGGTCGTGTCCCACGACCGGCTCGACGCCGAGTTCCCGACCGAGAAGCCGCTGATCGAGATCGCGGAGGCGGTCCTGGACGCCGAGGACTCCGGCGACTGACCCCCCGTAGAATCGACCGCGGCCAGCACCCCGACCCAGGAGCGAGACCCCGGTGGGCATTGTCGTGCAGAAGTACGGCGGATCGTCGGTCGCGGACGCGGCCGGCATCAAGCGCGTCGCCCAACGGATCGTCGCCACCAAGAAGGCCGGTCACGACGTCGTCGTCGTGGTCTCCGCGATGGGGGACACGACCGACGAGCTGCGGGACCTCGCCGAGCAGGTGACGCCGCTGCCGCCGCCCCGCGAGCTCGACATGCTGCTCACCGCGGGCGAGCGGATCTCGATGGCCCTGGTCGCGATGGCGATCGCCCAGCTCGGCCACAAGGCGCAGTCGTTCACCGGGTCGCAGGCCGGCGTGATCACCGACTCCGCGCACGGCCGCGCCAAGATCATCGACATCACGCCCGGCCGGATCGAGAATGCCATCGCGTCCGGGGCGATCGCGATCGTCGCCGGCTTCCAGGGCGTCTCGCAGGACACCAAGGACATCACGACGCTCGGTCGGGGTGCCTCGGACACCACGGCCGTCGCGCTCGCGGCGGCTCTCGGTGCCGATGTCTGCGAGATCTACTCCGACGTCGACGGCGTGTTCACCGCCGACCCGCGGATCGTGCCCACCGCGCGCAAGCTCAGCCGCGTCTCGACCGAGGAGATGCTGGAGATGGCCGCCTCGGGGGCCAAGATCCTCCACCTGCGGTGCGTCGAGTACGCACGCCGCTACCACATGCCCGTGCACGTGCGTTCCTCCTTCAGCCAGAAGGAGGGCACCTGGATCGTGCCCGAACCCGAGCAGGGAGACGAGATGGAACAGGCGATCATCGCCGGGGTCGCTCACGACCGCAGCGAGGCCAAGATCACCGTGGTCGGCGTGCCCGACAAGGTGGGCGAGGCAGCCCGGATCTTCGAGGCGCTGGCCACGGCCGAGATCAACATCGACATGGTGGTGCAGAACATCTCGGCCGCCGCCACCGGCCTCACCGACATCTCCTTCACGCTGCCGCGCGCCGACGGTCAGACCGCCATGGGGGCGCTGGCGCGGATCCAGAACGAGGTCGGCTACGACAAGCTCCTCTACGACGACCAGATCGGCAAGGTCTCCCTGATCGGGGCCGGGATGCGGTCGCATCCGGGAATCACCGCCCGGTTCTTCGCCGCGCTCGCCAGCGCGGGGGTCAACATCGAGATGATCTCCACCTCGGAGATCCGGATCTCGGTGATCGTCGACGAGCCGGAGGTGGACGCGGCGGTGCAGGCGACGCACACGGCGTTCAACCTCGACGCCGACGAGATCGAGGCGGTCGTCTACGGCGGGACCGGGCGATGACCGGGGTGCGGCTCGGCATCGTCGGGGCCACCGGCCAGGTGGGCGTGGCGATGCGCCAGATCCTGCTGGAGCGCGACTTCCCGGCCGACGAGATCCGGTTCTTCGCCTCCACCCGGTCGGCCGGCACGGTGCTGCCCTTCGGCGACCGGGATGTCGTGGTGGAGGACGCCGCCACCGCCGACCCGTCCGGGCTCGACGTGGCGCTCTTCTCGGCCGGCGCCACCACCTCGCGTGCCTTGGTCCCCGCGTTCGTCGACGCCGGCGTGGTCGTGGTCGACAACTCCTCCGCGTTCCGCCGGGACCCGCACATCCCCCTGGTCGTCTCCGAGGTCAACCCGGACGCGATCGCCCCGGTGCTCGCCGCCGGTCGCGGCATCATCGCGAATCCCAACTGCACCACCATGGCGGCTATGCCGGTCCTCAAGCCGCTGCACGACGACGCTGTGCTGACCCGGCTGGTCATCTCGTCGTACCAGGCCGTGTCCGGCTCGGGCGTCGCCGGGGTCGAGGAGCTCGCCCGCGGCATCGAGGCGGCGGGTGAGAAGGCGCGCGAGCTGGCCTACGACGGTGAGTCTGTCGCGTTCCCCGAACCCGAGAAGTACGTCGCGCCGATCGCCTACAACGTCCTGCCGCTGGCCGGTTCGATCGTCGACGACGGGCTCAACGAGACCGACGAGGAGCAGAAGCTCCGCAACGAGTCGCGCAAGATCCTCGACATCCCCGACCTGCCGGTCTCGGGGATCTGCGTCCGGGTACCGGTCTTCACCGGGCACTCGCTGTCGGTCAACGCCGAGTTCGAGCGGCCGATGACGCCGCAGCGAGCCGCTGAGCTGCTCGCCGCCGCGCCGGGCGTGGAGCTGCTCGAGGTTCCGACCCCGCTCCACGCGGCCGGCAAGGACCCGTCGTACGTCGGACGTCTGCGGCAGGACCCCGGAGTCGACGGTGACCGCGGGCTGGCGATGTTCATCAGCAACGACAATCTCCGCAAGGGCGCCGCGCTCAACACGATCCAGATCGCCGAGCTGGTCGCCGCCGCCCGCGCGTAACGGTGCTCTGAGTGCGCTTCCCACCCCCGTACAACGGGTGGGAAGTACACGGGAGGCACCGTTACCCAGGCGCACCGGCGCCCGCTCAGCGGTGCAGGTGGTCCTCCGGCGTCTCGACGAAGTTGGTGCTGACCCAGTGGGCGAGCGCGTACGCCGCCATCGACACGGCCGGGACCACCAGCGCCGCCCACCACTCGAAGAGCTCGCCGGTCAGGAACAGCAGGACCACCAGGGCGACCACGCCGACGCCGAGGAGGCTGGTGCTGCCGGGGTCCGCGACGCCGAGCCGGTCGAGCAGCACCCGGCCGACCACCACGAGCAGCGCCAGGATCGCGAGCAGCACGAGGAACCCGGGCCGACCGCACGACGACGTACCGCGCGCGACCTCGCACAGCCGCAGCGAACCCCACACCAGGCCGACCAGCAACGCCCCCACGACGAGACCGGTGAGGATCGCGGCCACCCGGCCGGTGACCCGTGGACCGGCGCTGGGCTCGCCAGGCTCGGGATGCTCGACGGGTCCGAGCGGTTCCGGCTCCGGGGTGGGACCCGGCTCGACGGCGGCCTCGGGGGCTTCCGAGTCCGGGGGCGCGGCCGCGTCGCCACGCGACTTCCGCTTGCGCCCGAAGCCGAAGGACGGCAGCTCCAGCGAGGGGCCGTCGTTCCCGGGACCCTTCTCGGCCATGCGGGCGAGTGTGCCAGACCGCATGTGGCGACAGCCGGACCCGCATCTGCAGATCCGGCTGTCCGGGGATGTCCTGAGACATCACAACGTCGGGGTGACAGGATTTGAACCTGCGGCCTCGTCGTCCCGAACGACGCGCGCTACCAAGCTGCGCCACACCCCGATTGCGTCCTGGGATCGCCTCCCGGCCCGCAAGCACGCACACCTTACCCGAGCGCGAAGCGCGCTCCGAAATCGGCCCGAGACGGGTCCGTCAGCCCCGCTCGGTCAGGGTCAGCAGGGTCGCCTCCGGCCGGCACGCAACCCGGATCGGGGCGTACGGCGAGGTGCCGAGGCCGGCCGACACGTGCAGCCAGGACGACTGCGGATCTCCCGGACGGGAGTCGGCCGGGTGCCGGTGGAGGCCCTTGGCGCGGGCCGGCTCGAGGTCGCAGTTGGTGGTCAGCGCGCCCACGCCGGGGACGCACACCTGTCCGCCGTGGGTGTGGCCCGCGAAGATCGCGTCGTAGCCGTCGCCCGCCAGCTGGTCGAGCACCCGCAGGTACGGCGCGTGCGCCACCCCCACCCGCAGGTCGGCGGTCGGATCGGCCGGCCCGGCGATCGCGTCGAGGTCGTCGTACTCGAGATGGGGATCGTCCACGCCTGCGAACGCCAGCGTGGTGCCCCCCACCTTCAGCGAGTCGCGCCGGTTGGTCAGGTCGAGCCAGCCCGCTTCCTTCAGGCCGCGACGCAGGTCCTCGTACGGGAGCGGAGCGCTGTCGACGTGGCGGGTGCCGTCGTCGGGCAGCAGGTAGCGCACCGGGTTGCGGAGCGTGGGGGAGAAGTAGTCGTTGGACCCGAAGACGAAGACGCCCGGCACGTCGAGGAGGTCCCCGAACGTCTCGAGCACCACCGGCACCGACTCGCGGTGAGCGAGGTTGTCGCCGGTGTTCACGACCAGGTCAGGACGCAGCCGGCTCAGGTCGCGGACCCACGCCTGCTTGCGACGCTGGCCCGGCGTCACGTGGAGGTCGCTGAGGTGCAGCACCCTCAGCCGGCCGTGGCCCGCCGGCAGCACCGGCAGGGTGGCCTCACGCAGCACGAAGCGACGAGTCTCGGCCACGGCGTAGGCGGTCACCGCAAGCCCGCCGAGGGCCGTGGACGCGAGCAGCGGTGCGACCGGAGGAGCCATGCTCCCAGGCTGTCACAATGACGGTCATGAGCGCGCTGAAGGACCGACTCCGCCAGGACCTCACCACGGCCATCAAGGCCCGCGACGACGTCCGTTCCTCGACGCTGCGCATGGTGCTGACCGCCATCACCAACGCGGAGGTCGCGGGCAGCGCGGCCAGAGAGCTCACCGACGACGACATCATCGGTGTGCTGTCGACGGAGGCGAAGAAGCGGCGCGAGGCCGCGCAGGCATTCGCCGACGGTGGCCGCGCCGAGATGGCGGAGAAGGAGCGGGCCGAGGCGGTGGTGATCGCCGACTACCTGCCCGCCCAGCTCAGCGACGCCGAGATCACCGAGCTGGTGCGAGCCGCGATCGAGCAGGTCGGCGCGGCCGGCGAGGGCATGCGCGCGATGGGCAAGGTGATGGGCGTCCTCACGCCCCAGACCAAGGGCCGGGCAGATGGGGCGGCCGTCGCTGCCGAGGTACGCCGCCAGCTGGCTTCCTGACCAGCAGCCGGGTCCGACCTACTGGTCGGACGGGCGCCTAGTCGTCGTCGTCGCCACCGCCGCCGCGGCCTCCGCCGCCGCCGCCGCCGCCGCCGTTACCGCCTCCGTTACCGCCTCCGCCGCCGTTACCGCCTCCGCCGCCGTTACCGCCTCCGCCGCCGTTGCCGCCACCGCCGCCGCCGCCGCCGCCACCGTTGTTCTTCGGAGGCGGCGGGGTGTACCCGTTGGAGATGTAGAGCGTCACCGGGGCGCCGTCGAAGTAGCTCTCGCCACCGCTGGGGTCGGTGAAGGCGACCGTGCCCTCCGGGTAGCCGGAGTTGACCTCGGGGCCGACGACCGCACTGAAGCCGGCGTCCTCGATCATCCGGCTCGCGGTCGCGATCGACATGCCGTTGACCGAGGGCACCGTGCCCGCCTCACCGAGCAGCGCGTTCACGTCCGGCGGAGTGAAGGTCGCATCGTCCAGCCACTGCTGGACGGTGCCCATGGCGCTGCCCCACATGGGTCCGGCCAGACCTGATCCCGAGACGTTGTAGAGGGTCTGGCCACCGACCACCTGACCGTAGAGGCGGATCGGCTCGCCGTTCGAGTTCGCTCCGGCCAGCATGGCGGAGGTGGCCAGGTTCGGCGTGTAGCCCACGAACCACACCGCCTTGCCCTCCTGGGTGGTACCGGTCTTGCCGGCGTCCTCCTGGGCGATGGTGATACCCGCACCGAAGCCGCCGGGCGCGAGCACGCCCTTGAGGATGTCGTTGACCGTGTCGGCGACCGCGTTGGAGAGCACCTGGCGACACTGCTCGGGGTACTCCTTGAGCAGGTTGCCACGCAGGTCCTCGATCGCGGTCACCGGACGGGAGGCGCAGTGCTCGCCGCGGGCGGCGAAGGTGGCGTAGGCCTCGGCCATCTCCAGCGGGCTGACGTCGGAGACTCCCAGGGTGAAGGACGGGACCCGCTCACCGCCGGGGTTGGTGAGCACGATGCCCATGTCCTTCGCCAACTGGTAGGGCTTGCAGAGTCCCGTGATCTGCTCGAGGTTGGCGAAGAACGTGTTCACGGAGTTCTGGGTGCCGGTGTAGAGGTCGTAGGTGCCGCCTCGCCCGTCATAGTTGGCGGGCTCCCAGACCGTCGTGCTCTGGTACGGACAGTCCTTCTGGCCGAACTGGCTCTCCGGGATGTTCTCCTGCGCGGGGACGGTCAACGAGTAGTCCGGGGGGACGCCCTGGGAGAGCGCCTGGGCCAGGACGAACGCCTTGAAGGTCGAGCCGGGCTGGAACCCGTTGGAGTCGCCGTACTCCTGGGGCACCACGTAGTTCAGGTAGGTCTGACCTCGCGACTTGTCGCGCCCCATCGGGCGCGACTGTGCCAGGGCCTTCACGTCGCCGGTGCCGGGCTCGACCATCGCCATGCCGCCGATCGCCTGGTCGGTCGGGTCGACGGTGTCCCGGACCGCCTTGTCGGCGGCCGCCTGGTAGCGCAGGTCGATGGTGGTGCGGATGGTGAGGCCGCCGGTGCGCAGCGTCTGCTTGCGCTCCTCACGGGACTTGCCCAGCGAGCGGTCCTTCATCAGGTAGTTGAGGACGTAGTCGCAGAAGAAGGGTGCCCGCGAGTTCACACAGCCGTTGTCGCTCGGCTGGACGTTGAGCTTGATCTTCTGCTTCTTGACCCTCTCGGCCTTGCGCTCGGTGATCACGTTGAGCTGGGCCATCCGGTCGAGCACGACATTCCGGCGCTCGAGCGCCGCGTCCGGCGAGTTGGTCGGGTCGAGGCCGGTGGGGTTCTTGACGATGCCGGCCAGCAGCGCGGACTCCGCGAGGTTCAGCTGCGACGCGTTCTTGTCGAAGTAGTGGCGCGCGGCCGACTGGATGCCGTAGGCGCCGTCGCCGAAGTACGCCAGGTTGAGGTACCGCTCGAGGATCCAGTCCTTGGAGTACTTCTCCTCGAACGCGATCGCGTATCGCAGCTCCTGGATCTTGCGGGCGAACGTGTCGTCGGTGGCCGCGATCCGCTCCGCCTTGGTGTCCGCCTGGTTCACCAGGGTCAGCTTGACCATCTGCTGGGTGATCGACGAGCCACCCTGCACCACGCCACCCTGGGCCTGGTTCGTGACCAGCGCGCGGAGCGTGCCCTTCAGGTCCAGTGCTCCGTGCTGGTAGTAGCGGTAGTCCTCGATCGCGACGATCGACTTCACCATGATCCGGGAGACCTGGCTGAGCGAGACGTTGATCCGGTTCTGGTCGTAGATCGCGGCGATGGTGTTGCCCGCGCCGTCGACGAGCCGCGTCTTCTGCGCCAGCGGCTCGACCGTGAGCTCGGTGGGCAGGTTGTCCATGCTGCGGGAGACGTCGCGCGCAGCGATGCCCGCGAGGCCGGCGAAGGGGATCGCGAGCCCCGCGACGACCACGCCCATGACCACCGCCACGAGACCCATCACACCGAGGTGTGACAGGATCCGGGCAGGGCTCAGCCGCTCGTCGGATGGCACAGACATGCGGCCCACGATAACCGGCAAGTCGTAGCCCCACCGATTCCTGACCACTCCGACCTAGTCATTTCGGACTACTGCATTTGGGCTGAACGAGTCTGTGACTGGTATGGCCCAGTTCTTTACCTTTCACTGGCGGGATCGAGTCGGGATGTCATGGGGACTCCCGAATCCCGGACGAACTGTGGGGAACGTCGTATGTGGATCGAAGACTGGGCTCCGGCGGCCGCGTGCCGCGATCAGCAGCCCGACGC
>NZ_DASUTK010000039.1:0-5420 GCF_036374615.1 Nocardioides sp.
ATAGCGCACTCTCAGGCACACGCCGCGTCGGGGTTTCAGTCGATCAGGGCCCAGGGAAGGCCCGGGAGGGGCCGTGCGCGGAGCCGCTCCGAGCGGGGCACCAGCGAGCCGGTGATCCACCGGCTCGACGTCGACAGCACGACCCGGCCCTCGCGGTTGACGACCGCGGCGTCGTCCTCGCCCGTGTGCCGCAGGATGGTGGTCTCGAAGACGGTCAGCGGCACGTCGGCCCCCGCGACGCCGAGGAAGTCGCCGCCGGACTCGATCGGCATGGTGAGGGTCAGCAGGTAGCGGTCGGTGCCGTGGACGTCGACGTACGGGCCGACGACGTGACGCTCGCGGGTGCGACGCGGTACGGCGAACCAGTCGGTGGTGGCGTAGTCGTAGAAGCCGATGCTGTCGGGACGGAGGTCGAACTCCATCTGCACCGGCTCGCCGAGCGTGGTCGACCACTGCCACCACTCGATCCGCAGCGGGTGCGTCTGGAGCAGGCCCGGCTCCAGGATCAGGCCGAGCCCGACGGCGACCTGGTCCGGCTCCTGCAGCCGCGCGGCGATGCCCGGTGCCAGGCCGCGGATGTCGTCGTCGGTCAGCGTGCGCCCGCTGGCGACCGCGTCCTGGTGGCAGGCCAACGTCTCCCGGTGGAGGTCCTCGACGGTGGCGAAGACCCGCTCGATGACCTCGGCGACCAGCGTGTCGAGCGGTCTGCCCACTGCATTAGGCATCGTGTCCTCCTGTGGGCGGCTGGCCGCTGCGGGCCAGTGAGAGGTGGTCGTCGACGAGCAGCCGGGTGTCCTCGGCGACGAGCTCCTCGACGAGGCGTCGGGCACGCTCGCCGCGTCGTCGTGCCACCGCCTCCGCGACCGCCAGCCGGCTCGTGGCCAGCTCCGCGGGTGACCGGCGAGGCCGCAGCCAGGCGAGCTCGGCGAGCTCTCCCTGCAGCTCGATCTCGAGCGTCGTGAGCCGCACCGACTGGGCCGCGGCCGCCATCTCGATGTGGAACCGGCCCTCGAGCCGACGCAGCTCGGGCTCGTCGGTGGCGTCCGCGAGCCGGCGGGCCAGCTCGCGGAGCCGCGCGATCTCGGTCGTCGACGCGCGTGCGGCCGCGAGCCGTGCCGCCGTGCCCGACACCGAGGCGTGCAGGTCGCCGAGCTCGCGCAGGTCGCTGACCCCCACCTCGGCCAACCGGTCGCGCGAGAGACCTGCGAGAGCAGTCGAGGAGGCCCGTACGAAGCTCCCGCCGCTCCGGCCGCGCCGGGTCTCGACCAGACCCTTGCTCCGCAGGTCGGCGAGGGCCTCACGGAGGGTGACCGTCGCGACGTTCAGCGATGCCGCCAGCTCCTGCTCGGGCGGGAGCTGCTCGCCGTCGGCGATCAGCCCGAGGGCGATCGCGCTCCCGAGCCTGCGGGCCACGGCCTCGCTGCGGCCCCAGCTGTCGTCCAGCGGGGCGAACAGGGCGCTGCGGGCGTCACCGGAGAGGACTCGGACCACCAGCCCACCTCCTCGTCGCCGCTCCGCCACACCTGACCGGCGTCCGGGAGCTCGCTCGCCGATGCTAGTGCGCTGCGCCGATCGGGACGATCCCCTTGCCAGAAAACATTCACAGCCATATGTTTCGGACACATGGTGTGACGCACACCGCATTCCCGAGGCTGTCGAGGAGGCCCATCCCGATGACCCAGGTCGACGAACCGCAGGACTCGCTGTCCGTCCCCTTTACTCCCGGGATGGCGGACAACCCGGAAGATCTCGCGTCGTTCCCCGACGAGATCTCCCGGCCGCTGCTCCCGCTCGCCGACGACGCGACCCCGAGCGAGCAGTTCGCCGCGGAGTGGCGCAACGCGTCGTACAACTGCTTCTCCTCAGGGCACAAGTTCTGCCGCGAGGTGTGCCCGGTGATGCAGGTGACACGCAACGAGTCCTGGACCCCGACCGCCTTCCACGCGAACGTCGTGGCGATGGAGAAGGGCGAGATGGACATCGCCGACGTCGCGGCGGACTACGTCAACTGCACCCAGTGCGGCGCGTGCGAGCTGCGGTGCCCCAACACTCTGTTCACCGGCGACTTCTACCGGTTCCGGACCCGCACCGTGGACGTCGTGAAGGCCGCGCGCGCCTTCGCGGTCGACCAGGGCGTCCACCAGCCCGGGTGGAAGACGTGGAACGAGCGGACCAACGAGCGCACGCACGAGCCGGTGCTGGGCGAGACCCCGGTGAGCCAGGAGCACGTGCGTGACTGGTCCGACGGGCTGGACCTCCCGATCGGCGGCGAGACGGTGCTCTTCGTCGACTGCGAGGCCGCGTTCTACCGCACCTCGGTCCCGCGGGCGGTCGCGCAGGTGCTCAAGCTCGCGGGCTACGAGTTCGGCTTGATGGGGGAGCAGTGGTGCTGTGGCGGACCGGCGGCCGAGATGGGGTACGTCGACCAGGCCAAACGGTTCGCCCGGCACAACCTGGACAACTGGCGCTCGACCGGCACCAAGCGGGTGCTGGTGCTCGACCCGCACGACTACATCTCCTTCACCGAGGACTACCCGAAGTACTTCGGTGACGAGTACGACATCGAGGTCGTGCTGGTCGTCGAGCTGTTCGCCCAATTGCTGCGCGAGGGGAGGCTCGCGCCGTCGGTGCCCGTGGACCGCACGATCACCTACCACGACCCCTGCCGGCTCAACAAGCGCAAGGGCATCTGGCAGGAGCCGCGGGAGATCCTGCGGGCGATCCCGGGACTGACGTTCAACGACGTCGACCGGGTCACTCAGTGGTCGTACTGCTCCGGCGGCGGTGGCGGACTGCCGGTCGAGAAGCCCGAGCTGACCGCGGCGATCTCGGCCGGTCGCCTGGAGAAGGCGGCGGCGCTCGAGGTCGACACCCTGGTGAGCGCGTGCCCCTGGTCCGAGCGTCCGCTGGGTGAGGCGGGGCAGGCGCACTCGATCGACGTGGTCGACATCCACGAGCTGCTGGCGGAGTCGCTGGGGATCGAGGTCGGCGGGAGCCGGAACGGAGGTGCGGCGTGACCATCACCGCCCACCGGCTCGACGAGGTCGTCACCGCGCTGCGCACGGTGCTGCGTGACGAGCAGATCCTGACCTCCAAGCCCGATCGCTACAACCGGGCGCGCGTGCCCGCGCCGTTCCCGGTGCACCGGTGGGCCGAGCGGCTTCCCGACCTCGCGGTCCTGCCCACCACGACCGAGGAGGTCGCGGGCGTGGTGCGGATCGCCAACGACCTGAGGATCCCGGTGGTGCCCAGGGACGGCGGCACCGGGCTCACCGACGGTGCCGTGCCGCTCCGCGGCGGCATCGTCGTCGACGTCAAGCGGATGAACCAGATCAAGGAGCTCGACCTCGAGAACCGCACCGTCACGGTCGGCACCGGCATCAACATGCTGAAGCTGAACGAGGTGCTGGGACACCACGGGCTGATCTACCCGGACGACCCGGCGTCGTACCCCTGCTCGCTGGTGGGTGGCCGGATCGGCACCAGCGGCTGGTCGCTGATCGGGTCGCGCTACGGGCACACCCGGGACCTGGTGCTGAGCTTCGACTTCGTGCTGCCGACCGGCGAGGTGATGCACGTCGGTGACGGGATCGGCCGCAAGATCAGCAAGTCCTCCAGCGGCTACCAGCTCAAGCACCTGCTGATGGGGCACCAGGGGACGCTCGGGATCGCGACCGAGGCGACTCTCAAGCTGTACCCGAAGCCGGAGGCCGAGCTGTCGCCGTTCTGGGCGTTCGACAACTACGACGACGCCTACCGCTGCGTCGGCGCCCTCGCCCGCGCCGGCGTCGCGACGTTCGCGGGCGCAGTGCTCTTCGACGAGCACAAGGTCGCCTACCTGCGTCGCGACGACGAGGCGTACATCCCGCAACCGAGCGACGTGCGCGCCCTGGTGTGTGCCGTGATGTACGGCTACGAGGACGAGGTCAAGCCGGCGGGGAAGCGGCTGTTCCGCATCGCGAAGGAGCACGGTGCCCGCTACCTCGGCGACGAGATCTCCGAGGGGGACTGGGCGGCGCGACACGACCGCTACGCCACTCCGCTGCACGGCCGCACCAAGACCGGCCAGGTGGTGCCGATGAGCTGGCACTGCGAGGACGCCGCGATCAACTACACCAACCTGCCGAGCGTCACGAAGGCCTGGCACGAGATCGTGGCCGACCTGCGCCGGCGGACCGACGTCTTCGACGACTGGGGGATGTTCGCCTACACCTCCGCCGACACCGGGGTCGACTACCTCACCGAGATCGACATCGGGATCTGGGAGCAGCAGCTCGACGACCGCGCGTGGGAGATGTGGGTCAACGCCAAGCGGGACATCGCCGCGGTCGCGCTGGCGCACGACGGGTCGATCAGCGCCTGTCACGGCTCGTGCCGGGACGGCGAGGTCGACCTGGTGCCGCAGGAGCTCGGACGCGGCTTCGACCTGATGCTCGACATCAAGCGGACCCTCGACCCGAACAACATCATGAACCCCGGAAAGTACCTGCTCGACCGCGCCTACGAAGGGGGACGCCCATGAGCACCACCTCCGGCAACGACCGCGTCGGCTACCGGTACGCCGAGCAGGTCACCCCGCCCGATCCCCAGCGCGCCTCCGACGTCGCCATCACGACCCATGAGCACGTCTACGAGGTCGACCCGCGACTCATGGAGCGCTGGGTGCTTCAGCAGCAGTTCCCCAACTGGGACAGCTTGCGGATCATGAACAGCCGGCACCAGCATCTGGAGTGGATGCACCGGCACTTCGCCCACCACGTGATCACCGGCTCGGCGCTGCTCGCGGAAGTCGACCAGGAGGACCACCAGGAATGAGCCAGGACCTGCACGGCGCCGAGCCGGGATCGCATCACCACCACGAGCACGACGCGGACGCCGCCACGCTCGCATCTCTCGGCTACACGTCCGAGTTCCGCCGCGAGATGAGCCCCTGGGCCAACTTCGCCCTCGGTTTCACCTATCTGTCCCCCGTCGTCGGCATCTACACCCTGTTCGCGGTCGGCCTGATCACCGGCGGACCCGCGATGATCTGGTGGCTGGTCATCGTCGGCCTGGGTCAGCTGCTCGTCGCCATGGTGTTCGGCGAGATCGTCTCGCAGTTCCCGGTCGCAGGAGGGGTCTACCCGTGGGCGCGCCGGTTGTGGGGCCGCAAATGGGCGTGGATGACCGGCTGGATCTACCTGGTCGCACTGCTCACCACCATCGCCGGCGTGGTTTACGGATCCGGGCCGTTCCTCGCCCAGCTGCTCGGGTTCACACCGGGCACCTCGTCGACGATCACCTGCGCCCTGATCCTGCTGGCGCTGGCGCTCGCCATCAACCTGATGGGCACCAAGTGGCTGGCCACGGCTGCGATCATCGGGTTCACCGCGGAGCTGCTCGGCGCGATCGCGGTCGGCACCTGGCTGCTCCTCACCGAG
>NZ_DASUTK010000040.1:0-2635 GCF_036374615.1 Nocardioides sp.
ACGGCGAACCCGGCGATCTGGGCGGGGGTCGCCTCACCCGCGACGATCTGGCCCATCGCCCAGGCGGTCTGGCTCGGGGCGAGGTCCTGGCGGGCGACCAGCGCGGAGATCAGCTCCGGCCAGGTGTGCGTCATCAGCCCGACCCGTGCGGGATCAGCTCGTGGCGGGGACTCGCGAGCGCAGCAGGCCCACGACGGCGTCCGCCAGCTGGATGGGGTCGATCGGGTGCGGCACCACAGCGTCCGCGCGCGACCAGGTCGCGAGCCAGGCGTCCTGCACCCGTCCGGTCAGCACCAGCAGCGGCGGGCACTGGTAGATCTCGTCCTTGAGCTGCTTGGCGATGCCCATGCCGCCTGCGGGGACGGCCTCGCCGTCGAGGATGGCGAGCGCGATGCCGCCGGCGTCCATGTTCTGGATCACGACCGGTTCGGTGGCGACCTCGACGTACTCCAGCTCCGGCAGGTCCGGGTGCGGTCGCCGGCCGAGCGCGAGGATCACCTGTTGCCGGGTGTTGATGTCGTCGGAGTAGACGAGCACCTTCAGCGAGGCAGGCTTGCCGGATGCTGCGTGGTCGGTCACGGCCCGCATGCTACCCGTCTTCGGCGGACCCCCGACCTCGTGCCTCCAGCAGGTCCAACCGCCGGTCCTCGCGGGCGGCCTCGCGGATCGAGGACCGCACCCACTGCGCGAACAGCACGGCGAAGAGGATCAGCCCGATGAAGTCGCCGCTCCCCCACAGGATCCCGCCGGCGAGGTACTGGTCGTCGAGCGGGTCAGGCAGCCAGGCGCCCATCGGCCCCTCGTGGAGCAAGGGGTACCAGTAGCCGCCGAGCAGGCTCGACTGGCCCATGATCGTGACGCCGAGGAACGCGTGGAAGGGCAGCGTCAGGAACACCAGAAGCACCCGGAAGACGTGCGGCACCCGGCCCGGGACGGGGTCGATCCCCACCAACGGCCAGAAGAAGAGCGTCCCGACGATCACGAGGTGCACGTGCATCATCTCGTGCACGTACGTCGACTCCAGCGACGCCAGGTACCAGCCGGAGAAGTAGAGCGCCCACGGTGACACGACGTAGAGCGCGAGGGTGAGGGGCGGGAACGTGAGCACCTTGGCGACCCGGGAGTGCAGCACCACCAACAGCCACCGGCGCGGTCCCTTCGGCAGCGTCCGGAGCGCCAGTGTCACCGGTGCGCTCAGCGCGAGGGCGAGCGGCACGATCATCGACAGCACCATGTGCTGGACCATGTGGACGCTCAGCAGCGTCGTGTCGTACGCCGCGATGCCCGACATGGTCGCCAGGACGAACGCGGCCATGCCGACCGTGAAGGCGAGCGTGCGGCCCCACGGCCAGCGGTCGCCGCGGCGCCGCATCGTGAGGATCCCGAGCGCGTAGAAGCCGACCGCCCACACCGTCAGGACGAACGGCAACGGGGCCAGCGACCAGTCCGTCAGCGCTCGTGAGAACGTGAACGCAGGCAGGTCGAGCGGAGCTCCATCAGCGACACCCACCACGCTTCGAACAATATGTCCCGACCGAACCGGGGGTCGGGGTGCCCTCGGGGGCGGCTACCGACATAATGGCCGCGTGGCGACTGCAGCAGCGATCCCGGCCTCCCGACTTCACGGGCACCATGACCGCCCGAGCATGGTCAGCGTAGGGACCATCATCTGGCTCTCGAGCGAGCTGATGTTCTTCGCGGCGCTGTTCGCCTCGTACTTCACGATCCGCGCCGTGTCCGAGGACCTCTGGGCCCAGAACACCGCACTCCTCGACATCCCGTTCGCCACCGCGAACACCACGGTCCTGGTGCTGTCGTCGGTGGCCTGCCAGCTCGGAGTGTTCGCCGCCGAGCGCGGCCAGGTCGGGCGGTCCGGCTCGCTAGTCCAGGTCGGCAAGTGGGGCCTGCGCGAGTGGTTCATCCTCACCTACGCCATGGGCGCGGTCTTCATCGCCGGCCAGGCCATCGAGTACGCCACGCTGATCCAGGAAGGCGTCACGATCCAGGCGTCGGCGTACGGCACGATGTTCTACCTCACCACCGGCTTCCACGGCCTCCACGTCACCGGCGGGCTGATCGCCTTCCTGTTCGTGCTCGGCCGCACCTACATCGCACGCAAGTTCACCCACGAGCAGGCGGTCAGCGCCATCGTCGTGTCCTACTACTGGCACTTCGTCGATGTCGTCTGGATCGGGCTGTTCGCGACCATCTACCTCGTCAAGTAGCCCGCCGACCAAGGACCTGATGTGCGCTTCCTGAACCGCTCTGTTGATGGCTGGGCCGGCCGGCTCTCGCGCCACCGCCGCGGACCGCTCGCCGGTTTCCTGGTGCTCGTCCTGGGGCTGCTGATGATGGGCGGTCTGTACGCCACGTTCTCGCCGGCCCAGGCGCAGGACCAGCAGACCGACCAGGAGCTCGTCGACCAGGGGCGCAAGCTGTTCACCGTGAACTGCTCGTTCTGCCACGGGCAGAACGGCGAGGGCGTCAAGTCCATCGACGGCAACCAGCTCGGCCCGTCGCTCGTCGGCGTGGGCGCCGCCGCGGTCGACTTCCAGGTCGGCACCGGCCGGATGCCGGCCGCCCAGCCCGGCCAGCAGCTGCCCCGCAAGCCCGACGTCTTCTCGCAGGACGAGAT
>NZ_DASUTK010000041.1:0-32122 GCF_036374615.1 Nocardioides sp.
TGCCCGACACAGCGCCGCTGACCCTCCCCGACTACGTGTCACTGCCGAGCGAGCTGCTCGCGGGCAACGCGAAGGCCCACCGCGACCACCGGACCGACCTGCTGCCCGCGCTGGCCGCCAGCTCCGCCGGGCAGGTCCGGCTGGGCCGCCCTCGCGAGCTGCACGAGGCCGACTCCGAGGAGATCCTGGCCCTCTTGCGCACCTTCGGCACCGCGTGCCGCGGCCGGCTGCGGTTGCTCGCCGCTCGGCGCGACCGGCCGGACGGGCCGCACGCGGTGGCGGTGTGGCTCCTCTTCGACAGCGGGTGGTACGAGCTTCGCCCGGGCCGAGCGGCCACGTCCGTGCTGCGTCACCGCCAGCCGCAGGATCTCGGTCTCGTCACGCTGCCGCTGGTCGAAGGGGCCGCGCCGTGAACGACCACGTGTCCGACCCGACGGTCCACACCGACCGCAGCGCCGACTCCGACGACGGCACGCCGAGCTCGCTGGACCTCTCGGTCAGCGGCGGTGCCAACGGGATCGAGGCGACCTACGACGACATGCTGCGGCTCGGCCGGCTCTACGGCGACACCGGCGACCGGCTGATCGAGGCGGCGTGGGAGGACAAGGCGGAGGCCGCCGACGCCGACCTGCTCGCCTCCGCCGTCCTCTCGCCCGACAGCTTCGCCGCCGCCGAGGGCGCGATCCTCGACGCGACGTACGGACCCCGAGGGCTGGTGGTGCGGGCAGCCACGATCGAGGCGCAGAGCCTGTGCTTCATCGGCGTGGTCGAGATCTACCGCGGCGCCGACGATGCGCGTGCCGCCGCCGTCGACGCGCTGCACTACGGCTTCGGCTACGTCGTCGGCTACCACCTCCCCGGCCTCGCCCTGGCGGGCGGCCTGGCCGTCGGCACGCTCCACCTGGTCGACCCGGTGCTGGCGGAGATGGGTCGGGAGGAGATCATCGAGTACCTCGAGGACCATCCCGAGGCCCTCCAGGACCTCGTCGACGGCGGCGGTGGGCTGCTCGACGGGATGGCCGCCAACCCGCTCACCGGCCCGCTGATGGGAGCGCTCGGCCTCGACGGCTTCCATGCCGACACCGGAGCTGCAGCCGACGACCTCGGTGACCTGCTGTTCGGCGACTACGTCGGCGACCTCAACGAGCAGTACGACGGCCCGGTCTTCGACCACCAGCCCCCTCGGGACCTCGAGGACCTGATCGAGGACCTCGGCACGACCGCGGCGGGCGACATCCCGGACGGCGTGATCTCCATCCAGCGGCTCACCGACGCCGACGGCAACCTCAGCTACGTCGTGCAGCTGCCCGGCACCGATGACTTCGTGTCCGAGGGCGCCATCCGCAACATGGGCTCCAACCTGACCCTGATCGCTGGGGACAGCACTGCCTACGGCGATGCGATCGCTCAGGCGATGGCCGACGCGGACGTGCCCGACGACGCGCCCGTGATGCTCGTCGGTCACTCCCAGGGCGGGATGCAGGCCGCCGCGCTCGCCGCGGACCCGGACTTCGGCTACCACGTGACGCACGTGGTGACGGCCGGTTCGCCGGTGGCGACGGCCGGGATCCCCGACGACGTGACGGTGCTGGCGCTGGAGAACACCGGTGACGTCGTGCCGCTGCTCGACGGTGAGGAGAACCCTCACGGAGCCCACCACACCACCGTCCACGCGGAGGTCCTCTCGGGCAGTCTCGGCGCGGCAGACGGGCAGAACCACTCGCTGTCGACGTACGAGTCCATCGCGTCCGCCGCCGACGCCAGCGACGACCCCTCGATCCAGGCAGCCATCGACAGCATGCACGTGCACGGGTTCCTCGGTGACGGCGACGAGCCGGTGCAGTCGCAGACGTACACGTACCAGACCCAGCACGGTGGGCAGGTCCGACCGGCGGAGATTCGCGACCCGCTCGCGATGCTCGGCAACCTGGTGCCCTGACCTCCGTGCGATCGATCGCGCTCGCGGGGTCGGCCCTGCTCCTCTCGATGGCGGCCTGCGGTGACCCGGACCGGGCGATGAACGACTCAGCAGCCTGTCCCGGCGACTCGTGCACCGACGACACCCGAGCCCGGGTCGACGCGATCGGCTCGATCGACGGCGTCACGGAGGTCGTCGAGGTCACGCGCGAGTACGGCTTCGACCGCGGATCCCACCGCACCGCCGAGGTCCGCAGCGGCGCTGCGTCGAGCTCCCGGGTGCGCCTGGTCGCGTTGGCGGTGATGCGTGCCCTCGAGGACTGGCCCGGACATGCGGACGGCGGGGCGAGCGTCGTCGTCGCGAGCGAGGACGGCCCACGCGTCGCGTTCGTGCTGGACCGCGACTGGGTGTGTGAACAACCCCCGGGAAGGCGCGTGGCGTGCACCACTGACAATTCTTGGACTCTCGACGGCCAGCGCGTTTCTCCCTGAATTGAGGAACGTATTCCGCTTTCCGTTTTAGTTGTGCCAGAATTGCCCAGCCGAATTACGCGGTGAGGTATTCCATTTTCCGAATTGAGGAGCGCATGGCACAAAAGGTCAACATCATTCTGGTCGACGACCTCGACGGCAGCGACGCCGACGAGACGGTCAGCTTCGCGCTCGACGGGACGTCGTACGAGATCGACCTGAACGAGAAGAACGCCGCCAAGCTGCGCGACGCGCTCTCCGGGTACATCGGCCACGCTCGCAAGGTCACGACGTCGCGGAAGCGGCGGGGCTCGGCTCCCGCGTCGGGCCCGAGCGCCCGCGAGCTGCGCGACTGGGCGCGCTCGAACGGGTTCGAGGTCTCCGACCGCGGTCGGGTCTCCGCCGAGGTGCGTGAGGCCTTCGACGCCGCGCACTGAGCGTGCGAGGTGGCGCGAGCGCGTCGAAACCACGCAAGCTCCACGGAGACGCAACTGGGGGTGTTCGCTCACAGCGGACGCCTGAACCGCCAACCGGGGAACGCGTAGGGTGTCTGTTGGGGTTGTAGTCAGCAATGCGGTCCGTCGAACCTTGGCGAGCCCGCCCCCCGAGGCAACAGGAGCGATACATGTTCGAGCGGTTCACCGACCGAGCCCGTCGGGTCGTCGTGCTGGCCCAAGAAGAAGCCCGCATGCTCTCCCACAACTACATCGGGACCGAGCACATCCTGCTCGGCCTGATCCACGAGGGCGAGGGTGTCGCCGCCAAGGCTCTGGAGAGCCTCGACATCTCCCTCGAGGCGGTGCGGGCGCAGGTCGAGGAGATCATCGGCCAGGGCCAGCAGGCCCCCAGCGGTCACATCCCGTTCACGCCGCGCGCCAAGAAGGTGCTCGAGCTGTCCCTGCGCGAGGCGCTGCAGCTCGGCCACTCCTACATCGGGACCGAGCACATCCTGCTCGGCCTGATCCGCGAGGGTGAGGGCGTCGCGGCGCAGGTGCTGCAGAAGCTCGGCGCCGACCTCAACCGGGTCCGGCAGCAGGTCATCCAGCTGCTCTCCGGGTTCCAGGGCAAGGAGTCGGCGTCCGCCGGCGCCAGCACCGGCGGTTCCGGTGGCGAGGCGCCGTCCTCCTCGCTCGTGCTCGACCAGTTCGGCCGCAACCTGACCCAGGACGCCCGTGAGGGCAAGCTCGATCCGGTCATCGGGCGCGAGCAGGAGATCGAGCGGGTCATGCAGATCCTCTCCCGGCGTACGAAGAACAACCCTGTCCTGATCGGGGAGCCGGGTGTCGGCAAGACGACCATCGTCGAGGGACTGGCCCAGGACATCGTCAAGGGCAACGTTCCCGAGACGCTGAAGGACAAGCAGATCTACACCCTCGACCTCGGCGCTCTCGTCGCCGGTTCCCGCTACCGCGGTGACTTCGAGGAACGCCTCAAGAAGGTGCTCAAGGAGATCCGTACCCGCGGCGACATCGTGCTGTTCATCGACGAGATCCACACCCTCGTCGGCGCCGGCGCGGCCGAGGGTGCGATCGACGCCGCCAGCATCCTCAAGCCGATGCTGGCCCGCGGCGAGCTGCAGACCATCGGTGCCACCACGCTCGACGAGTACCGCAAGTACCTCGAGAAGGACGCCGCGCTGGAGCGTCGCTTCCAGCCGATCCAGGTCCAGGAGCCCTCGATCGCCCACACGATCGAGATGCTCAAGGGACTCCGCGACCGGTACGAAGCCCACCACCGGGTCACCATCACCGACGAGGCGCTGGTCTCGGCGGCGACGCTGGCCGACCGCTACATCTCCGACCGGTTCCTCCCCGACAAGGCGATCGACCTGATCGACGAGGCAGGCTCCCGGCTGCGGATCCGTCGGATGACGGCACCGGCCGACCTGCGCGAGTACGACGACAAGATCGCCGACGTACGCCAGCGCAAGGAGGGCGCGATCGACGGCCAGGACTTCGAGGCCGCCGCGCGGCTGCGCGACGAGGAGAAGCAGCTGATCGCCCGCAAGGCCGAGCGCGAGAAGCAGTGGCGTGCCGGTGACATGGACGAGGTCGCCGAGGTCGACGAGGAGCTGATCGCCGAGGTGCTCGCGGTCGCGACCGGCATCCCGATCGTGAAGCTGTCCGAGGAGGAGTCGACCCGGCTGCTCAAGATGGAGGACGAGCTGCACAAGCGGGTCATCGGTCAGGAGGAGGCCGTCAAGGCGCTCAGCCGGGCGATCCGTCGTACCCGCGCCGGCCTGAAGGACCCGAAGCGTCCTGGCGGCTCGTTCATCTTCGCCGGTCCGTCCGGCGTCGGTAAGACGTGGCTGTCCAAGACGCTGGCGGAGTTCCTGTTCGGCGACGAGGACGCGCTGATCCAGCTCGACATGAGCGAGTTCGGCGAGAAGCACACGGTCTCGCGGCTGTTCGGCTCACCTCCGGGCTACGTCGGCTACGAGGAGGGTGGCCAGCTCACCGAGAAGGTGCGCCGCAAGCCGTTCTCCGTCGTGCTCTTCGACGAGGTCGAGAAGGCCCACCCCGATATCTTCAACAGCCTGTTGCAGATCCTGGAGGAGGGTCGCCTGACCGACTCCCAGGGCCGGGTGGTCGACTTCAAGAACACCGTGATCATCATGACCACGAACCTCGGCACGCGCGACATCTCGAAGGGCGTCAACCTCGGATTCCAGCAGAGCGGTGACGCGGCCGGTTCGTACGAGCGGATGAAGGCGAAGGTGTCGGAGGAGCTCAGGCAGCACTTCCGCCCCGAGTTCCTCAACCGCGTCGACGAGATCGTGGTGTTCCCGCCGCTGTCGCCGGAGCAGATCGTCGCGATGGTCGACAACATGATCGCGTTCGTCGAGCTGCGGCTGAAGGACCGCGACATGCAGCTCGAGCTCACCCAGGCGGCCAAGAACCTCTTGGCCGAGCGGGGCTTCGACCCCGTGCTGGGTGCGCGACCGCTCCGACGCACCGTCCAGCGCGAGATCGAGGACGTCATGGCCGAGAAGATGCTCTACGGCGAGATCGGTCCGGGCCAGATCGTGCTGGTCGACGTCGAGGGGGAGGGCCCCACCGCGACGTTCACGTTCAAGGGCCAGAAGGTGTCCGAGCTCCCCGACCTTCCGCCGTTCGAGACGGCGGGTGTCGAGGCGGGCCGTGACGCGGGCGAGCTCGGAGAGCTCACCGACGGGCCGGACGACTCAGAAGGCCCGACGGACGTCCCGCGCGCGGAGTGAGCTGAAGGTCAGGGCAGCGCGTAGCCCGCGCTGGTCCTGACCAGCAGTCCGTCCTCGACGAGGCCGGTCAGGCACCTGGTGCGCTGGTCGGCCTCGTCCCACGTCCGGGCAAGCCGGTCGGCGGACACCGGCCGGTCGCTGTCGCGCACCGCTGCCATCAGCCGTCCGCGGCACTGGCGGTCGGTCCCGGCCCAGGGCTGCCCGCGGCGGGGCGGGCCGTCGTACGCCGGGTAACCGGCCGTCCGCCAGGCGCACGCGGCCGCGAGCGGGCATACGCCGCACCGCGGCCGGACTGCGGAGCACACGAGCGCGCCGAGCTCCATCACGGCGACCGACCACGTCGCAGCGTCGGCGTCGTCCTGGGGGAGCAGGGCGGCCGCGCGCTCGCGCTCGACCCTGGTCAGCGAGCGAGGCGGGAGCTCGCGGCCGTCGACGACGCGGGCGAGGACTCGCCGCACGTTCGTGTCGAGGACCGGGTGGCGGTGCCCGAAGGCGAAGACCGCGATCGCAGCGGCCGTGTAGTCGCCGATCCCCGGCAGGGCGAGCAGGGCCTCGTGGTCCGCGGGGACCTCGCCCCCGTGCCGCTCGACGATGGCCGACGCAGCGGCGTGCAGCCGCAGTGCGCGCCTCGGGTACCCCAGCCGACCCCACATCCGGATCGCCTCGCCGGCCGGGTCGGTTGCGAGCGCTGCGGGAGTGGGCCACCGGGCGAGCCACTCCCGGTGCACGGGCAGCACCCGGCTGACGGGTGTCTGCTGGAGCATGAACTCCGAGACCATGACCGACCACGGGCTGGCCGAGGCCGATCGCCACGGCAGGTCGCGCGCGTGCTCGTCGTACCACTCGAGCAGCGGTCGATGGAGATCGTTCATCGCGGCCGATGGTAGGCGTGGCACCACCGACTCGGCCCCTCCGCTGCCTACCGTGGGCCTATGACGACGCTGACCCGCGGTCCACTGCCGCCGCGCGTCTACTGGGCGCGGCGTCTGGTGCTGGTGTCCGTGGTGGTCGGGCTGCTCCTGACCGGTATCGGGGTCGTGAAGCTCGCGGGCGGTGACCCCGACGAGCCGGCGCGGGCGAGGCTGGCGGGGTCTGGGACCGGTACCACTGCGGTCGACACCGAGCCCGAAGCGGAGCCCCCGCCGACGACGGGCGTGAAGGGCGCCAAGGGAACGGGCAAGAACAAGAAGAAGCACAAGGGAAAGCAGGTCAAGGACCAAGGCCCGGTCCTGGCCTCTCCTGAGGGCCCGTGCGTCGACCGCGACATCGCAGTGACCCCGACCGCGAAGCAGACGGTGGCGGGTGGTCCGGTGACGTTCACCCTGCAGCTTCGGACGATCCGGTCTCCGGCGTGCACGTGGGTGGTCTCGCCGAAGACGCTGACGGTGAAGATCCGATCGGGGAAGGACGACATCTGGTTCAGCAGCCAGTGCCCGCGCGCGGTCTCCTACGAGAACGTCGTGCTGCGCAACAACGACACCACCGAGGTCGATGTCACCTGGTCGGCCCGCCGCTCCGACGAGGGGTGCACCCGCTACACCGACTGGGCGATGCCGGGCTGGTACTACGTGGAGGCGGCCGCGCTCGCCGGTGAGCCCTCCGACCTGCACTTCCAGCTGACCCGGCCGGAGCCTGAGGTGGTCACCGAGACGGTGCCGCCCACGAACGGCGGCAAGAACCGCGACGGCAAGAATCGGGACGGCAAGAATCGGGACGGGAAGAACCGGGACGGCGGGCGGGGCTGACTGCTCCGCCCGGCGACTGATCGGTTCGAAACGGCCGGTAGGCCCCTCAGACGTACCGTTCGAGGATCGTGGACTCGGCGAGCCGCGAGAGGCCTTCGCGCACGCTGCGGGCGCGCAGCTCACCGACGCCGTCGACCGCCTGCAGGTCCTCGACACCAGCGGAGAGCAGCTTCTGGAGCGTGCCGAAGTGGTCGACCAGCCGGTCGACGACGGTGTGGGGAAGGCGCGGCACCTTCGCGAGCAGCCGGTAGCCACGCGGGGCGACCACGCCGTCGAGGTGCTCACCGGTCCCGAGGCCGAGGGCGCGGGCGGCGGCTGCGGGGTCGACCAGCTCGGTGGGTGACATCGCCTCCAGCAGCTCGAGGTGCTCGCGTGCGGTCCGGGAGCGGCGCCCCGCCGGCAGGTAGTCACGGATGACCAGCTCACGCTCGGCGTCGACGCCGGTGACCAGCTCCTCGAGCTGCAGCGACAGCAGCCGGCCGTCGGTGCCGAGCTCGAGCACGTAGTCCTCGATCTCGCGCGCGATCCGGATCACCATCTCGAGCCGTTGCGCGACCACCGCGACGTCGCGGACGGTCACGAGGTCCTCGATCTCCAGGGCCGACAGGGTGCTGGAGACCTCGTCGAGGCGGAGCTTGTAGCGCTCGAGCGTCGCGAGCGCCTGGTTGGCGCGCGAGAGGATCTGGCCGGAGTCCTCGAGGACGTGGCGGGTCTCTCCGACGTACGCCGCGATGATCTGCATCGACTGCGACACCGAGATCACCGGCAGACCGGTCTGACGCGCCACCCGGTCGGCGGTGCGGTGCCGGGTGCCGGTCTCCTCCGACGTGATGTTCTGGTCGGGCATCAGGTGCGTGGCCACCCGGATGATCCGGGTGATGTCCTTGTCGAGGATGATCGCACCGTCCATCTTGGCAAGCTCGCGCAGGCCCTGCGAGGTGAACGGAACGTCGAGGGTGAACCCGCCGGTGCAGATGCTCTCCACGACCTTGTCGTGGCCGAGCACGATGAGGGCGCCGGTGCGGCCGCGGAGGATCCGCTCCAGACCGTCGCGAAGGTCGGTCCCGGGCGCGATGGACGCGAGCGTCTCGCGCAGCCGGAGCTGCTCCTCGGAGCGGACCGTGGCGCTCACACCAGCCTCCCGTGCGTGGACGGCCGGAGTCTCCCGCCGTCGCGCGGTCAGTCTAGGAGATCGTGCCGCCTCCCCGGTCGGATCAGCGGTCGCCGACCAGCGAGAGCAGTCTGAGCGCGGAGGCGACGTCGGACACCTCGATCACACGCATCCCGTCGACGTCGCGGTCGCGGCCACCGCTGCGGCCGGGCACCACCGCCACCTGGAACCCGAGCCGGGCGGCCTCCGCGATCCGTTGCGGGAGGTCGCGGACCTTGCGCAGCTCGCCGGCGAGTCCCAGCTCGCCCATCGCGACGACGCCGCGCGGAGCCGGGCGCCCGGTGGATGCCGACGCCAGCGCGACCGCGATCGCCAGGTCGGTCGCCGGCTCGACGAGCCGGGCGCCGCCGACGGTCGAGGCGAAGACGTCCTGCTGGTGGAGCCGGATGCCGCAGTGCTGGTGGAGCACGGCGAGGACCATCGCGACCCGCGACGAGTCGAGCCCGCTCGTCGTACGACGTGGCCGTTCGGCGGCGGTATGGGTGACCAGCGCTTGCACCTCGGCGAGCAGCGGCCGGCGCCCCTCCATCGTGACCGCCACGCAGGTGCCTGGCACCTGTTGGTCGTGGTTCTCGACGAAGAGCCCGGTCGGGTCGGTCACCGCGACGATGCCCTCGGCGGACAGGTCGAAGCAACCCACCTCGTCGACCGGCCCGAACCGGTTCTTCATCGCCCGCACCATCCGGAACCGGGAGTTGCGGTCGCCCTCGAAGTGGAGCACCACGTCGACGACGTGCTCCAGGACGCGCGGCCCGGCGATCGAGCCGTCCTTGGTGACGTGGCCGACCAGGACGGTGGTGATGTTGCGGGTCTTGGCCATCCGGATCAGGGCGGCCGCGACCTCCTTGACCTGCGTCACGCCCCCCGGGACCCCGTCGAGGTCGCCGGCCGAGATGGTCTGGATCGAGTCGACCACGAGCAGCTCGGGCCGGACCTCCTCGATGTGGCTGAGGACGGCCCCGAGGTCGGTCTCGGCCGCGAGGAAGAGCTCCTCGTGGACCCCGCGGGTGCGGTCGGCTCGCAGCCGGACCTGGGACGCCGACTCCTCGCCGGTGACGTAGAGCGTGCGGCGCTGGTAGCGCGCGGTCTGCGCGGCCACCTCGAGCAGCAGCGTGCTCTTGCCGACCCCGGGCTCACCGGCCAGCAGGATCGCGGCACCCGGCACCAGTCCGCCACCGAGGACGCGGTCGAGCTCGGGCACGCCGCTGCTGCGGAACGCCGACTCCTCGACCGACACCTCACCGATCGGGACGGCCGGCCGGGTCACCGGTCCGGCGACTGCCCGGGTGGTCGGCGCGGCGACCTCGGCGACCGAGCCCCACGCCTGGCACTCGCCGCAGCGACCCACCCACTTCGCCGTCTCCCAGCCGCACTCGCTGCAGCGGTAGGCGGGGCGCGGCTTGGCGGCACTCCTGGCCCCGGTCCTCGACATGGGGGAGACGGTAGGTCACGTCGCCGACACGCCGGCTTCCGACGCGGCGGACCACTCGCATCGACCGCGCACCGGAGCGCCGTACCCGCCTTGTATCCTCCCCATTGGAACGATCAACTCGGGCGAGGAGGCGCGATGACGCGGGTGCCGGGCTACCGGGCGTCGGCGGTGCCACCGACGCTCGCGGACGTCGCCGAGCTCGCCGGTGTGTCCCGCCAGACCGTGTCCAACGCGGTCAACAACCCGGACCTGCTGCGGCCCGACACCCTCGCGCGGGTGCTCGAGGCGATCGACGAGCTCGGCTACTCGCCCAACCGGGCGGCCCGGAACCTGCGCACCAGGACCAGCCACCTGATCGGGCTGCGGTTCGCGCCCGTGCAGGAGGGGACCGCCAACGCCACCATGGACCGGTTCGTCCACTCCCTCGTGGAGACCTCCAGCGCCGCGGGCTACCACGTGCTGCTGTTCCCGGGCGACCCGCAGGACCCGACGGCCGGGTACGACGCGCTGCTGCGCTCCACCGCCGTGGACGCGTTCGTCGCGACCGACACCTACCTGGGGAACCCGCAGGCGGCGTGGCTGGAGTCGCGTCGCGCACCCTTCGTCGCGTTCGGCCGCCCGTGGGACAACCCCGAGGCGCACCACCCCTGGGTCGACGTCGACGGCGCGGCCGGTGCCGAGCTGGCCACGGAGCACCTGATCGAGCGCGGCCACCAGCGGATCGCCTGGATCGGCTGGCGCAAGGAGCAGCTGATCGGCGAGGACCGCCGTACCGGCTGGACCAGGGCGATGCGCTCGAACGGCCTCGCCACCAGCGGGCTCGCGTCCCGCTCCGAGGACACCGTCGCCAGCGGTCGCGAGGCGTCGGCGGTGCTGCTGGACGAGGCGCAGCCCACCGGTTTCGTCTGCGCGTCCGACACCCTCGCCATGGGCGTCCTCCACACGCTGGCCGACCGGGGACTGGTCCCCGGCCGCGACGCCGCGGTGGTCGGGTTCGACGACTCGCAGGTGGCGCAGGTCGTGCCGCCCGGCCTGACGTCGGTCCGGCAGCCGCTCGAGGAGGTGGCGGTGGAGATCGTGCGCGCCCTCGAGGGTCTGCTGACCCAGCCCCCGATTCGCGCCGGTGGCGTCCTGCTCAGCCCCGAGCTGATCGTGCGGGGCACCAGCTGAGGTTGGGTCTGCATGATTCCCCGGCTCGCCGGGGAGTCATGCACACCTCGGGTGTTGCAACGGCCAAGGAGTGCAGGGATCGGCCAGGCGGTGTGGCTGGTGCTGCGACGTCAGCCGAGGAAACGGCGGATGCGCGCTGCCAGCCGCTCGGGATTCGCGAGGTCGGCCCACGTGATCCGAAGGCAGCGCCAGCCGGTCACCTCGCGAATCAGGTCCTCGCGTTGCTTCTCACGGAGCACGGCATCCGTCACGCTCTCTCCCTCGCGTAGGAACTTCACATACTTCTGCTTGCCGTCGAACTCGAGCCAGCACCCGCGGCGTGGCCACGCAAAGTCGAGGCGTGCTATCTCACGACCGAGCTCGTCTGTGATCACGAATTGCGGCTCGGCGTACGGGATGCCCTGCTGCCACATCAAGAACGCGGTGCGCGATTCGCCGATCGATTCGACCCGTGGATCCGCCAACCTCAGCACGAGGTCGGTGCGCAGTGTGTAGGGATCGTGCACCATCGCCTCGTACCTTCGGCGGATGGCAATGAGGTCAGTGTGCCGTTCATGCAACAGGTGGTTGACCACGCACAGGGCGGATTCCGTTCCAGCGACGGTGGTGACGTCGATCGCCGTCCGAGTCGCGCACGTGACGTCTACACCGGCGCGGGTCACCACGTCCTCCGCCAAAAGGAGGCCCTGATGCTGCCGAACGCCGGCTTCGTTGCGACCTGCCTTCCGATCCCTGCGGGTGACGTGAACGATGTCCGTGGGCACGTCCCACAACGGGGCGTCGTACTCCGCGGCGGCCGCGGTGTGGCTGAGCACGACAGGCGCCTTGGCCTGCCTCAGGACCGCCCGCGAGCGGAGCCTGAGACGCCCGGTCTCGTCCTCGGCCTGCCACCGCGCACCGTCGACGTACGCACCGTGCCGGGCCCTGGCGAGGTCGCCGGCCTTCACCAGCTTGGCTATGTCGCGGTCGGTGTGGCCGGCCTCGATGAGCTCACGACGCAGGATCACGTCCTGGATGGCGGGGATGAGGAGCTTGGTCATGCACCAGAGATGCCCCCGCGGCCGTCCGCTACACGCAGCCTGTTCGCGCCTGTGGAGAACCCGTCCGGCCCGGGTCACCGCTTGGGAACCGCGTCATCCCATCAGCCTCACCAGTCACCGCACCGGCTCCGTCCATGCACTCCTCGGGGGTTGCAAAGGCCTAGTAGTGCATGAGTCCCCGGCTCGCCGGGGAATCCTGCACCCGGCGCCCGAAACGCGTCGAATCAGTACTGCCGCGACCAGAGGTTGACGGCGTAGTCGACGGAGGTGCCGTCGTACGACGCGAGGACGTCCTCGGCGACGGCGGTGGGGAGCTCGATCCGGACGACCGCCTCGAGGTCGGCGCGTGAGTCGAACTCCCAGGCGAGGTCGAGCGGGTACCGGGTCCAGCCGCGGGCGGACCAGAACCGCTCGACGGCGACCGCGTCGGCCGTGGGGTAGCCGCGGGCGAACCAGCGGCCGAACGTCGACCGGGTGGGGTCGTTGTCGATCACGAACGCGGTGCCACCTCGCCGAACGACGCGATCGAGCTCGGCGAGACCCGGCTCGCAACCGGGCCCGAAGAAGTAGGCCCAGCGGGCGTGAACGAGGTCGACCGACGCCGGCGGGAGCGGAAGCGCCTCGGCGAGGCCCTCGAGGACGGTGACGTTCGGCAGGCCGCGAGTACGACGACGCGCCAGTGCGGCCAGCGACGGATGCGGCTCGACGCCGATCACCTCGGCGGCCTCGTCAGCGAAGCGCGCCAGGTGGAAGCCGGTGCCGCAGCCGAGGTCCAGGACGGTGCGCCCACCGCACGGGGCCAGCGACTCCATCAGCGACCACAGCGACCCGTCGCGGTCGAAGGCCCGGTTCTCGACCTCGTAGGTCTCCGGGTGGTGCCAGATGTTGGGGCTCGGTCGCGCCCCGACAGCCATGCTCAGAGACGCACGAGCCCGTTGGGCGTCTGGACCTGCGCGGCGATGATCCCCGGGGTGCCGTTCGGGGCGACCCACTCGACCTTGACGTCCTCCAGCGGCGCCTCGACCGTCTCGCCGAGCCACTCCGAGACCCGCTGCGGGTCGCCGGCGATCTCCAGGCAGGCCAGGGAGTAGTCGTTGCTGGCTCCGGCGCTCGGGTGCATCGACGCCGGGCTCTCCCACTGCACGAAGAACGGCAGCTGCGGGTCTGCGAGCAGCCCGTTGATACCGATCTGCTTCCACAGCAGCTCCGTGCCGTCGGGTCGCTTCCGGTTGCCGGGCGCGGCCTCGCGCCCAAGACGCTGCTCCACCGCGGCGATGTCGTCGACCGCGACGACCCAGCCGAGCCAGCCGCCGCCGAGCTGTGAGCGGGCGCGGACGGCCTGGCCGAAGGGTGCCTTGTCGGAGGCGGGGTGGTCGAGCACCTCGACGATCTCGAGGTAGGTGTGGCCCGCGAGGGGCAGGATCATGTTGCGGGTGCCGAAGCGGGGATGCACACCGCCGTCACGGAACTCGGTGCCGAGCAATCCCCCGATCCGCTGGGCAGTGCTGGCAAGGCCATCCGGTCCGGCTGCAAACGAGAGATGGTCCAAGCGCATGCCGATCATTGTGAGCAATGGCTTGCCCAGGCCGGACAGCGGGGTCGGTTTTTCTTGACGTCAAGCAGAGGCCGGCGGGTCCGCCGGGTGGAGCGCGAGGGCCGATCGCGACCGCAGGTGCTCCTCACAGTGGCCGGCCAGCTCGTCGTACGCCGGGCGTCCCATCAGCTCCACCAGCTCCGGTTCGTTGGTGACGTAGAGCGGCGACGGAGCGACGTGCGCCTCGGTGTTGCCGGAGCAGTACCAGTCCAGGTCGTGGCCGCCCGGTCCCCAGCCGCGCCGGTCGTACTCGGTGATCGTGACCTCGGTGTACGACGTGTCGTCCTGCCGCTCGACGGTGCGGAACGTGCGGCGGATCGGCAGCTGCCAGCAGACGTCCGGCTTGGTCTCGAGCGGCTCTCGACCCTGCTGGAGCGCCAGGCCGTGCAGCGCGCAGCCGGCGCCGCCAGGCCCGCTGGACGGCGCGAAGTCGGTGCGGTTGTGGAACACGCACGCCGACTGGCCGTCGACCTCGATCGTCCGCGTCTTGGGCTCGCCGTCCTCGTCCTTCTCGATCCAGTCCCGCTTGCGCACGGTCCGGCCCGGGTGGAACTGCCACTGCTCCGGGGTCAGCTCCGCGACGAACCGTGCCACGCGTCGCTGGTCGTCCGCGTCGGAGAAGTGAGCCCCGAGCGTGCAGCAGCCCGTGTCGGGCGCGTCGGCGTAGATGCCGGCGCAGCCACGGCCGAAGATGCACATGTAGCGCGAGGTGAGCCAGGTCAGGTCGCAGCGGAAGACCTGGTCGGCGTCGGCAGGATCGACGAACTCGACCCAGGCACGGGGGAACCCCAGGGGGACTTCGGGCACCGGTCCAGCCTACGTGCCCGGTAGATTCGGCCCCATGCGCCTGGGCGTGCTCGACATCGGCTCCAACACCGGCCACCTGCTGGTGGTGGACGCGCACCACGGTGCGGCCCCGCTCCCGGCGTACTCCCACAAGCAGCCGCTGCGACTTGCCGAGCACCTCGACGGAGACGGCGCGGTCTCCCGGTCCGGCATCGACGCTCTCGTCGACTTCGTCGCCTCCGCCCTGGTGGTCGCCGAGGACAAGGGGTGCGAGGAGATGCTCCCGTTCGCGACGTCCGCGGTGCGTGACGCCACCAACTCCGACGACCTGCTGGCCGAGGTCCGTGAGCGGACCGGCGTCGACATCGCGGTGCTGCCGGGAGAGGGCGAGGCCCGACTGACGTTCCTCGCCGTACGCCGCTGGTTCGGATGGTCCTCCGGTCGGCTGGCCGTCTTCGACATCGGTGGCGGTTCGTTCGAGATCGCGGCCGGTGGCGACGAGGCTCCCGACGTCGCCTGGTCGCTGCCGCTCGGCGCGGCTCGGCTCGCGCGCGACCATCTGGCGCAGGACCGGTCCGAGTCGACGATCCGTGAGCTGCGCAGGTGGATCCGCGCCGAGATCGCCCGCGACGCCGGGAACCTGCTGCGGCACGGAGCGCCCGACCACGCGGTGGCGACGTCGAAGACGTTCCGCTCGCTGGCCCGGATCTGTGGCGCCGCCCCGTCGGCTGAGGGGCCGCTGGTGGCGCGCGTGCTGCGGGGCGAGGAGCTGAGCGCGTGGATCCCCAAGCTCGCGGCGATGTCCGACGCGGAGCTCGGTGAGCTGCCCGGAGTCTCTCCGAGCCGCACCCACCAGATCCTGCCGGGCGCGCTGGTGGCAGTCGCGGCGATGGACATCTTCGAGCTGGCGGAGCTCGAGATCTGCCCGTGGGCGATGCGCGAGGGTGTGATCCTCGATCGGATCGACGCGATCAGCTGGGACGGCCAGGACCGATAGACGTGTCCCGGATCGGCCTCTCGACCGCCTCGGTCTACCCCGAGTCGTCCGCCCATGCCTTCGCGTACGCGGCGCAGGTGGGCTACGACGCGATCGAGGTGATGGTCGGTATCGACGCGCTCAGCCAGCAGACCTCCGCGATCACCCAGCTGAGCGAGCACCACGGCATCCCGGTCTGCGCGGTCCACGCGCCCTGTCTGCTGTTCACCCAACGGGTCTGGGGAACCGAGCCGTGGGGCAAGCTGGAACGGTCCGCGGAGATGGCGGCGGCGGTCGGTGCACGCGTGGTCGTGGTGCACCCGCCGTTCCGCTGGCAGAAGGAGTACGCCGCCGGGTTCGTCGACGGCATCGCGGCCCTGGAGGAGTCGACCGGCATCGCCTTCGCCGTCGAGAACATGTACCCGTGGAGGGCGTCCGCCAAGCCCCGGACGCGGCGGTCCATGGAGATGTACCTCCCGGGGTGGGACCCGTCGGAGGAGTCCTACGCGAACATGACGATCGACCTGTCGCACGCGGCGCTCGCGGCCTCCGACCCGATCGAGATGGCGGTCCGGATGGGGAGCCGGCTGCGGCACGTGCACCTCACCGACGGCAGCGGCTCGGCGAAGGACGAGCACCTCGTGCCCGGGCGAGGGATCATGAAGGCCGATGCGTTCCTCCGGCACGTCGCCGATGCCGGGTTCGACGGCGAGGTGGTGGTGGAGATCAACACCCGCAAGGCGACGACCCGAGAGCTACGAGAGAAGGACCTGCGGGAGTCGCTGGAGTTCGCGCGTGAGCACTTCGTCGTGCGTGCGAGATGAGCGGCCGTAGGGGTCGCCGTCCGGGGGCACCCGACACGCGTGCCGCGATCCTCACCGCCGCGCGCTCCCGGTTCGCCGACCACGGGTTCGCCGGCACGACCATCCGGGCGGTCGCGGCGGACGCCGGCGTCGACGCCGCGCTGGTGCACCACTACTTCGGCAGCAAGGACGAGCTGTTCCTCGCGGCGATGCGGCTACCGGTCGACCCGCGGCAGGTGCTGGCCCCGGCGCTCGCCGGTGGCGTGGACGGTGCGGGCGAGCGGTTCGTCTCGGCGTTCGTCTCGGTGTGGGACGACCCCACGCTGCAACCGGGCCTGGTCGCGGTCGCCCGCGCCATGATGGACCCCTCCTCCTCGCGACTGCTCACCGAGGGCTTCCTGCCGGTGATCATCCGGCCGGTGGGCGAGGCGCTGGGGGTCGACCGGCCGGAGCACCGGATGCCGCTCGTGGCCAGTCAGGTGATCGGGCTGATCCTGCTGCGTTACGTGCTGCGGGTCGAGCCGCTCGCGTCGATGCCGAGCGAGCAGGTGGTCGCGACGTACGCGCCCACGATCCAGCGCTACCTCAGCGACCCCTTGCCCTAGCCCGGTGGCCGGAGCATAATTCATCGTATGGTGAAAAACGCGGTGGAGGTGGCCGGACTGGCGGTCGTCCGCTCCGGACGAGAGGTGCTGCACGGCCTCGACCTGACCATCCCGCCCAGGCAGGTCACCGGCCTGCTCGGGCCCAGCGGCTGCGGCAAGTCCACGTTGATGCGGGCCATCGTCGGCGTGCAGCGGGTCCGGGGAGGCGGCGTCGCGGTGCTGGGGGAGCCGGCCGGCAGCAGCGGGCTCCGGGACCGGGTCGCCTACCAGACCCAGGCAGCGAGCGTGTACGACGACCTGACCGTCGACGAGAACCTCACGTTCTTCGCGCGGGTGCTCGGCCTGAACCGGGCAGCGATCGACCGGGCGGTCGCGGCGGTCGATCTCGAGAGCCACCGCGACCAGGTGCTCGCGAACCTCTCCGGCGGGCAGCGCAGCCGGGCCAATCTCGCAGTGGCGCTCCTCGGTGACGCAGAGGTTCTGATCCTCGACGAGCCGACCGTGGGCCTCGACCCGGTACTGCGGGTGGAGCTCTGGAACCTCTTCCACCGCCTGGCGGACGAGGGCGCCGCGGTGCTCGTCAGCAGCCACGTCATGGACGAGGCCGAGCGGTGCGACCGACTGCTGCTCATGCGCGACGGCCGGATCATCGCCGACGGCACCCCGGAGGAGATCAAGGAGAAGGCCGGCGCCGACGACGTCGAGCAGGCGTTCCTCACGATCGTGAAGGAGGAGGTGGCATGAACCGCCGGGTCACCGTTGCGGTCGCCGCCCGAGTGCTGACCCAGCTGCGCCGCGACCACCGCACGCTGGCGATGCTGCTGGTGGTCCCATGCGTCCTGATCACCTTGCTGTGGTGGATGTTCGAGGACCTGCCCGGTGACATCTTCGACCGGTTCGGGCCGGCGCTGCTGGCACTGTTCCCGTTCATCATCATGTTCCTGGTCACCAGCGTGACGACCCTGCGTGAACGCTCCAGCGGCACCCTCGAACGGCTGCTCGCCATGCCGATGGGCAAGGGTGACTTCCTGCTCGGCTACGCGCTCGCGTTCGGCCTCGTGGCGACCGTCCAGGCACTGCTCGCGGTCGCCCTGAGCGTCGGCCTGCTCGGCCTGGAGGTGCTGGGGCCGGTGTGGCTGCTCGGCCTGGTCGCCGTCGTCGACGCCGTCCTGGGCACCGCGCTCGGTCTGTTCGTGAGCGCGTTCGCGGCCACCGAGTTCCAGGCGGTGCAGTTCATGCCGGCCGTGGTCCTGCCGCAGCTGCTCCTGTGTGGCCTCTTCGTGCCTCGTTCGGCGATGCCCGACGTACTGGAGGCCATCAGCAACGTCCTCCCGCTGTCGTACGCCGTGGACGCGATGAAGACGCTCACCCAGAGCAGCGAGGTGGGGGAGGTGTGGGGTGACCTGGGGATCGTGCTCGGCTTCGTGGTCGGCGGCCTGGCCCTCGGCGCTGCGACGTTGAGGCGGCGGACGCCGTAGCCTGTCTGGCATGCCGTTGCTTCGCCAGCCGCTGCTGATGCTCGCCCGCAGCCAGCAGGTCAAGAACCTCGTCACCGCGATGCCTGTCTCCTCCGGGATCGTGCACAACTACGTCCCCGGGGAGACCACCGAGGAGGCGGTCACGGCCACCGCCGAGCTGGTCGAGGACGGGCTGACGGTGACACTCGACTTCCTCGGCGAGGACACCCTCGACGCCGAGCAGGCCGACGCGACCGTGGCGGCGTACGTCGAGCTGCTGCAGGCGCTGTCGGCGGCCGGCCTGACCCGCAGGTCCGAGGTGTCGGTGAAGCTGTCGGCGGTGGGTCAGGCGCTGCCCGACGACGCCGGGTTCGGGGGCGGGCACAAGATCGCGCTCGAGAACGCCCGCACCATCTGCCGGGCCGCGCGCAACGCCGGCACGACGGTCACCCTCGACATGGAGGACCACACCACCACCGACTCGACGCTGGCGATCCTGCGCGAGCTGCGCAAGGACTTCCCCGAGACCGGCGCGGTGCTCCAGGCGGCGCTCCACCGCACCGAGTCCGACTGTCGGGCGCTCGCCTACGAGGGCTCGCGGGTGCGGCTGTGCAAGGGCGCCTACCTCGAGCCGGAGGGGGTCGCCTTCCAGGACCGGATCGACATCGACAAGTCCTACGTCCGGTGCCTCAAGGTGCTGCTCGCCGGGGACGGCTACCCGATGATCGCGACGCACGACCCGCGGATGGTCGCGATCGCGGCGTCGCTCGCCAGTCGGTTCGGTCGCTCCAAGGGCAGCTACGAGTACCAGATGCTCTACGGGATCCGGCCCACCGAGCAGCGCCGCCTGGCCCGGGCGGGCGAGACGGTGCGCGTCTACATCCCCTACGGCACCGAGTGGTACGGCTACCTCATGAGACGGCTCGCCGAGAAGCCGTCCAACCTGTCATTCTTCGTGAAGTCCCTGATCTCGAAGAAGTGAGCCCGTCCATGAACCAGACCGCGATCCTGGGCGCCGGTGTGATGGGGGAGACGCTGCTGTCCGGCCTGGTCCGGGCCGGACGCCGGGTGGACGCGCTGCTGATCGGCGAGAAGCGGCCCGACCGCGCACGTGAGCTCGAGGAGCGGTACGGCGTCGCGGTCGTCTCGAACATCGACGCCGCGCGCAAGGCCGACACGATCGCGGTCGTCGTCAAGCCGCAGGACATGGCCGACCTCCTCGAGGAGGTCGCACCCGAGCTGCGGCCCGGCCAGCTCCTCGTCTCGCTGGCCGCCGGTATCACCACCGCGTTCATCGAGGCCCGCGTTCCCGATGGCGTCGCGGTGGTACGGGTCATGCCGAACACGCCTGCGCTGGTCGACGAAGGCATGGCCGCGATCGCTCCTGGCTCCCACTGCGACGACGCGCACCTTGCGGAGGCGGAGTCGCTGATGGCCTCGACCGGCAAGGTCCTGCGCGTCCCGGAGCGCCAGATGGACGCGGTCACCGCGATCTCGGGCTCTGGTCCGGCGTACCTCTTCTTCGTCGTCGAGTCGATGATCGAGGCGGGCGTCCACCTCGGGCTGCCCCGCGCCACGGCCACCGAGCTGGTCGTGCAGACCGTGGTCGGCTCGGCGACCATGCTGCGTGAGACCGGGACCCACCCCGTCGTGCTGCGCGAGCAGGTCACCTCACCCGGCGGGACGACCGCCGCGGCGCTGCGCGAGCTCGAGATCCACAAGGTGCGTGCTGCGTTCCTCGCGGCCATGGAGGCCGCCCGCGACCGGTCCCGCGAGCTGGCCGAGGGCTCCTGACGTTGATTCGCGTGCTTGCGGCACCTGAGTCGCGCGGTTGCGACACGGCCCTGGCCGCACACCCGCGACTGGACTGCCGCACCTGCACGAATCAACGGGGCGGGTAGGTTTCCGAGCATGGTGACGTGCGCTGGCCCGGCGACCGTCGTCTTCGACCCGAGCCTCACCGAGTACGACTTCGGGCCGAGCCACCCGATGTCACCGCTGCGGGTCGACCTCACGATGCGGCTCGCCTCCGAGCTCGGGGTCACCGGTGACCGGCTGCGGCTGGTCGACGCGCCGGTCGCCACGGTGGAGCAGCTGCTCACCGTCCACGAACCAGAGCTGATCGAAGCCGTGACCCGCGCCGGCACGACGGGCGAGCACGACGACCGGTGCGGACTCGGCAGCGAGGACAACCCGGTCTTCCGCGACATGCACCACGCCGCGGCTCACGTCGTCGGCGCCAGCCTCGAGGCGTTCGACCAGGTGTGGAGCGGTCGCAGCCTCCACAGTGCCAACATCACCGGGGGGCTCCACCACGGCATGCCTGACCGGGCCAGCGGCTTCTGCGTCTACAACGACGTCGCGGTCGGGATCCGCAGCCTCCTCGATCGGGGCGCCGAGCGGGTCGCGTACGTCGACGTCGACGTCCATCACGGCGACGGCGTGGAGAAGATCTTCTGGAACGACCCGCGGGTGCTCACCATCTCCCTGCACGAGACCGGGCAGATGCTGTTCCCCGGGACCGGTTTCCCGAACGACGTGGGTGGACCCGATGCCCAGGGCTCGGCCGTCAACGTGGCGCTGCCGCCCGGCACCGGCGACGCCGGCTGGCTGCGCGCGTTCCACGCGGTGGTCCCAGCGCTGCTCCACGAGTTCAAGCCGGAGGTGCTCGTCACCCAGCACGGCTGCGACTCCCACCTCGACGACCCGCTGGCGCACCTGATGCTCACCGTCGACGGCCAGCGTGCGGCGTACCTCGCGCTGCACGACCTCGCCCACGAGGTCGCGAACGGTCGCTGGGTCGCGACCGGCGGTGGCGGGTACGCCGTGGTCCAGGTCGTGCCGCGGGCCTGGACGCACCTGCTGGCGATCGTGGCCGGAGCCCCGCTCGACCCGGCCACGCCCACGCCGCCCGGGTGGCGCGAGTACGTCGAGACCCGGCTGGGAGCCAGGGCGCCGACCAGCCTCACCGACGGCCGCGATCCCGCGTATCGCGACTGGTCGGAGGGATTCGACCCGAACAGCTGGCTGGACCGCGCCATCAACGCCACCCGCTCCGAGGTGTTCCCGTGGCACGGGCTGGACCCGCTTCCCTGGTGAGGCTGGGCATAGTGGGTGGGCATGGCGGGTGGGGCATGATGACGGGTATGACGCAAGTCGCCACGCCGAATCACTTGAGTTTCATGGGTCATTTACTTCCCCATCAATCACACCAGGCACTATCCTTCACCTGCACGTGGGCCCACCGGCGGGGAAGCCGGTGGCGTGCCGCAGAGAAAGCCGGTGCACGATGGTGAACACCCCTGGGGACTACACCGATCCCAAATTCCTCACGGTCGCTGAAGTCGCATCGATGATGCGGGTCTCCAAGATGACCGTCTACCGGCTCGTCCACAGTGGCGAGCTTCCTGCCGTGCGGGTCGGCCGTTCCTTCCGGGTCACCGAGGAGGATGTGGACGAGTACCTCCGGAAGAGCTTCTACAGCGCCGGCTGAGCCGGCTTGACGCCTGATCCCACCCGGGCCGGTCCGGGCGGGCCGACGCCTGCTCGGATTCTGCTGCCCTGTGCCCGGCGGTTACGCTTGCCCCGCCGCCGGGTCCACCCAGCGGCCCGTGTCGTCGAAAGGTTCTCCCTGTGGGTTCAGTCATCAAGAAGCGGCGTAAGCGCATGGCCAAGAAGAAGCACCGCAAGCTGCTGAAGAAGACGCGCGTCCAGCGTCGCAAGCTCGGCAAGTAGCCACCGCCGCCTCCCCCGCCGGGTCATGAGCGCCGACGGCATGGTCGTCCTGGTCACCGGGGTCTCACGCGACCTCGGCCGTCGGTACGCCCGGGCTCTGGCCGCCTCCGAGGGCGTGGCGCGCGTCATCGGGGTCGACGCCGTGCCGCCACGAGGCGACATGGGCGACGTCTCGTTCGTCCGCGCCGACATCCGCAACCCGGTGATCGCCAAGGTGATCGCCAAGGAGGACGTCGACACGGTCGTCCACATGAGCGTGATCGCCACCCCGGGCAGCGCCGGCGGCCGGCACACCATGAAGGAGCTCAACGTCATCGGGACGATGCAGCTCCTCGCCGCCGCGCAGCGCGCTCCCGGACTGAAGCGGCTGGTGGTGAAGTCGACCTCTACCGTGTACGGCGCGAGCAGCCGCGACCCCGCGATGTTCACCGAGGAGATGGAACCGCGCCGGGCACCCCGCTCCGGCTACGCGAAGGACGCGGCCGAGGTTGAGTCCTACGTGCGCGGCTTCGCCCGGCGCCGCCCGGACGTCCGCGTCACCCTCCTGCGGTGCGCCAACGTGATGGGTCCTCATGTGCAGAGCCCGCTCACGTCGTACTTCCGGATGCCGGTCATCCCCACCGTGCTCGGGTTCGACCCGCGGCTGCAGTTCCTTCACGAGGACGACCTCTTCGACGTGATGACGTTGGCGGTCCACGACGCTCCCACCGGCACGTTCAACGTCGCCGGCGACGGCGTGATCCTGCTGTCGCAGGCGATCCGTCGGCTGCAGCGTCCGAGCGTGAAGCTGCCGGGGTTCGCCGTGGGCAGCCTCGGCTCGACCCTGCGGCAGGCCCGGCTCGCCGACTTCTCGCCCGAGCAGCTCGGGCTCCTGACCTACGGCCGCGGGATCGACACCACGCGGATGCGCGAGGAGCTCGGCTTCCACCCGCGCCACACGACGGCGGAGGCACTCGAGGACTTCGGTCGCGCTCTCACGCCCACCGGCGGGTACGCCGTCCGGTTGATCGACCGCGCCGCGGAACTCGTGGAGACCGGGCTGCCCGAGCCCACCGGAGCGCCCCGTGGGTGACGCCGAGATCATCCCGATCGGTACCCGCGGCCGGCCGGGTCGGGGCAGCGGCACCGCCCGGCCCTCGTCCGCCGCGCGCGGGCTCGCGGGTGGGCGCAAGCGTTCGCCCCGGGCGGAGAGCACCCCGGCCGAGGCGGGGTCGGGGGCAGAGCCGTCGACGGAGGCTCCGCGGCCTCCGCCGCGCAAGGCGCCCCCGCCGCGGAAGGCGCAGCCGCCGCGGAAGGCGCTCCCGCCGCAGCAGACGCCGGCGTCCGAGTCGCAGCCGGAAGCTGCCGCCGCACCGGCACCCGCGACCGTCACCGAGCGGGCACCGCTGGGTGGCATCACTCCCGCGGAGTGGATCGGGGCCTTCCAGTTCGCGGCGAAGGAGGTCTTCGGTGAGGACTGGGAGCCGCAACTCGCACGGTTCCTCGCCTTCCTGCGGCGGCGCCTCACCGGCGAGTACACCGTCGACGAGTACGGCTTCGACCTCGAGGTGACCGACCGGTTCCTGCTGGCGGCGCTGCGCCCGATCGCCGAGAGGTGGTTCCGGATCGACGTGATCGGCGCTGACAACATCCCCACCGAGGGCGGGGCGCTCGTCGTCTCCAACCACTCCGGCACGCTGCCGGTGGACGGGCTGATGACGATGTACACCGTCCATGACGCCACCGGCCGGCACCTGCGGCCGCTCGGCGCGGACCTGGTGTTCCGGTTGCCGGTGGTCAGCTCGATGGCTCGCAAGAGCGGCGCCACCCTGGCCTGCAACGAGGACGCCGAGCGGATGCTCGCCGGCGGCGAGCTGGTCGGCGTCTGGCCCGAGGGGTTCAAGGGGATCGGCAAGCCGTACGCCGAGCGCTACAAGCTCCAGCGGTTCGGCCGTGGCGGGTTCGTCTCGGCCGCGTTGCGCACCCAGGTGCCGATCATTCCGTTGTCCGTGGTGGGAGCAGAGGAGATCTACCCGCTGGTCGGGAACCTGCCGTCCCTCGCCCGGCTGCTGGGAGTCCCCTACATCCCGATCACGCCGTTCTTCCCGTGGCTGGGGCCGCTCGGACTCGTACCGCTGCCGTCGAAGTGGCTGATGGAGTTCGGCGAGCCGATCCGGACCGACGAGTTCGACGACGGGGCCGTGGACGACCCGATGCTCGTGTTCAACGTCACCGATCAGGTGCGCGAGACGATCCAGCAGTCGCTGTACTCGCTGCTGATGCGGCGCGACTCGGTGTTCGGGGTCAACCCCCGGCGCTGACCGCAGGACCTCCGGCGCGCGGCAGAGTCAGGGCGCGAGCGGGTCGTCGAGCAGGTCGAGGACGTCCCCGACGGCACCGACCGTGTCGTCGATCAGGTTCCCGCCCCCGTCAGGGTTCTTGCCGTCCTTACCACCTTTGCCACCCGCGCCGCCGTTGGAGGCGTTCTTGTCTCCCTGGCCCGTGAGGCCGTCGAGCAGGCCGTCGATCGGGCCGGTCGGGTCCTCCTCCTCGGCACCGTTGTCGACCGAGGGAAGGTCAGGGATCTTGATCGGACCGGTCCCGTCAGAGGAGTCCTGCGGATCGCTGGCCGTGCCGTCCCCCTTCTCGATGGCGGACTGCCGGCCGTCGCCGAGTCGTTCGTCGATCCCCGGTGGAACCGTCGTCGTCGGATCCGGCAGCTGGGCGATCGACAGCAACAGGGCCGGGATCTGGTCGATCCCGCCCCGGCACGCCGGACAGGCCGACGAGGCTGCCGAGTCGATCTCGACCAGGACCTCGGCCGCCTGCTTCAGCTCGTCGCGAGCACCCGGTGGCAGGACTGCTTCGAGCTGCGTCAGCGTCGCCATGCTGCTGACCGTGAACTCGTTGAGGGTCTCGATCGACGAGCGGTCGCCGTTGGCGGCGTAGTCGTCGAGCAACAGGTCGCTGGCCTCGACGGCCTGCTCGCTGAACGTCGTCAGGGTCGAGGCGATCCTGTCGGACTCGTCGAGGTCGCTGGTCCGACTGAGCGCGGTGGCCTCAGCCAGCCGGTCGGACGCGTTGGAGAGGAGCGCGGCACCCTTGCCGCCGTCACTGAGGTGGACGCCGGTCTCGGCGGTCTCGAGCAGCCGCTTGACGGGGTAGAGCATCTCACCGGGCAGTGCCGTCTGCGCAGCGACCGCGATCGAGGTACTGGCGCCGACGATGGCGACCACGCCGACAGCGGCCGCGATCCGGCGGTCGCGGGCGGTCCGCCGCGGCGGCAGCGTCAGCCGGGCGGCGGCCGCGGCATCGGCGGCCGTGTCGCGAGCGCTGTCGGGAGCCGGGAGCAGCAGGGTGTCGGCCGCCTCCATCAGCTGCTCACGCAGTGCCGCGGTGAAGTCGGCTCGGGGTGCTGGGGGCTCCAGCGCGCGCAGCTGCTCCACGAGCTCGATGGCATCGGCGTACCGCGAGTGCATCGCCCCGGTCGAGGACTCGACGAGGGTGTTGAACTCCTCCGCGCGCCGCCGCGACGCGAGCACCGGGCTCATCGAGGACGTCCTGTCGTGTCAGCTGCCAGCGGGCCCCACTGGCCCCCGGTCGCAGACCTCAACGACCCGCCCTCGCGGGAAGTTACGGCTGTGACGGAGGTGACCGATGAGTAGCTTCTCACGCGTCCCGCACCCCCTCCGGCATCAGCTTCGCCAGGTTGCGGACGCCGCGCAGCTGGAGCTGCTTCACCGCACCGTCGCTGCGGCCGAGGACCGCCGCGGTCTCGGCGATGCTCAGGCCCTGTAGGAACCGCATGATGAGACAGTCGCGCTGCTCGTCGGGCAGCTCGGTGAGCGCCTGCATGAGCAGCTCGTTCGTCAGGGAGGCCAGCACGGCCGACTCCGGACCCTCGGTGGCGTCGTCGTGCGCCGACATGTCCTCGGTGGTCTGCTCGAGGCGGGTCCGGCCGGCCTTGAAGTGGTCGGTGCACAGGTTGCGGGCGATGGTCATCAGCCAGGCGCCGAAGTCCTTGCCCTGCCACCGGAATCCGCTCATCGACCGCAGCGCCCGGAAGAACGTCTCCGACGTGAGGTCCTCGGCCAGCTGCGTGGAACGGGTGCGGTAGAAGAGGAAGCGGTAGACGGAGGCCTGGTAGTGGTCGTAGAGGAGGCCGAAGGCGTCCTTGTCGCCGCCGCGCGCGAGGTCGACCAGCGCGATCAGCCGGGTGCGGTCGGCCTCGTCGTCCTCCGATGACGCGGCGTAGGCCGAGTCGTCCGGCGGTGGGGACCCACCCGTGCCGTGGGAGACGGTGGCCTCGGACCACAGCACGACCGGGCCGGGCCCGGCGACGGCCAGGGCGCGGTGGTCGCAGATGACCGCTGCGACGGCCGCGCGGAGGGAGTCCAGCCCCCGCCGCACGAGCTCGGCGTCACGCTGTGTATCGATGTCGACCCTCCCGGCACCCGTTGCCAGCTGTCATGGTAGGTGCGCGCTCCAACGGCTGGGAAGGGCTCGACCGGTCGACGTGGGCCACGCCACAGCGCCTGGTCCACTGCTCGCGCAGATGCCTTGGCGCCGAACCTGCTGGGCGAGTCTCGCGCTCAGCGAGTGAAGTTTCGCCCGCGAGGTGCCGGTTTCCCCGCTTGAGCGGGGAAACCTGCAGCCCCCTCAGCGCCGGCGACGCAGCGCGACCCCGGCCGCCACCGCGCCGCTGAACGCTCCCGCAGCGGCCCCCAGCACCAGCCCGGTCCGGGCCGCCTTCCGGCCGGTCCGGTAGTCGCGGATCCGCCATCCCTCGGCTCGGGCGTGGGCACGTAGCCGGGAGTCGGGGTTGATGGCGCACGGGTCGCCGACGAGCGTCAGCATCGGCAGGTCGTTGTAGGAGTCGGAGTACGCCGAGCAGCGGCTGAGATCGAGACCCTCCTGCTCCGCAAGCGCCTTGACCGCCTCCGCCTTCGCGGGCCCGTGCAGCAGGTCACCGACCAGGCGGCCGGTGTAGACGCCGTCCACGTGCTCCGCGACGGTGCCCATCGCTCCGGTGAGCCCGAGTCGGCGCGCGATGATCTGGGCGATCTCCACCGGCGCCGCGGTCACGAGCCAGACCCGCTGCCCCTGGTCGAGGTGAAGCTGTGCGAGGGCCCGGGTACCCGGCCAGATCCGGTGCGCCATCGCCTCGTCGAAGATCTCCTCGCCCAGCTCCTCGAGCTCGGCGACCGTGTGCCCCTCGATGAAGCCGAGTGCCGAGCTGCGTGCGTCCGCCACGTGGTCGGGGTCCTCGACCCCCACGACCCGGAAGTACGCCTGCTTCCACGCCGCTCCCAGGATCTCGCGGGTCGTGAAGAACTGCCGGCGGTGGAGGCCGCGGGCCAGGTGGAAGATGCTGGCGCCCTGCATGACGGTGTTGTCGACGTCGAAGAAGGCGGCCGACGTCGAGTCGGCCGGAGTGCTGAGAGCGGTCTCGACCTCGGCGGCCGCCGCGGCAGCCTCACCCGCGAGAACCGAGCGCAGCTGCAGGTTCTGGGGGCGGCGCGGCCTCTCCGGGGTCATGGACGGGAATCGTAGACCTCCGGCGGGAACCCATCACGTGTGCGAGGATCGCCGCCATGTCCGGGCAGCCCGACGTCTCCGCGCTGGTCGCCCGCGCGGCCGCCGAGCGGCCCGACGCGGTCGCGCTGGTGGCGGGTGCGCGCCGCCTCACGTGGGCCGAGCTGGAGGAGCTCGTAGCCCGGGTCGCGACCGGGATCGGCGGTGCCGGCGTGGTGGCCGGGCAGCGGGTGCTGGTCGCTCTCGGCAACCGGGTCGAGTTCGTCACGGCGTACCTCGGCACGCTGCGGGCGCAGGCGGTCTCCGTCCCCGTGAACCCCACGTCCACGCCCCACGAGCTCGCGCGGATGATCGCCGACTCCGGGGCCCGGCTGGCGATCGGCGACTCGACCACCCTGGCGGCGCTGCGCGAGGCCGTGGCAGTGGTGGATCGTGCGCGCGACGGTGAGCCGGGAGCTCTCGACCCCGACCTGGTGCAGCGGGCGGTGGCGACCCGGGTCGTCGCCCTCGACGAGCCGCCCGCCGACGGCGAGCTCGGCTTCGACGAGCTGCTGGCTGTGGAGCCCCGCGACGTACCGCCCCTGCAGGACCCCGAGAAGCTCGCGGCTCTCCTCTACACGAGCGGTACGTCGGGCCGGCCGCGTGCCGCCATGCTCACCCACCGCGCCCTGCTGGCCAACGTCGAGCAGGTCGCGGCCGTCGAGCCACCGATGATGCGGGCCGACGACATCGTCCTCGGCGTGCTGCCGCTGTTCCATGTCTACGGCCTCAATGCCGTCCTCGGCGGGGTCGCCCGCCACGGCTGCACGCTGGTGCTGACGGAGCGGTTCGAGCCCGAGGCGACGCTCGACCTCATCACCGCCGAGAGCTGCACGGTCGTCCCGGTCGCGCCCCCCGTCTTCGCCCACTGGCGCTCGGTCTCGAACCTGAGGGAGCGGCTGGCCTCGGTCCGACTGGTGCTCTCGGGCTCGGCCCCGCTCGCCGCCTCGGCGATCGAGGAGTTCGGAGCGGCCACCGGCATCGAGCTGCACCAGGGGTACGGCCTCACGGAGGCGGCACCCGTCGTCACCAGCACCTTGTGCTCGAGGACGCCGCACCACGGCTCGGTGGGAGCCGCGCTCCCCGGCATCGAGCTCCGGCTGGTCGACGACCGCGGGCACCCGCCCGAGGGCGAGGACCCCGGCGAGATCCAGGTATGTGGCGCCAACCTCTTCAGCGGCTACTGGCCCGACGGCGACGAAGCCCCCGGAGTCGACGGCTGGTGGTCCACCGGGGACGTCGGCTTCCTCGACCCCAGCGGCGACCTGTTCCTGGTCGACCGGGTCAAGGAGCTCGTCATCGTGTCCGGCTTCAACGTCTACCCGATCGAGGTCGAGGACGTCATCCGCGAGGTCGACGGCGTCGAGGAGGTGGCAGTCATCGGCGCCGAGGACGAGCAGACCGGGGAGGCCGTGGTCGCCTACGTCCGGGCCCCCGGTGCCGAACCGGCTGCCGTCGAGGCCGCCGTACGGGCCCGGTGCGAGGAGCGGCTCGCCGGCTTCAAGCGACCGAGCCGGGTCGAGGTCGTCGACGAGCTACCGCTGACCGTCACCGGCAAGGTCCAGAAGGGCCGGCTGCGGGGGCTGGAGCGCCGCCGCGCGCTCGGCATCCTGGAGTAACGGCGTGGCAGCGCGCATCACGCTCTACAGCCGCCCGGGCTGCCACCTCTGCGACGACGCCCGCGTCGTGATCGAGCGGGTCTGCGCAGAGCTCGGTGAGCGCTACGAGGAGGTCGACATCGACGCCGACGAGGAACTGCAGCGCCGGTACGGCGAGGAGGTCCCCGTGACCTTCGTCGACGGCAGGCAGCACGACTTCTGGCGGGTCGACGAGAGCCGGCTGCGCGCCGCGTTGACCGTCTGACACGGGCGGCTCGGACGCTGGGAGCGCACCCGGTCGGTGTGCGGAGTCCCACATGTGCTAGCCACCGCGTCGTCCTTCTCGTGCACTCGATTTGTTCCCGCGTTCACAAACTCCTACATTGATGTCGCCGCGTCGCCGACCGGGTTCGAAACCGGCCCCGGAGACCAGACCAGGCGCGTGGCTGGAAAGCGGAGAGCAGTGACCTCAGCACGGACCTCCACCGAGACCGCTCGGGACATTCCCGAGGCCACGGTCGCCCGGTTGCCCGTGTACCTGCGAGCCCTCGTGAGCCTGGCCGAGACGGGCACGACCACCTGCTCCAGCGAGGAGCTCGCGCAGGCGGCCGGCGTCAACAGCGCCAAGCTCCGCAAGGACCTCTCCTACCTCGGCAGCTACGGCACCCGCGGCGTCGGGTACGACGTGGACTACCTGCGCTACCAGATCGCGCGCGAGATCGGTGTCACCCAGGACTGGCCGGTCGTCATCGTCGGTATCGGAAACCTCGGGCACGCGCTCGCGAACTACTCCGGGTTCCGCAGTCGCGGCTTCCGGGTGGTGGCGCTGCTCGACGCCGACCCCGGTCGGCAGGACGAGGTCGTGGCCGGCGTCGACGTACGGCCCTTCGACGACCTGGAGGCGATCGCCGCCGAGCACAGCGTCGCGATCGGCGTCATCGCCACCCCCGCGCTGGCCGCCCAGGACGTCGCCGACCGGATGGTGGCCTGCGGCATCACGAGCATCCTCAACTTCGCCCCGACAGTGCTCGCCGTGCCGGACGGCGTCGACGTCCGCAAGGTCGACCTGTCGATCGAGCTGCAGATCCTCGCCTACCACGAGCAGCGCAAGAGCGGTCACGAGCAGCCGGGTCAGGAGCACGCATCATGAGCGTCCTGGTCGTCGGCATCTCCCACAAGTCCGCACCGGTCGCGGTGCTCGAGCGGCTCGCGCTCGACAGCGACGGGGTTGCGAAGCTGCTCGCCGACGTGACCACCTGTGAGCACGTCGCCGAGGCCGCCGTGATCGCGACGTGCAACCGGCTGGAGATCTACGCCGAGGTCGACCGCTTCCACGGATCGGTCGAGGACGTCTCCCGGTTGCTCGTGGAGCGCGCCGGTGAACCGACCGAGTCGATGCTGCCGCACCTCTACGTGCACTACGAGGACGGCGCGGTCTCCCACCTCTTCCACGTCGCCGCCGGTCTCGACTCCATGGCGGTCGGCGAGGGCCAGATCCTCGGCCAGACCCGTGCCGCACTGCGGACCGGTCAGGAGCAGGGCACCGTCGGGTCCGCCCTCAACCTGCTGTTCCAGCAGGCGTTGCGCGTGGGCAAGCGCTCGCGCGCCGAGACCGGGATCGACCAGGCCGCGCCGACGCTGGTGAGCGAGGCCCTGGCCTGGCTGCTTCCGGGCGGCGTCGACGGGCTGCAGGTGGTGGTGCTCGGTGCCGGAGGCATGGCCTCGCTCGCGGCAGCGACGACCGCCCGGCACGGTGCGGAGGTGGTGGTCGTCAACCGCACCGTCGCCAACGCGGAGCGGCTGGCCTCGGAGTACGGCGTCCGCGCCGCCCCGCTCGACAAGCTCGCGGACGAGCTCGCCCGTGCCGACGTCCTCATCGCGTGCACCGGCGCTGCCGGAGTGCTGATCGGTGTCGAGCAGGTGGTCGCGGCGCGCCAGGACGGTCGGCCGCTCGCGATCGCCGACCTCGCCCTGCCGCACGACGTCGACCCAGCCGTGCGGCAGCTGCCGGGCGTCACCCTCGTGGGCCTGGCTGACCTGGCGGAGCGGCTGCGCGACACCGACGCGGGGCGCGAGATCGACGGCGTGCGGCGGATCGTCGGCGAGGAGATCGCCGCGTTCCTGACCGCGCGCCGCCAGGCGAGCGTCACGCCGACCGTCGTCGCGCTGCGCTCGATGGCCACCGACGTGGTCGAGGCCGAGATGGCGCGGCTCGCGGCCCGGATGCCCGACCTCGACGAGGCCGAGCTGGCCGAGGTCCAGCAGTCGCTGCGCCGGATCGCCGACAAGCTGCTCCACCATCCGACGGTCCGCGTCAAGGAGCTGGTGAACGAGGCCGGTGCGGTCTCGTACGCCGCTGCCCTGGCCGAGCTGTTCGCGCTCGATCCCGACGCGGTCGACGCCGTCACCCGCCCGTCCGGGGAGGCGGTGACATGACCGCGTCCACCCTCCGGCTCGGCACCCGCCGGTCCGTCCTCGCCACCACGCAGTCGGCCCTGGTCGCCGACCTGGTCCGCGAGCGGCTCGGACGCGACGTCGAGCTGGTCGAGGTCACGACCGACGGCGACGTGTCCGACACGCCGATCGCGCAGCTCGGCGGCACCGGTGTCTTCGTCAGCGCGCTGCGCGACGCACTCCTCGACGGCCGGGTGGATCTGGCCGTCCACTCGCTCAAGGACATCCCGACCTACCCCTGCGACGGGATCGCACTCGCCGCCGTACCACCTCGCGAGGACCCGCGCGACGTGGTCGTCGCCCGCGACGGCCTGACCCTCGGCGAGCTGCCGCACGGCAGCCGCGTCGGCACCGGTTCCCCCCGCCGCGCCGCCCAGCTGGAGGCCCTCGGCCTG
>NZ_DASUTK010000042.1:0-6369 GCF_036374615.1 Nocardioides sp.
CGTTGGGCGCCAAAGCCGTCCCGGCCGGCCCCGGTGAGGAGCCACTACAGGTCACCCAGGGAAAGGTCGCCGCCAACGGCACCGTGACGATCCACCGCACCCGCGTCGGGATCGGACGAACCCACGCGGGCAAGACCGTGACCCTGTTCCGCCGCGCCCACCGCGTCACCGTCTTCGACGGCAACAGCCTCATCGTCGAGTTCGACCTGATCTCCCGATCCGGCTACCAGTCAGCCAACCCATCGACTACAAAGGTGTCCGCGAAGTCCTGAGACATATGTGTCCGCGATGTCCTGAGACACAACAGTGCGCTACAGCGCACTCTCAGGCACACGCCGCGGTCAGGGCTGCGGTCCGGGCCCGGGGGAACATCTCGATTCAGTGGATTGTTCTGGTCGGTGGCAGAATGCCTCCATCCCGCTTCCGGTTCACGCCGTCGCGCTCCGCGCTCGGCGACCCGGCGAGCCTTGCGAGAGGACACCATGAAGAAGGACATCCACCCGGACTACGTGACCACGCAGGTCACCTGCGCGTGCGGCGCGTCGTTCACCACGCGCAGCACTGCCGCCAACGGCGTCATCCACGCCGACGTGTGCTCGCAGTGCCACCCGTTCTACACGGGCAAGCAGAAGATCCTCGACACCGGCGGTCGCGTCGCCCGGTTCGAGAAGCGCTACGCCCAGGCCCAGAACAAGAAGTAGCTCAGCCTCCGGCGCCGGTCACCCTCCATGGTGACCGGCGCCGTGCTGTACCGGCCGGGGAGGGCCGTCCCCGGGCCCCGTCGATCCCACTGAGGAGCGCCCCATGTTCGAGGCCGTCGAAGGTCTCGTGACCGAGCGGCACGAGCTCGAGCAGCGGCTCGCCGACCCGGCGACGCACGCCGACCAGGCCGTCGCGAAGCGGCTGAACCAGCGCTACGCGGAGGTGTCGGCCATCGTCCGCGCCTGGGAGGAATGGCGCCGGCTCGGGGAGGACGCCGAGGCGGCACGAGAGCTCGGCGGGGACGACGCAGCCTTCGCCGCGGAGGCCGAGACCCTCGCCGAGCGCCGCGACGCCGCGGAGGAGCGGCTGCGCCACTTGCTGGTGCCACGCGACGCGACCGACGCCAAGGACGCGCTGCTCGAGGTCAAGTCCGGCGAGGGTGGCGAGGAGTCCGCACTCTTCGCCGGCGACCTGCTGCGCATGTACACGCGGTACGCCGAGCGCCGCGGCTGGACGACCGAGGTGCTCGACGCCACCGAGTCCGACCTCGGCGGCTACAAGTCAGTCACCCTCGCGGTCAAGGCGCGCGGGGTGAGCGAGCCGGGGCAGGCGCCGTACGGCCTGCTGAAGTTCGAGGGTGGCGTCCACCGCGTGCAGCGGGTCCCCGTCACCGAGTCGCAGGGCCGGGTGCACACAAGCGCCGCCGGCGTGCTCGTGCTGCCCGAGGCCGAGCAGGTCGACGTCCAGGTCGACGAGAACGACCTGCGGATCGACGTCTTCCGCAGCAGCGGTCCGGGTGGCCAGAGCGTCAACACCACCGACTCCGCGGTCCGGATCACGCACCTGCCGACCGGCATCGTGGTCAGCTGCCAGAACGAGAAGAGCCAGCTCCAGAACCGCGAGCAGGCGATGCGCATCCTGCGCGCCAGGCTGCTCGCGGCCGCCCAGGAAGAGGCCGACGCCGAGGCCAGCGAGGCCCGGCGGAGCCAGGTGCGCACCGTCGACCGGTCGGAGCGGATCCGCACCTACAACTTCCCCGAGAACCGGATCTCCGACCACCGCACCGGGTACAAGGCCTACAACCTCGACCAGGTGCTCGACGGCGACCTCGACCCGGTGCTCGCCTCGTGCGTCGAGGCCGAGCTCGAGGCGCGGCTCGAGGCGCTCGAGTCGTGACCCCGCTGGAGCGCCGACGCACGGCTGCGGCCCTGCTCGAGGAGGCCGGGGTCCCCTCGCCGGCGTACGACGCGGACGCGCTGCTCGCCCACGTCCTCGGGATCGAGCAGCCACGGCTCGCGCTCGTCGAGCACGTCTCGGAGGAGCAGGCCGCACGCTTCGAGACGCTGGTCGCGCGCCGCGCACGGCGCGAGCCGTTGCAGCACCTGCTGGGCCTCACGGGCTTCCGGTACGTCGAGCTGGCGGTCGGTCCCGGCGTCTTCGTGCCGCGGCCCGAGACCGAGCTGCTCGCCGGCTGGGCGGTCGAGCGGGCCCAGGAGGTCGACCACCCGGTCGTGGTCGACCTGTGCACCGGGTCGGGAGCCATCGCCCGCGCGGTCGCCGACGAGGTGCCGGCGGCGAGCGTGCACGCCGTCGAGCTCGACCCGGCCGCCCACGCATGGGCGCACCGCAACCTGGCCGGCACCGGTGTGGACCTGCGGGTGGGCGACATGGCCGAGGCGTTCGAGGACCTGGTCGGCCAGGTGGACGTGGTCACCTGCAACCCGCCGTACATCCCGCTCGACGCGTGGGAGTCGGTCGCCCCGGAGGCCCGCGACCACGACCCCCACCTGGCGCTGTTCTCCGGAGACGACGGCCTGGCTGCGCTACGGGTGGTCGCGGCCCGAGCGTCGCGGCTGCTCCGACCGGGCGGCTGGGTCGGGGCGGAGCACGCCGACGTCCAGGGCGAGAGTGCGCCGGCGGTGTTCGCCGAGGCCGGCTGCTTCCGCGACGTGCGCGACCACGACGACCTCGCCGGGCGTCCGCGCTACGTGACGGCGCGGCTGGCACGATAGGCGGGTGACAAGCGCGCAACGGCTGCCGACCGGCACTGACGAGGAGCGCGAGGAAGCCGTTGCCCAGGCCACGTCGGCCGTGCAGCGCGGCGATCTCGTGGTCATCCCGACCGACACCGTGTACGGCATCGGCGCCGACGCATTCGACCCCGACGCCGTGAAGGCACTGCTGGCGGCGAAGGGACGGGGCCGGAACATGCCACCGCCGGTGCTGGTCAGCGCCGCGACCACGATCGACGCACTGGCCACCGACCTGCCCGGCTACGCGCGCGCCCTGATCGACGCGTTCTGGCCCGGGCCACTGACCCTCGTGTGCCGCCAGCAGCCGTCGCTGCAGTGGGACCTCGGCGACACCCGGGGCACGGTCGCGGTGCGGATGCCCGACCACGAGGTCGCCCTCGCCGTCCTCGAGCGGACCGGACCGCTCGCCGTGAGCTCGGCCAACAAGAGCGGGAGCCCGGCTGCGCTCGACGCGACCGAGGCTCTCGACCAGCTCGGCGACGATGTGGCGGTGATCGTCGACGCCGGGCCGGTCAGCGCAGGCGAGGCGTCGACCATCGTCGACGTCACCACCGACCGAGGGCGCGTGCTGCGCAGTGGTGCGCTGTCGGTCGACCGGCTCAACGACGTGCTGGCGCCGCTCGGCGCGACCGTGATCGACGACGACGAGGGATGACCGGTGCGTGAGTACCTGCTGGTCTTCCTGGTCTCCGCAGCCGTCACCTACCTGCTGACGGTGATCGCCCGGGAGATCGCCCTGCGGACCGGGGCGGTCGCCGAGGTCCGCGACCGCGACGTCCACGCCGAGCCGATCCCGTACCTGGGCGGGCTGGCGATGCTGGGCGGGCTCGTGGCGGCGTACGTCGTGGGCAGGGAGCTGCCGTTCCTCTCCAGTGCGGGCACCTTCGTCTTCCAGGACGCCGGGATGGTGATCCTGGCCGGGGCGATGGTGTGCGGCGTCGGGGTGCTCGACGACCTCTTCGAGCTGGACTGGCTGACCAAGCTCGGCGGTCAGGTGATCGCAGTCGCGTTCCTGATCTGGTCCGGGATCCAGCTGCGGTTCATCCCGACCGCTCAGCAGGAGTTCTTCTCCCTCGACGCGGCCCAGGGGGCGCTGCTGACGGCGGTGCTGGTGATCGCGACCGTCAATGCGGTCAACTTCGTCGACGGTCTGGACGGGCTCGCGGCAGGCGTGGTCGGCATCGGCGCCGCCGCGTTCTTCGTGTTCTGCTATCAGCTCGCGAACCTCAACGCCGTCACCCTCGCCACCACTGGAGCGTTCCTCTCGGCCGCCCTGGCAGGGGCGTGCGCCGGCTTCCTGCCGCACAACTTCCACCCGGCCCGGCTGTTCATGGGCGACAGCGGCTCGATGCTGCTGGGACTGGTGCTCTCGGCGTCCGCGCTCACCCTGACGACCCAGTTCAGCGGTGCCGAGCTCTCCCGGGGCGGAGCCGGCAGCGACGTCAACCCCGCTGCGTACTTCCTGCCACTGCTGCTCCCCATCTCGATCCTGATCGTCCCGTTCGCCGACCTGGTGCTCGCGGTCGCGCGTCGTGGCTGGGCCGGCCGCTCACCGTTCTCACCCGACAAGCAGCACCTGCACCACCGGTTGCTCGAGATCGGCCACAGCCAACGGCGAGCGGTGCTGATCATGTGGCTGTGGGCCGGGCTGATCGGGTTCGGCACCGTGCTCGCCAGCCTGTACACGGGCACGCTGATGTGGGTGTCGCTCGCCGGCGCGGCCGCGGTGACCGTCGCGCTCACCTTCCTGGTGCCCGTCGTCCAGACGCCGCACCTCAGCCACAGCGACGACTGACGAGCGGACCGTGCGCCGGGTGGGACGAGGAGAGTGGTTTTCGGGCCTTCCGGACCTTGTGATACCTTTCACAAGCACCCTCCGAACGCCACGACAGGACGGCCGCCACCGATGACGACCGCACGCCGCGACACCCGCTCCCAGGGCCGCTTCTCAGGCCCTGTCAGGGCCTCTGCCCCCGGGTTCGTCGGGCCCCGTGGCTGTGGTAGTTTCGCGCCGTCGTCGGTCCTGGACCGGTGGGCTTCCCCCATCACTCCGTCGAGTACCCACAGGGTCGACGCACCCCGTCTCCGGGGTGACCTGCCCACGACCGAAAGCGACCCGGGTGAATGGCCGATGAGCGCTCCGATGCCGCCCACCCTGATCAGGGCCCTCCCGATCAAGCCCCTCCCGATCAAGCGCTGCGCGGACGCGACCTCATCGGCCTCGGCGCCCTCCTGGTGGGTTCGGTCGTCCTCTGCACCGTCATCGGACTCCTGCTCGACCGCAGCCTCGACTCCGCCCCGTTGTTCACCGTCATCGGCGTCGGGGTCGGCATCGCGCTGGCGGTCGTCGGGTTCTGGCTCCGGATCCGCTCCGCACTTCAGGAGTGAGGCATGACCATGACCTCCCCCAACCCTCCCGCGATCAACCCTGGCGAGCGCGCCAGCATCGGTCGGGTCGTCAAGGACCAGCGCAAGGCGATCCTGGTGGCCCTCGGCTTCGCGATCGCGGTCTACTGGATCGCCGGTCAGTTCGGCGAGTGGACCCTCGCGGGCTGCATCGCGGGCGGCATCGGGCTCGGCCTGGTCAACCACCTCGCCACCGAGTACTGGCTGCTCCGCATCATCACCTCGGGTGAGCAGCCGACCCGCAGCGAGATGGTCTTCGCGACCGTCGCCCGGCTCACCGTGCTCACTGCCGTCGCCGTGGCCATCGCCGTCGTGTTCTGGCCCGACGGCATCGGCCTGCTGCTCGGACTGGCCATCTTCCGGTTGGTCGCCCTCATCATGACCAGCGTGCCTCTGCTCAAGGAGTTGAGAAAGCCATGATCAGTCAGCTGACCCTGGTGGCCGCGGACGGCGGCTCCGAGGAGGAGAGCTCGATCGAGATCGGCCACCACGTCCTCTGGGAGTGGAACGGGATGACGTTCCACCTCGACACGATCTGGGCGACAGTGATCGCGGGCGCGATCGTGGTCGGACTCGGCTTCGTCGCCCGCCGGCAGCTGACCAAGGACACCGACGACCACGTCCCCACCAAGCTGCAGCTGGCGTGGGAGACCCTCGTCAACTGGGTCAGCAGCCAGGTAGAGGATTCCCTCGGCCGCGTCAACCGCACCGTCGTCGCGCTGGCGGTGGCCCTGTTCTTCTTCATCCTGATCGCGAACTGGTTCGAGATCATCCCGAGCGCCTGGAACGAGGACACCGGCCACGTGCTCCCGCCGCCCACCGCCGACACCAACCTGACCTACGCCCTGGCGCTGTTGGTCTTCATCGGGACGTGGATGTACGGCATCCGGGAGCGCGGCTTCGGCGGCTACTTCGGAGGGTTCATCTCCGGCTCGGTGGCCTCCAACAAGGCCGCGGACATCCCGGCCCGGGCGTTCTTCACCGTGCTGAACATCATCGAGGAGCTGATCAAGCCGGTGACACTCGCGCTCCGGCTCTTCGGCAACATCTTCGCCGGCGGCATCATGCTCGCGCTGATCGGGCTGCTGCCCGCCTACGTGTTCTGGGGCCCGACGGTCATCTGGAAGCTGTTCGAGCTGTTCATCGGCGGCGTGCAGGCGTTCATCTTCGCGCTGCTGACGATCCTGTACTTCGGGATGGCAGCAGCTGGGCACGGGGACCACGGCGA
>NZ_DASUTK010000043.1:0-13886 GCF_036374615.1 Nocardioides sp.
TGGCCCGCGCCTTCCACGACCTCATGGAGCTGGTCGGCCGACCGGCGCCGACGCCGACCTCACGGGATGTCGCGATCCGCTGCGCCCGACACGGAGCCGCGACCGCCTACGCCGTGGACGTGGACGCGCTGTCGCTCAGCGCCGAGGAGCACCACCCGGCCGAGAACTCCTGGACGGTCAGGCTGCGCACCAGCGCAGGAAACGCGTACGAGGTCGTGGTCGGTCTTGTCGACGGGTACGCCGGCGCGGTCCGGGTCCGGCACGAGCAGCGGATCGAGGCCTCCGACTCCATCGGCTCCGGGTGATCCGCCGACCCAGCCAGATCACGTCGACCGCCGCGCTGATGGACGCTTCACCGGAGCAGCAGGCTGGCGTCGGGCGCGACCTCGACCTTCGTTCCGAAGCCACGGCTGGCCTTGTGCAGGATCCGTTGCAGCCACCTCGCGTCCTCCTCCGTGGCGAGCCGCAAGCGCATCTGCCGCGACTGAAGCGGCACCATCCGCAGCTGGTCGAGCCTTCCGGTCGGGCCCAGCCGGGCGACGTACAACAGCCGCAGGTCACCGCGGAACCGTTCGTTGCCTCCGATCCCCTCGTAGTCGTTGATCAGGTCGCCACAGCCGTAGAGCACGAGCCGGTCGCGATAGACCTCGACCGGGCGCGGGTGGTGCGAGGAGTGCCCGTGGACGACGTCCACGCCGCTGTCGATGAGCCGATGGGCGAAGCGGACCTGTGCGCGCGGTACGTCGTACCCCCAGTTCGATCCCCAGTGGACGGACACGACCGCGATGTCCCCGGGCCGTTTCGCCCGGCGCACCCGCTCGCAGAGCGCGTCGGTGTCGGGCGTGGAGTGCTCGCTGAGGAAGGCCACCCCGGCGCCATCGGGTCCTGCCGCCCAGGTGTGCGGCACGCCGCTGGAGGCCGAACCCACGGACCACACGAGGACTCGATGGCCACCGGCGGTGAGCACGACTGGGCGCCATGCCTGCTCCTCGTGGCATCCCGCGCCCACCGCTCCCAGGCCCGCGTGGTTGAGTACGTCGAGGGTCTCCCTCAGGCCGCTGACGCCGAAGTCCAGCACGTGGTTGTTGGCGAGCGCGCAGGCGTCGAGCCGGGCAGCGGTCAGGCAGGCGACATTGCCCGGGTGCATTCGGTACAGCACGACCTTCGCGGGCTGGAAGTCGTCACTGCTGGTGATGCTGGTCTCCAGGTTGGCGATGCGGAGATCCGGCGCCAGCTCGTCGAGGACCCGAATCGCATCGCCCCACGGCCACGAGAAGTCCACCGGCTGGGGGATGGGCCCGGAGGCTGCCTCGGCCAGCGCGACGTAGTGTCTGGCGCTGGTGGCGTACTGCTCCCACAGCCGTGGGTCACCCGCCGCAGGCAGAATCTGGTCCACACCCCGCCCCGTCATCACGTCACCGGTCAGACACAGCACGACCACACCCCATCGTGGCACTCACCGGCAGCGCAAGGATGGTCACATGTGGCCGATCGAGGCCGAGTCGCTGATCGACGTTCAACAGGAGCTGGCGCGGGCCGCTGTGGAGCCGTGGCGGCCTGCTCGCGATGAGCTGCAGATCGGCGGCTGTTGGGTGTGCTTCCCGCGTGGCCTCAGAGGTTGTGGGCGTCCAGGGGACGTGGCGTGGGCCGCAGCTGTGGTCATGCGTGGGGGCCTGGTGCTCGACCGGGTGGTACGTCGCGGCGTCGCGGGCGCGCCGTACCGTCCCGGGCTGCTGGCGCTGAGGATCGGTGGGCTGATGGAAGCAACGGTGCGGTCCTTGTCGACGCCCCCGGACGTGCTGTTGCTCGACGCGACCGCACGCGATCATCCGCGGGGCGCCGGCCTGGCGCTGCACCTCGGTGCGGAGCTCGGTCTGCCCACGGTGGGCATCACCCATCGCCCGCTGCTCGCCCAAGGGGAGTGGCCCGAAGACGGTCGCGGTGACATCAGCCCGCTCCGGCTCGGAGAAACCGTGGTCGGTTGCTGGATGCGGACCCGTCCCGGGGTCCGTCCGGTGGTCGTGCATCCGGGATGGCGGATCGATCTCGCTACCGCAGTCGACGTGGTGGCCAGCACCACCGGCCAGCGCCGCACTCCCGAGCCACTGCGCCACGCGCGGCGCTTCGCCCGCTCAGCTCGAAGCGCCGCGGACGGTGAGTGAGTCGGCTTGCATCTGCTGCGCGGGATGCGCTGGAAGAGTGCGTCATCGTGGGCGGAGTGACGAGCTCTCTCATCGGCTGGTCGGGCACCGGTCCACCGTGCGGCAGAGCGTGCAGTGATGGGTCATGCGGGTGGTGCCATAGATGGCTCAGAACGCCTGACGCGCTCAGCCGCCCAGCCGCCCTTCGGGAACGTCGCTCGCGGTCAGAGGAGGAGCAGCACGACGGTCTCGGCGACGCAGGCGGGCTTGTCGCCGTTCTCGATCTCGATCACGTGGCCAAGGGTCAGCTGCTTGCCCGAGGGGAGGTCGGTGACCTCCTTCACCGAGACGGTGTCGCGGACGCGCGAGCCGACCCGGAGCGGGGCGGGGAAGCGAACCTTGTTCACGCCGTAGTTGAGCTTCGCGCCCGGGGTGTCGAGGGTGAAGACCTGCGCGCCGAGCATCGGGATCAGCGACAGCGTGAGGTAGCCGTGGGCGATGGTGCCGCCGAACGGACCCGACGCCGCGCGCTCCACGTCGACGTGGATCCACTGGTGGTCACCGGTGGCGTCGGCGAACTGGTTCACCCGGTCCTGCTCGATCCTCAGCCAGTCGCTGGTGCCCAGCTCCTGTCCGGCGGCGGCGATCAGCTCGTCGAAGTCGGTGAACGTGCGCATGACTGGAAGGATAGGGACGTGACCACTCCCACCCGTGACCAGGTACGCCGGGCACCCAAGGTGCTGCTCCACGACCACCTCGACGGCGGGCTGCGCCCGCAGTCGGTGCTGGAGCTCGCCGACGAGTGCGGTCACGAGCTGCCACCGGGCACGGCTGACGCGGAGTCGCTGCGCCGGTGGTTCGCCGAGTCCGCAGACTCGGGCTCGCTCGTCCGCTACCTCGAGACGTTCGACCACACCGTCGGGGTGATGCAGAGCGAGTCCGCCCTGGCGCGCGTCGCCCGGGAGTGCGTGGAGGACCTCGCCGCCGACGGCGTGGTGTACGCCGAAGTGCGCTACGCGCCGGAGCAGCACGTCAGCAACGGCCTCTCCCTCGACGCGGTGGTCGCCGCGGTCCAGGCCGGCATCGACGAGGGCCTCGCCGCGGCCGACGGCCGAATCGTGGTGCGGCAGCTGCTGACCGCGATGCGCCACCAGGCGCGCTCGATGGAGATCGCCGAGCTGGCTGTCGCGTGGCGTGACCGCGGCGTGGCCGGCTTCGACATCGCCGGCGCGGAAGCGGGCTACCCACCGACCCGTCACCTCGACGCGTTCGAGTACCTCCAGCGGGAGAACGCCCACTTCACGATCCATGCGGGCGAGGCGTTCGGCCTGCCCTCGATCTGGCAGGCGATCCAGTGGTGCGGCGCCGACCGGCTCGGGCACGGCGTACGGATCGTCGACGACATCACCGAGGGACCCGACGGCGAACCGCAGCTGGGGCTGCTGGCGGCGTACGTCCGGGACAAGCGGATCCCGCTCGAGATGTGCCCGGCGTCCAACGTGCAGACCGGAGCAGCCGAATCGATCGCCCAGCACCCGATCGGGCTCCTCACGAAGCTGCGGTTCCGGGTCACCGTCAACACCGACAACCGGCTGATGAGCCAGACCTCGATGACCGACGAGATGAGCGCGCTGGTGGACGCGTTCGGCTACGACCTCGACGACCTCCGGTGGTTCACGATCAACGCGATGAAGTCGGCGTTCCTGCCGTTCGACGAGCGGCTCGCGATCATCGAGGAGACCGTCAAGCCGGGGTACGCCGCGCTGGCAGCATCGCCCTGATCTCCGCGTAGGCCTGCTCGGGCGAGACCTCGCGGCACCCGAGCGCGACAGCGTGGCGGACTACGTCGCCCTGTGCCCGCAACAGTGCCCAGCCACGGCGAAGCAGGACCAGCGGGGGCTTGCGGTGCTCGCGCAGGTCGCGGGTCAACCGCCGCCAGAACGTGACCAGCGGGTGCTGGGTGACGCAGTACGCCGCCGCGACCAAGCCCTCACGGTGCCCGGCCGGGACGACCTCCTGTGCGAAGATCCCCTCGGCCAGGAACAGCGGGCTGCCGCCGAGGTCGAGCACCCGCTCCCCGCAGCGACCGTCCTGCGCGATGTCGTAGATCGGCACCGTGGCCACTCCGTCGGTGCAGAGCGCCCGGATCGCGTCCATCGCGTCGTCGCGCACCCAGGAGTCCGGGTGGTCCCAGTCGGTGAGTCCGGCGTTCTGCCCCTCGGTGATGGTCGGCAGCGTGGGGTCGGACCCGTTCTTGTAGAAGTCGTCGAGCCGCAGCACCGGCAGGCCCAGGCGGTCGGCGAGCCGCGACTTGCCGGCACCCGAGGGGCCGGCCAGCACGATCACGCGGGCGGCTGGTGCGGGCACCCAGACATTCTGCCGGGTCCGGTCGGCGCGAACGTGCCGAGGTCGCGCACGTCGTACCCGCCCGGGTAGGAGCGGATGTTCGGCAGGTCACGGACGTACAGCGGGGTGAGGCGGGGCGGCTGGCGCCGCAGCCAGGCGGCGCGCGCCCGCAGCGTGGCGCGTGCGGCTCGACGCTCGGCCGCGGTGGGTCGGGGGTAGCGGAACGCGGCCAGCAACGGCTCGTCCATGAAGGCGCGCGAGAAACGGATCACCAACCGGGCCGGCGCCTTGTCGTTGGGCGGGAACGTGGCCATCAGGCGCAGCGTGGCGTCAGCCACCTCGCGCGCTCTGGGGTCGTACGCGAAGTGCTCGGCCTCGTAGGAGTCGAGCAGCGCCGCGATCTCCCGCCAGGTGCCGGGCATGTCCTTGATCCCCATGTGCCGGCCGAGGTCGCGGTAATAGAGGGCGGAGGCGACCTTCTCCCGCTCGGTCATCGGGCGCCAGCCGTGCTCGTCCAGCCATCGGATCGGCACGACCACGAATGTGGAGAGCACGTAGCGCAGGTCGTCGTTGCTGATGTCGTACATCGCGTGCATCTGGTTCATCCGCCGCAGCGCCGCCCGCCCCTCCTCACTGTCGAGGCCGTGCTCGCCCATGGCGTCGAGCAGCAGGGTGGTGTCGTCGTACCGTTTCTGGGTGCGCTCGGTGAACTCTCCGGTCTGCTGGAGCAGGACGCCGATGCTCGGGACGGCATAGGTCCGGAACAGCGCGAAGGACAGCGACTGGTTGAGGTCCCAGGGGAACTCGTGGCGGACGATGATGCCGTAGATCTCGGCGTAGTCGGTCTCCGGATCGAGCTGCTCGAGTCGCCGGAGCCAGAAGTCGCGCGGGAGTCGGCCTCGCTCACGACGACGCCATGTCGTTGACTGAGTGGGTGACCGCACGACTCCTGATGCTCGCAGACACGCACGTCCCCAAGCGAGCCCGTGACTTGCCCGATCCGGTGTGGCACGAGGTGGAGCGCGCCGACATCGTGATCCACGCTGGTGACTGGGTCGACGTCCGGTTGCTCGACGCGGTGGAGGAGCGAGCACGGGTGCTGCTCGGGGTCTACGGCAACAACGACCACGGCGTCCTGCGCGAGCGGCTGCCGGAGGTGGCGCGCCTCAGGATCGAGGACCTGGCGTTCGGAGTCGTGCACGAGACCGGGCAGAAGGCGGGGCGGGAACGGCGGTGCGACGCGCTGTACCCCGACCTGGACGTGCTCGTCTTCGGACACAGCCACATCCCGTGGGACACGACCACACCTCACGGGTTGCGGCTGCTCAACCCTGGGTCGCCCACGGACCGCCGCCGACAGCCGCACGGCACGTATGTCACCGCACTCGTGGACGGCTCCGAGCTCCGCGAGGTCAGCCTGCACGCGCTACCGCGATGAGGCGGCTCGCGGGGCTGTACGCCGGGCACGACTGACCTTCCGCCGCTGCAGGATCTGGTGCAGGACGATGCCGTCGACGAAGCCGCCGAGGCCCGCGCCAAAGAGCACACCGACGGCTTGCGACGGTGGCCGGGACGGGCTGGGCACCGAGCCGTCGGACGGGCGCGCCATGGCGTGCCGTACCCACGTCAGTGGCAGGCCTCGCGTTCGCCCGACGCGCTCGTCAGCGCGGAAGCACCACGAACCACGGCCGGTTCCAGCCGGCGAGGTCGAGGCTGCCGGCGAGGAAGTCGGTGCGGTGCATGCGAACCGTGTCTCCCGAGCCGGGCTCGTAGACCCGCACCCGGTCCTCGGCGTCGCGGCCGGTGACGAGGACGACGTGACGGGGGAGCAGCCGGTTCCCGACGTACAGCGGCACCGGACGGTCCGCCTCGACCAGCCGCTGCCAGGCGCCGGCTCGGCCGCGGACCAGCGCTGCCCGGTGCCGGCCGGGCAGCTCGCGCGCGAGCGCCCACGGTTGCGTGCCGAGGGCCCGCGGCCACGGGAGCTGAAGGCCGCGGCGGGCGTCCACGAGCCGGTTGGTCCGGCGGTGGGTGCGCAGCACCTCGTCGGCGAACCGGCCGGCGTCGTCGTCGGCGCCCCGGATCCATCTCGCGTAGTGGGGCTCGGCCAGCATCCGGGCCATGACCAGCACCGCCGCGCCACAGCTCCTGCGGTCGGGCTGCCGGAACCTGCCCATCAGCGGGGTCTCAGACCCCGATCGGGTGCCAGACCGTCTTGGTCTCCAGGAACGCGGTCATGGCCTCGATGCCCGGGTCGGCGGTCCAGTCCGGCTCGGCGTCGGGCGCGCGGCGGACCCGCTTGAGGTTCTCGGCGGCCGCCTGCTCCAGTGAGGTGGCGAGCTCGGTGTTTCCGGCGATGCCGGTCAGGTCGATCGCGTTGACGTCCATGTGGGCGGCCAGCCAGGGTGCGGTGGTCGCGGCGTCGCCGGTCAGGACGTTCACAACCCCGCCGGGCACGTCGCTCGTGGCCAGCACCTCGGCGAACGTCACAGCCGGCAGCGGCCGGGAGTACGACGTCATCACGATCGCGGTGTTGCCGGTGACGATCACGGGCGCGACCACGCTGACGAGGCCGAGCAGCGAGGACTGCTCGGGCGCGACGACGGCGACCACGCCCGTCGGCTCCGGCGTCGACAGGTTGAAGAACGGCCCGGCAACCGGGTTGGCGCCGCCGACGAGCTGGGTGATCTTGTCCGCCCATCCGGCGTACCAGACCAGCCGGTCGATCGACGCGTCCACGACCGCGTTGGCCCGCGCCGAGGTCAGACCCTCGGACTGGCGCACCGCGTCGACGAACTGGGGGCGGCGGTCCTCCATGATCTCGGCGACCCGATAGACGATCTGTGCCCGGTTGTACGCCGTACGGCCGGACCAGTCCTTGACCGCCGCCCGGGCAGCGACGACCGCGTCGCGCGCGTCCTTGCGCGAGGCCTTCGCGGCGTTCGCGACGAACCGACCCTTGCTGTCCTCGACCACGTACGAGTAGCCAGACTCGGAACGGGGGAACTGCCCGCCGATGAACAGCTTGTAGGTCTTGCGCACGTCGACACGGCTCATGGAACTGAACTCCCTGTGGTTTCGGGGTCCCCGCGGAAGCGTGATCGCTCCGCGCGCAGCGCGCTCACTTCGCGGTTCCGTGGGGTGAAAGATAAGCCTCGAGGCCGTGGCGGCCGCCCTCGCGGCCGTAGCCGGACTCCTTGTAACCGCCGAAGGGCGAGGTCGGGTCGAACTTGTTGAACGTGTTCGCCCAGACCACGCCGGCGCGCAGCGCGTTGGCCACCTTGAGGATGCGGGAGCCCTTGTCGGTCCAGACCCCTGCCGAGAGGCCGTAGGGGGTGTTGTTGGCCTTCTCGATCGCCTCGGCGGGTGTGCGGAAGGTCAGCACGGACAGCACCGGCCCGAAGATCTCCTCGCGGGCGATCCGGTGCGCCTGGGAGACGCCGGTGAAGACGGTGGGCGGGAACCAGAAGCCGTTGCTGGGCAGGTCGCACGGGGCCGACCAGCGCTCGGAGCCCTCGGCTTCCCCGACCTCGGACAGCTCACGGATCCGGCCGAGCTGCTCGGCGGAGTTGATCGCTCCCACATCGGTGTTCTTGTCGAGCGGGTCGCCGACCCGCAGCGTCGACATCCGGCGCTTGAGTCGCTCCAGCACCTCGTCGTACACGTTCTCCTGCACGAGCAGGCGGGATCCGGCGCAGCACACGTGACCCTGGTTGAAGAAGATCCCGTTGACGATCCCCTCGATCGCCTGGTCGATCGGCGCGTCGTCGAAGACGATGTTGGCCGCCTTGCCGCCCAGCTCGAGCGTGACCTTCTTGTCGGAGCCGGCCACGGCACGGGCGATCGCCTTGCCCACGGCGGTCGAGCCGGTGAAGGCGACCTTGTCGACGTCGGGGTGCTCCACGAGGGTGGCACCGGTGCTGCCGGCCCCGGTGATGATGTTGACGACGCCCGGCGGTAGGTCGGCCTGCTGGCAGATCTCGGCGAAGAGCAGCGCCGTCAGGGGCGTGGTCTCGGCCGGCTTGAGGACGACCGTGTTGCCGCACGCCAGCGCCGGCGCGATCTTCCAGGCCAGCATCAGCAGTGGGAAGTTCCACGGGATCACCTGGCCGGCGACGCCGAGCGACTGCGTGCCGTAGCCGCTGTACTCGAGCTTGTCGGCCCAACCGGCGTAGTAGAAGAAGTGCGCCGCCGCGATGGGGACGTCGACGTCGCGCGACTCCTTGATCGGCTTGCCGTTGTCGATGGACTCCAGCACAGCGAGCTCGCGGCCGCGCTCCTGGAGGATCCGGGCGATCCGGTAGAGGTACTTCGCGCGCTCCCGGCCGGGCATCCTGGACCAGACCCGCGTGTACGCACGACGCGCGGCCTTGATGGCGGCGTCGACGTCGGCCTGGTCGGCCTCCGCGACCTCCGCGAGCACCTCCTCGGTGGCCGGGCTGATCGTCTTGAAGCTCTTGCCGTGCCCGTCGACGAACTCACCGTTGATGAAGAGGCCGTACGACGGCTTGATGTCGACGATGGCCCGCGACTCGGGGGCTGGTGCGTACTCGAATGTCATCTCGGGTGTCATGGTGAACCTTCAGTCCAGCGTGAAGTAGTCGGGTCCGGAGTAGCGGCCGGTCATCGTCTTGGTGCGCTGCATCAGCAGGTCGTTCAGCAGCGTGGAGGCGCCGAACCGGAACCAGTCCGGGTCGAGCCAGTCGGGGCCGGCGACCTCGTTGACCATCACGAGGTACTTGATGGCGTCCTTGGCGGTCCGGATGCCCCCGGCCGGCTTCACGCCGATCATCTGACCGGTCGCGTCGCGCCAGTCGCGCACCGCCTCGAGCATGACCAGCGTCACCGGCATGGTGGCGGCCGGTTGCACCTTGCCGGTCGAGGTCTTGATGAAGTGAGCCCCGGCCATCATCGCCAGCCAGGACGCGCGCCGGACGTTGTCGTAGGTCTGCAGCTCACCGGTCTCGAAGATGACCTTGAGGTGGGCACCCTCCCCTTCAGCTGCTCCGGGGCGGGCACACGCCTCACGAACCTGCACGATCTCCTCGAAGACCTGCAGGTAGTGGCCGGCCAGGAAGGCTCCCCGGTCGATCACCATGTCGATCTCGTCGGCGCCGGCCTCGACCGCGTCCTTGGTGTCGGCGATCTTGATGTCCATCGCCGCCCGACCGCTCGGGAAGGCGGTGGCCACCGCGGCGATCTTGACGCCGGAGTCACCGACGACCTGCTTGGCGGTCGCGACCATGTCGGGGTAGACGCACACCGCGGCGACCTGCGGACACGTGGGGTCGGCGGGGTCGGGTCGCACCGCCTTGCTGGAGAGGGCCCGGACCTTGCCCGGCGTGTCCGCACCTTCCAGCGTCGTGAGGTCGACCATCCGGATCGCGAGGTCGAGGGCGTACTCCTTGGCCGTGGTCTTGATGGAGCGGGTGCCGAGACCGGCGGCCCGGGCCTCGGCGCCGACCTGGTCGACACCGGGGAGTCCGTGCAGGAAGCGTCGGAGTGAAGCCTCGGAGCGCGTGATCTCGGAGACGTCGCCCGCCGCCTGCTGGCCGGCGGAGATCGAGGTGGCTGTCACCTGTTCAGCATAGGTCCGGGGGACGACGCGGCGGCAATCCGGCGGGAAGCGATCGGCCGACGCGACCCCGGGATCGGCGAAACCAGGCCGCTCCGGGGTACTCTGGGCGTGTCCCGGCGGTCCGCCGGGCACCCGACGACGACCCCGGACCAGCCGGTTCGAGTGAGGCAAGTCCGTCGGGCTCGATCTCGAGGGGGTCACGGGCAGCACGATCGCCCGTACGGACACGTGCAGGCGTGCGTGGCGCGGCGCGGTGGTCGTCCACCGCAGGAGGAGTGGAGTGGCACGACAGGGCCAACGCCGGTCGAGCGGGTCGCGGACGACGACCCGCGGCCGGCGACGCGACCAGGACAACGAGGGCATCATCCCGGTGCTTGCGCAGGCAGTGCGCGAGGTCGAGAACGGGGTGATGCGCGGCCGGGTCGACGGCACCCGGTTCCAGGTCGTCGCGCTACTGGTCCGCGAGGAGCGGGCGCGGCTCAAGGCCGACGACTCCCTCGACGAGCAACGCCGGGCCACCGAGCTCAAGCGGCTCGACGGCATCGCGACCATCCTCGCCCAGACCGCGGCCCGCGAGCCGTCCCTGTTCACGCGGCTCGGCGAGGACGCCGAGATCACCGACGGCGTACGACGCCTCAAGCGTGAGCTGCAGGAGCGAGGTGGCATCGAGCCTGAACCGGCGGCAGAGTCCACGGGTTCTGCGTCGACCTCGCCGCTCCGGCCCGACCGACAGGTCGTGCCCCAGTCGGTCGCCCGTGCCCAGCTCGCCAACCCGTTCATGGCCCCCGACTACAGCGCCGTCCCGGTGGTGCCCAAGGAGCGCCGGCTCGTCGGCTGGGAGCTGATCGGGCCGCTGCTCAGCTCGTTCGAGCACCCAGCACCCGGCGTCCGGTCGTGCATGGACCTGCCTCCGTCCCGGCCCCAGATGCTGCCGCCGGGCCTGGAGCTGATGGAGCACCAGGCACGGCTGCTCTCTGCGGTGGGAGACGGTCACCGGACGTTCCTGCTCGCGGACGAGCCCGGCCTCGGCAAGACCGCGCAGGCGCTGCTCGCCGCGCAGACGGCGGAGGCGTACCCGCTGCTTGCGGTCGTGCCGAACGTCGTGAAGACCAACTGGGCGCGCGAGGCCGCACAGTGGACGCCGTCCAAGACCGTGAGCGTCGTCCACGGCGACGGCCTCTCCGTCGACGGGTTCGCCGACATCATCGTCGTCAACTACGAGATCCTCGACCGGCACGTGGGCTGGATCGGCGACCACGGGTTCCGCGGGATGATCGTGGACGAGGCCCACTTCATCAAGAACAAGGCGTCGCAACGTTCGCAGAACGTCCTCGAGATCGCCGAGCGAGTACGCCGCCGGGTGGCCCGGCCGCTGATGATGGCGCTCACCGGGACCCCGCTGATCAACGACGTCGACGACTTCCTCACGATCTGGCGGTTCCTGGGCTGGATCGAGGAGAAGAAGCCCGGCCCCCGGCTGATGGCCGCGCTGGAGGAGACCGGCCTGACGCCGGCCGACCACGCTTTCTACCCCGCCGCCCGTGAAGCCGTCGTCGACCTCGGCATCGTCCGTCGCAAGAAGGTCGACGTGGCCGCGGACATCCCGGCCCGACGGATCGCCGATCTGCCGGTCGAGCTGGCCGAGGCCGACGGACGGTCGATCCGGGAGGCCGAGCAGGAACTGGTGGAGCGGCTGGTGCAGCGGTACGACGCCGCGATGGCCACCCGCCGCAGCGGGCCGAGCCCGGCCGGGACCGGCGTCGACCTGGACCTGGTGCGCCGGGTCGCCGGCAGCGAGCTGGCGGACTCCGAGGACTCGACGACCGGCGACAACGTGTTCGCGATGGTCCGGCGGATCGGCCAGGCGAAGGCGGGGCTGGCGGCCGACTACGCCGCCCAGCTGGCCCGCAGCGCCGGCAAGGTCGTGTTCTTCGCCAAGCACCTCGACGTGATGGATTTGGCCGGCGACGTGTTCACCCGCCGCGACCTGCGCTGGACCGAGATCCGCGGCGACCAGTCCCGGACCGCTCGGCAGCAGGCGATCGACTCCTTCGTCAACGACCCGGACGTCTCGATCATCGTCTGCTCGCTCACCGCGGCGGGAGTCGGCATCAACCTGCAGGTGGCCTCGGACGTGGTGCTCGCCGAGCTGTCCTGGACCAACGCGGAGCAGACCCAGGCGATCGACCGGGTGCACCGGATCGGGCAGACGGAGCCGGTCACGGCGTGGCGGATCCTGGCCGCGCAGACGATCGACACCCGGATCGCGGACCTGATCGACAGCAAGGCCGGGCTGGCGGCGGTCGCCCTCGACGGGGCGGAGGAGGAAGCGGCCACCACGGCCGACGTACGCCTCGAGGCGCTGGTCTCGCTGCTCGCCGACACGCTCGAGAAGCGCGGGAATACAAATCCTTGACTTATATAAGTCAAGAATGTTAGACAGGGTCGATGAACCTCCCACATGCTCTCGACCAGATCGGCGCCGTCCGGCGCCACCTCACCAGCCTCGACCATCGCGGCAAGCCGGCACGGGCACTGACCGCCGAGCAGACCTACGCCACCTCGGCCGGCGACGTGTGGGACGCGCTGACCAGCCCCGAGCGCCTGCAGCGCTGGTTCACGCCGGTCCAGGGCGACCTTCGGGAAGGCGGCCGGTACCAGCTCACCGGCAACGCAGGCGGCACCATCGAGCGCTGTGACCCACCGCGCTCGCTGGCAGTGACGTGGGAGTACGGCGACGGGGTCAGCTGGGTCGAGGTCGAGCTGAGCGAGTCCGACGGCGCCACGACGCTGGTGCTTCGCCACATCATGGAGCACGACGCGCTCGACGAGCGCACGAAGCGCTACGGGCCCGGAGCCGTGGGGATCGGGTGGGACCTGTCGCTGCTCGGGTTGCAGCGTCACCTCGAGTCGGGAGAGACGGCTGACCCGGCCGACGTGGAGGAGTGGGCGCTGTCCGACGTCGGCCGCGACTTCATGACCCGCAGCGGAGAGGCGTGGTGCGAGGCCGACATCGCCGACGGGAGCGATCCCGCCGACGCCCGGCTTCGCGCCGACCGGACCCGCGCTTTCTACCTGGGCGAGGAGGAGCCGGCCTGAGATGCACGCCTTCGATGTGCTCGGTGACCCGGTTCGGCGCCGGATCCTCGAGCTGCTGACTGAGGGCGAGCTGACCTCGGGATCGGTCGTCGAGGTGATCGGGCGGGAGTTCGGGATCAGTCAGCCCGCGGTGTCGCAGCACCTGCGCGTCCTGCGGGAGAACGGGTTCGCGACGGTCCGGCCGCAGGGCACCCGCCGCCTCTACGCCGTCGACCCGACCGGGATGCGCGAGGTGGACGCCTGGCTCGAGCAGTTCCGCGGCTTCTGGACCCAACGCCTGGACGCGCTCGGCACCGAGATCGCTCGCGGCCGTCGTCGAGACGGCTAACGCAACACTCCGTGCGCTCCCGGGACGTTAGAGCTACCCGGAAGCGTCACCTGCGTTGCGTTAGCCGCGCGCGCCGGGCTGGGTCAGATGCCGGCGGCCTTCTGCAGGTCGGCGCGGATCGCGTCGAGCCGGCCAGCGGCGGCGATCCGGGCCGCGTCGACCTCACCGCCGTCGGAGTCGGCAGCGCGCTCCTCGACCGGCACGACCACCTCGAGGTAGGCCTTCAGCTTCGGCTCGGTGCCACTGGGGCGGACGACCACCCGGGCTCCGTGGGCGAGCCGGTAGCGCAGCCCGTCCGTGGGCGGCAGCTCGGCGCTGCCGTCGGCGAGGTCCTCCGCCGACTCGACGGCCAGGCCGCCCAGGCTCGTCGGGGGCGTACGTCGCAGGGTCTCCA
>NZ_DASUTK010000044.1:0-12397 GCF_036374615.1 Nocardioides sp.
GTCGCGCACTTGGCATGGGAAGTTTCGCCCGCGGAGTCCGGGTATCCCCGCTCAAGCGGGGAAACCGACGCCCCGATCAGGGCCGGGCGGGGCCCCGCCCGTCAGGGGGCGATCGGACTGGTCGTGAGGTCGTCGACGAGCCACTCCTCACCCACTCGCTCCATGGTCAGCGTCACCTGGTCCTTGTAGACCACCGGCTCCTGGGTGGCCTTGTTCGTGGTGGGCCGGTTGACGAAGAGCAGGATCTCGGCCCGGTCGTCACCGGCCCGCACGATCGCCGAGGCGACCACCTCGACCTCGACCACGGTCCGGGTCGCGGGTGCGTTCTCCCGGATCAGCTCGAACAGGTCGTCGTAGTCGGAGCGGTAGCGCGAGGTGACGACGTCGTGCGCGGCCTCCTGGTCGGCGTCGAGGGACCGGTGGTCGTAGGACAGCAGTGGGACGGCGGCGCGCTCGGCCGCCGTACGGGCGGTCCCGGTCGCCTCCTCGACGGCGGCCTCGGACGGCTGGCTCGCGAGGTGAGCCGCGAGGCCGACGGAGGCCGCCACCAGCACAGCGAGACACACGATCAGCCAGGTGGGAACCACCCGGGTGGACGGGCGGCGCTCCTCGACGGCCGGCGGCGGCGTCGGCGCCCCCGAGTCGAGCTCGGGCCCCGGCTCGGCCACGGGCTCGGTGTCCGGCTCCGGCTCGGCCGCGACCAGCTCCGCGTCGTACGCCGCCCGCTGCTCGTCGTCGAGCAGCACCTCGGCGGCCTGGTTGTAGAGCCGGAACCGCCGGTCGGCGGGCGTGAGGTCCGCGATCGCCGCGCGCCACGCCTCCCGGATCTCGTCGTTGGAGGCGGCGGGCTCGACGTCGAGGACGTCGTAGCAGTTCGGGCCGGCGGTCACTGGTCTGCTCCCGTCACAGGCGTGAAGTCGTCGACCAGCCACTCACCCTCGGTCTTCACCAGGGTGATCTCGATCCGGAACGGCACCGGCTCCTGCGGCTGCAGCGCGCCGCTCCGGTCGGGGTAGGAGTCGGTGAACGTGCCGGCGACCAGGGCGGTCGCGGAGTCGGCGTCGATGGTGCTGACTCCTGCCGAGAAGACCTCGGCCTTCCGGGAGACGCCCGCCTGCGCCACGATCTGCTCGGCGGTCGTCACCGACTTCTCGAAGGTGGTGGCGAACTTCGGAGTGATCACCTCGGTGACGAGCTCGCGGTACTCGGGCAGCTGGCCGCCGTCGAGCTGGTCGGGCCCGTAGGTCCCCATCCGCAGCATGAACTGGCGGGTCCTGCTCATCGCCTGGTCGCGCTCGGACTGGAGCTCTCCGGCGCCGGCGCCGATGCCGATCGCCTCGAACCCGCGGGTGGCGCTGAGCCACACCGACGCGCCGAGCGACAGCACGAGCACCAGAGCCAGGACGCCCGTGAGCGTCAGCCGGAAGCCGATCGAGCGTGTCGTGGGCTCGTCCACCGAGCGCTCCGTCAGCCCTGTGGGCTGGTCATGGGCTGGAGGAACAGCCATTTCCAGGACTCCTCTCCGAAGGTTCTGGGTGCCAAGGTTCCGGGGTTGGCGAGGCGGCCAGCGGAGCGATCGCCCCAGGTCAGCTCGCCCGTGGCGGGGTCGTACGACGCCACCGGCCGGTGCTGCGGTGCGTTCTGGGCGCCGCGCGCGTTGCTCTGGGTCGCGGGCTCCGCGCACCGTGCCCCCATGTTCATCGGCCGGTTCCTGCCGTTCTGCGGGGGCCGACGGTCGGTGCCCTCGTAGCCCCGGCGGCAGACCGGCGGGTTCTCCGTGAGGACCATCCCGAAGTGCGCGTCGTACAGGCCGGTGCCGGGCGACTTCGACACGACGGTGAAGCCGCCTTCGACGACGTAGGGGTAGACGACCAGGATCTGCTCGATCCCGTCGAGGTGCCGGACCACCACCTCGCCGGTGGTGACCAGGTTGTTGAGGAGCTCGGCGAGGTCGACCTCGTTGTCCTCGAGGAAGCGACGCAGGTCGGTGGCGGTGGCCGAGCCGTTCTCGATGATGCGTCGCAGGTTCTGGTCGGACCCGGCGAGCGTCCCGCTGAAGAGCGAGAGGTTCTCGGCGAACGAACGGATCGCGGACGCCTTGGCCGCCTGGCCGCGCAGCACCACGTTGCTGTCGCGGATGAGGGCGGTCGTGACGTCGAAGTTGGCGTTGGCGTCCTCGATGAACGCGTTGCCGGTGTCGATGATCCGCTGCAGGTCCTCGCCGGTGCCCGCGAACGCGAGGCCGAGCTCCTCCACGGTGGTGCGCAGCGCGTCCTGGTCGACCGACCGGACGGTCTCGGAGAGGTTGGTGAGCAGGGTCTGGGTCTGGATCGGGGTCCGGGTGTTCTCGACCGCGATCTCGGAGTCGTCCTGGAGGTAGGGCTTCTCGTCGGTCTGCGGCTGGAGCTCGACGTACTGCTCACCCACGGCGGAGCGGTTGCCCACCAAGGCGATCGCGTCGGCCGGGATCGAGTCGTAGTCCTTGTCGATCGCGAGGCGCAGGTCGACCCCCTCGTCGGTGAGCTGCATCTCCTCGACCTGCCCGACCTTCACACCCCGGTAGGTCACCTCGCCCCCGGCGAAGATGCCGCCGGAGTCGGCGAAGTGGGCGACGACGGTGTAGGAGTCGTCGACGACCAGCCGGTCCAGGCGGGCGTACCGCGCCCCCACGAAGCTCACGCCGAGGAGCGTGATGATGACGAAGACCAGCAGCTGGACCTTGGTGCGCTTCTCGATCATCGGGTCACCATCCCGGGCACCAGCAGCGCGACCAGCGCCTCGTCGTAGGACGTCGACAGCTGGCCCATCGTCGGTCCGGCCCTCCCTTGGCCGGCATCCCACCCGACACCGACCCGCTGCGCGGGTGCACCGCCGCCGAGGCCACCGAGCAGGCTGGTGATCGGGTCGAGCGGACCACCCGTGCCGGACGGGGTCGGCAGGCCCGGCAGCAGGTTCAGCTGCTTGCACAGGTCCTTGTTCCGGTTCTTCTTCTTGGCGCACTCCTCGCGCAGCTTGGTGAGCTTCTGGAGGTTCGCCAGCACCTTCGTGCAGGCCTTGCTGGTGAGGTCGCCGGACTGCAGGCACTTCAGCACGTCTCCGACCACTGCGGTCGGGTCGATGATGTCGGTGGGCAGGTCGGTCGGCAGCCCGGTGCCGCCCTCGCCGCCACCCTCGACGGCGACGTCGAGGGTGATGGACAGGTTCGTGTAGTCGCCCATGTGGAGGTTGCGGGCCACCTGGGGGTCGCGTCCGACGACCTCGTCGACGAACGGGTAGGTGAGGAAGACCTGGAACGCGTCGACGTAGGCGTCGCCGGCGTCTGCGAGCTGGTGGAGCACGGGCCCCAGGTGCTTCACGGAGTCGATCGTCGCCTGCTTGGAGGCCCGGATGACATCGACGCCGACGTCGCCCAGTCGGTTGACGGCCCTCAGCATCCGGACCAGGTCGGCTCGTTGCTGGTCGAGCGTCTGCAGGGCGCTCGGGAGCTCCTCGAGGGCGGAGTCGATGGTGCCGATCTGGTCGTTCAGCGTCTCCGACATCCGGTTCAGTCCCTCGATCGCTGCCACGATGTCGGCCTTCCCGTCGTCGAGCTGGCCCATCAGGGTGCGGACCTGGCGGAAGACCGACTTCGCCGAGTCCTCCCGGCCCTCGAGGGCGAGGTTGAGCTCGCTCGCGATGGTCTTGAGCTGGGCGACCCCGCCGCCGTTGAGCACCAGGCTCAGCGCGCCGAGCACTTCCTCGACCTCGGGGTTACGGCCGGTGTCCGCGAGCTCGATCACGTCGCCGTCACCGAGCGGTTCGGAGCTCGGGTCTGACGCAGGGGGGCTCAGCGACACGAACTTCTCGCCCAGGAGGCTGGTCTGCCGGATCTCGGCCACCGCGTTGTCGGGCAGGTCGATGTCGTTCGGCAGCTGCATGGTGACGACCGCGGTCTCGTCGACCAGGTCGATCTCGGTGATCTTGCCGACGCTGACGTCGTTGACCTTCACGGTGGTCTGCGGGACGAGGTCGAGGACGTCGGCGAACTCCGCCGTGACCTCGATCGGCTCATCCCCGACGTCGGTGCCGCCGGGCAGGGGCATCTCGTAGACGCTGCAGCCGGTCAGGACCAGCGCGCACGCCGTGGAGACCCCGAGAGCCTTGAGGAGGGTGGGAAGGGGCTTCATCGGTCCACCTCCGCCAGGCCGCCGAGGGTCGGGTCGTACTGGTCGCGCCAGCGCGCCTTCTCACCCTGGAGGGCGCCGAAGGCGCCGGTCCGAGGCAGGGCGGCCTCGATCACGTCGCACGCGCCGCCCGAGGTGTCCGCCTGGTTGACGAGGCCGCACAGGAAGACCGCCGGGTCTGCGGTGATCTCGTTGGGGAGCTCCTGGAGGTTCGCCCTGGTGTCGAGGGTCCCGGCCTGCGGGTTGTACGTGAGGGCGAGGTTGTTGAGCGCGGTCGGCGCGGCGGTGAGGATCTCGTCGAGCGCGGCGCGCTGCTTGACCAGGACCTTGCTCACCCGGTTCAGACCCTTGATGTTGCGACCGAGCACCTCGCGGTTGTCGCGCACGAACGTCGACACCTCGCCGAGCGCCACGGACAGGTTCTCCAGCGCGGCGGAGAGCTCCTCGCGTTCGCCCTCGAGCACGCCGGACACATCGGCGAGCGACTGGTTGAACCGCCGGACCGTCGCGTCGTTCTCGGCCAGCGTGCTGATGAAGCCCTGCAGCGCCCGGGTGGAGCTGAAGAACTCCTCGCGGTTGTCGCTCAGGGTCTCGCTGAACCGCCCGAAGTCCGTGATGGTCTGGTTGAGCTGCTCGCCCTGCCCGCCGAAGTTCTCCGCGGTCACCTCGAGCAGGTCGGACAGCGCACCCTCACGGTTGGCTCCGTTGGGCCCCAGCGCGACGTTCAGCTTGTCGAGGTTCTCGTAGATCTGGTCCAGCTCGAGCGGGACGGCGGTCCGGTCGGCCTCCAGCGTGGCGTCGTCGGCCAGCACCTCGCCGCCGTCGTACGCCGGGGTGAGCTGGATGTACCGGTCACCGACCACGGACGGCGAGATGATGACCGCCTCCGCCTCCGCGGGGACCTGCACCTCGGCGTCGTACGACATGGTCACCACCACGTCGGTGCCGGAGGGCGTGACCGAGTCGACGGTGCCGACGGGGACTCCGAGCACGCGCACGTCGCTGCCCTCGTAGACCGAGATCGTGCGGGGGAACAGGGCGGTCAGGGTCTTGCGGTCCTCGCCACCGAACAGGGTGAGGGCCGCGGCCGCGACGAGGGCCACGATGACGGCAGGAACGATCAGCTTCTTCATGTCAAGGATCACCCGACCTGCGGAGCCGGAGGCATGTTCTGGATGTAGGTGTCGAACCACGGGCCGTTCCCCAGCGTGCTGCTGAACACGCGGTAGAACGGCGCCATCAGCCGGAGGCTGTTGTCGAGGTTGTCCTCGTTCTTGTTCAGCACCTGCACGACGTTCTCGAGGTGCGACAGGGCCGGCTTCAGGTCGGCCCGGCTCTGCCTCACCAGTGCCGTGAGCTCGCGCGAGAGCCGGGACGTCGACTCCAGCAGAGTGTGGATGGCCTCCCGACGCTGGACCAGTGCCCGGAACAGGACGTCGGCGTCCTCCATCAACGCGATGATGTCCTCGTCGCGCTCGTCGAGCACGGTGGACACCGTGTCGAGGTTCTGGAGCAGCTCCCCGATCTGCTCGTTCTTGGTGGCGACGTTCGCCGACAGCGCCGACACGCCCTGCAACGCGGCCCGGAACTCCTCGGGGGTGTTCCGTGAGAGGTCGGCCAGTGTCGTCAGCGACTCCGCCAGCTGGTCGGTGTCGATCTGCTCGGAGGTCTCCGCCAGACCGGTGAACGCCTCCACCACGTCGTACGGCGAGGACGTCCGCTCCACCGGGATCTCCGAGCCCTCGTCGAGCTGGCCGTCGCCGGCCGGCTCGAGCGCCAGGAACATCGCCCCCAGGATCGTCTTCACCTTGATCGCCGCCAGCGTCTCCTGGCCGAACTCGGCGTCCTGGTCGACCCGGAACGTCACTCGCACGTGGTCTCCCGCCAGCTCGACGGACTCGACCTTGCCGACCCGGACGCCGGCGATCCGGACCTCGTCGTTCGGCTTGAGTCCCCCGGCCTCACTGAACGCCGCGCGGTAGACGTCGCCACCACCGATCACGGGCAACGAGGACGCCTTGAACGCGGCGAGCAGCAGCGCCGCCAGCACCACCATGCTGATCGCCCCGATGACGACGGGGTTCCGCTCGCGGAAGGGGGTCATCCGAGATCACACCTGTCTGCCACCTTGGTGCCGGGCAAGGGGTACCTGACGCCGACCGGACCCAGGCCCGGCAGCCGGACCTGCCCCTTGAACTCGCACAGGTAGAAGTTGAAGAACGACCCGTAGATCGCGGTCCGGCCGACCTTGTTCAGCTTGATGGGCAGCACCTGCATGGCCCGGTCGAGCTCGGCCTTGTTGCGGTCGATGTTGCCCGCGAAGCGGCGCAGGTCCTTGACGTCCCGGACGAACGGCTTGCGAATCCCTGACACCAGGCCGGCAGTCTCGGAGGAGAGCGCGGAGATCTGCTCGAGGGAGCCGAGGATCGCCTTCCGGTCGTCCTTGAGACCGCCGACGAACGTCCGGAAGGACTCAATCAGCCGGGTGAGCTCCTGGTCGCGCTCGCCGATGCTGGCCAGCACCTCGTTGAGGTTGTCGATCAGGTCGCTGATGACCTCGTCGCGGTCGGCGAGGGTCTGGGTCACCGAGGCGGTGCTGGCGAGGAGCCCCTCGAGGGTGCCGCCCTCGCCCTGGAAGACCTGGATGATCTCGTAGGACAGCTGGTTGAGGTCCTCCGGCGACAGCGCCTGGAAGAGCGGCTTGAAGCCGTTGAAGAGCACCGTCAGGTCCAGCGCCGGCGAGGTCTGAGAGACCGGGATCGTCTCGCCCTCCTGCAGCCGGCCGGTGTCGCCGATCGTCTCGGAGAGGCTGACGTAGCGCTGACCGACCAGGTTCCGGTAGCGGATCGACGCGAACGTCGCCCTGCTCAGCGGCGTGCCCGCGTCGACCTTGAACGTCACCAGGGCGCGGTTCCGGTCGACGATCTCCACGTCGTCGACGACGCCGACCTTCACCCCGGAGATCCGGACGTCATCGCCGGGGACCACGCCGGTCGCGTCGACGAACTGCGCGTGGTACTCGACCTTGTTGCCGAACGACAGGTTGCCGATGGTCACGATTAGCACGCCCGTCGCCAGGGTGGTCACGACCACGAAGACCAGCAGCCGGGTCAGGTCGCCCGCCGTCTTCTTGTCCAGGAGGCTCATCGCAGGCTCACCTCCGCGCCGCGGGCCATCGGCCCGACCAGGAGCACGCCGAGGTCGGGCACGTCACCGGCGGTGACGCCGAGCGTCGGGCCGAGCAGCGCCTTGAGCAGGCCTGCCTCGGCCGCGCCGCCCTCGTAGCCACCGCCCCATCCCGGGGCGACCCGGCTGGTGCCCTTCCCGGTCGGCTCGTCGACCCCGTCGTCGAAGTCCGGCTGGTGGCGCACGGGGTTGGCCTGGTTCCACGGCGGGCTGGGCAGGTTGACGCACGCAGGACCGCGCTTGTCGCCGAACCGCGGCACATCGTCGGCGGTGTAGCCCCGCGGTTGGTTGGGCAGCGTCTCGAGCACGATGTGGAGCGTGAAGCCGCGGAACGACTCGGCCTGTCGCGGTGCCGCGTTGACGATGCCCTCGAGCAGGCAGGGGTACTCGGGTGCGTACTTGGCGAGGAGGCGCAGCTGCTGGCGCCCGAGCTCCCCGAGACGGATCAGGTTGTCGCCGTTGGTGTCGAGGAACCCGCGCGAGGTGTCGGAGAACTCCGTGACGTCCTGGTAGAGCGCGCGCACCTTGGCGTCGAGGTCCTCGAAGGTGCCGGTGGTCGTGATCGTGTTGCGCAGGATCTCGGCGATCTCGGGAGTCACGTCGGCGTACACGTCGGACACCTCGGCAGTGAGCCGCAGGTCGTCGATCAGTTGAGGGATGTGGGGGTTGAGCCGCTTGAGGTAGGAGTCCAGCGTCTCGAGGTTCTCGCCGAGCACCTCGCCGCGGCCCTCGAGCGCGGTGGCGATGGCGTTCAGGGTCATGTTGAGGTCGGCCGGCTGCACCGTCCGCAGCAGGGGGTAGAGGTCGGAGAGCACCTTCTCGACCTCGATCGAGACGTCCGTACGTCGAATCGTGTCGCCGGCCTGGAGCGACCGCTCGGCGGTGCTGCCCTCGGGCACGTCCAGCGCGACGTACTTCTCGCCGAACAGGGTCTTGGGGACGATCGACCCCGTGACGTCGTGGGGGATCTGCTCGATCTCGTCGTCGTAGAACCCGAGGGTCAGCTCTGCCCCTTCGGCGTTCGCGTCGTAGTCGAGAACCTCCCCGACGATGACGCCGCGCACCTTCACGTCGGCCCGCTCCGGGAGCTGCAGCCCGATCTTGCTCGTCTGCAGGGTCACCTCGTCGTAGCTCGCGAACCGCTTGGTGAAGACGGCATAGGTGAGCCAGCCGGCGAGGACCAGCAGGCACACGAAGATGATGCCGAGCGCCTTGTGGGGCAGTCTGTTCGTCATCGGCGACTCACCCCGCCAACCTGACGGTGGTCGTGGCTCCCCAGATCGCCATCGAGAGCAGCAGGTCCAGCACGTTGACGGCGACGATGCTGGTCCGCACCGCCCGGCCCACGGCGACACCGACGCCGGCGGGGCCGCCGGAGGCGTTGTAGCCGTGGTAGCAGTGGATGAGGATCACGGTGACCGCGAAGACCAGCACCTTGCCGAACGACCAGAGCACGTCCTCCGGTGGCAGGAACTGGTTGAAGTAGTGGTCGTAGGTGCCGGCGGACTGTCCGTAGAACTGCGTCACGACCAGCCGGCTCGCGAAGTAGGACGACAGCAGCCCGATCACGTACAGCGGGATGATCGCGATCAGGCCGCCCACCACGCGGGTGGCGACGAGGAACGGCATCGACGGGATCGCCATCACCTCGAGCGCGTCGACCTCCTCGGAGATCCGCATCGCCCCGAGCTGGGCGGTGAACCCGCAGCCGACGGTCGCCGCGAGCGCGATGCCGGCGACCAGGGGCGCGATCTCGCGGGTGTTGAAGTACGCCGAGACGAAGCCCGAGAAGGCGGAGGTGCCGAGCTGGTTGAGGGCGGCGTACCCGGAGAGCCCCACCTGGGCGCCGGTGAAGAACGTCATCCCGAGGATCACGCCGACCGTGCCACCGATCACGGCGAGAGCGCCACGGCCGAGGGTCACCTCCGCCAGGATCCGCAGGATCTCCTTCGGGTAGCGCTTGACGGACCGCGGGATGGCGGCCACGACCCCGATGTAGAACGCCAGCTGGCTCCCCAGGCTGTCCAGGGAGTCGAGGGGGCGCCGGATGGTGGAACGCACGTCGGCCACGTCGATCACCCGGTCTTCGGAGGAACGATCTCGAGGTAGATCGCGCTCAGGGTGAAGTTGGCGATGAACAGGAGCAGGAACGTGATCACGACGGACTCGTTCACCGCGTCCCCGACGCCCTTCGGGCCGCCACCGGCGTTCATGCCCATGTAGGACGCCACGATCGCGGCGATCAGGCCGAACACGAGCGCCTTGACCAGGCCGATGAGCAGGTCGGGGATCTGCGCGAGGGCGGTGAAGCTTGCGAGGTAGGCACCCGGGGTGCCGTCTTGAAGCACCACGTTGAACACGTAGCCGCCGGCCACGCCGACGAAGCTCACCATCCCGTTGAGGAAGAACGCGACCAGCATGCAGGCGAGCACGCGTGGGACGACGAGGCGCTGGATCGGGTCGATCCCGAGCACCATCATCGCGTCGAGCTCCTCGCGGATCTTGCGGGCACCGAGGTCGGCCGCGATCGCCGAGCCGCCGGCGCCGGCGATCAGCAGCGCCGTACCGATCGGGGCGGCCTGCTGGATGACGGCGAGCACCGAGGCCGACCCGGTGAAGGACTGGGCGCCGAACTGCTTGATCAGGCCGCCGACCTGCAGCGCGATGACCGCGCCGAACGGGATCGCCACCAGCGCCGTGGGGATGATCGTCACCGAGGCGATGAACCACGCCTGCTGGATGAACTCGCGCAGCTGGAACGGCCTCCGGAACAGGTTCCGGAAGACGTCGAGCGCGAACGCGAAGAGCTTGCCCGCCGTCCCGAGGGGAGCCAGCGCACGCGAGGCGGTGAGTGAGGCCACGTCAGGAGCCCGTCACCATCGTCATGTTCTCCTGGAAGGAACCGGGCGGTGGGACCACGCCGTTCGCCCGGCACCACTCGCCCGGCGGCCGCTGGCTGCGGCGCCTGATGCCGTTGGAGGGCTCGAGCTGGTGCGGGATCGGTGGGAGCGGCGGCAGCTCCTGGTCCTTCTCGGCCTCGAGCTCGTCGGCGTCCTTCTCCTCCGACATGCCGATCGGCCCGACCCGCTGGGCGTTGAGGAACTGCCGGACCACCGGCTCCTCCGAGGACAGGAGCATCTCGCGCGGTCCGAACATGGCCAGGTGCCGGTGGTACAGCAGCCCGATGTTGTCCGGCACCGTGCGGGCGGTGTTGATGTCGTGGGTCACGATCAGGAACGTGGCGTCGATCTGTGCGTTGAGGTCGACGATCAGCTGGTTGAGGAACGACGTGCGCACCGGGTCGAGGCCGGAGTCGGGCTCGTCGAACAGGACGATCTCGGGATCGAGCACCAGCGCCCGGGCCAGGCCGGCGCGCTTACGCATCCCGCCGGAGATCTCACCGGGCAGCTTGTCCTCGGCACCGATCAGGCCGACCAGGTCCATCTTCTCCATGACGATGGCACGGATCTCGGCCTCGGACATCTTGGTGTGCTCGCGCAACGGGAAGGCGACGTTGTCGTAGAGGTTCATCGAGCCGAACATGGCGCCGTCCTGGAACAGCACGCCGAAGAGCTTGCGGATCTCGTAGAGCTCGCGCTCCGAGCAGCTCGCGATGTCGGTGCCCTCGATGATGATCGAGCCCTCGTCGGGCTTGAGCAGGCCGATCAGGGTCTTGAGGAACACTGACTTGCCGGTGCCGGACGGGCCGAGCATCACGCAGATCTCGCCGGCCGGCACGGTGAGGGTCACGTCACCCCAGATCAGCTGCTTGCCGAACGACTTCGTGAGGTGGTTGACCTCGATCTCGACACCCACGTCCGGGACTCCCCTCCCTCGCTCTCACGGTTCCGCCACGCACCGGCTCTCCTGGCGTGCGACCCCGCAAGCACGACCTCTCGTCAGGGACAACGCGGAGCGACGCGGGAGGTTACGCATCGTCGGACTCCGGACGCACGTGAGGGCGGACACCGTGCTGGTGTCCGCCCCCACGTGGGTTGCCCGGTCAGAGCCGGGTCAGATGACCGATCGCGTCACTTGAGGGTGACGGTGGCGCCGGCGCCCTCGAGGGCCTCCTTGGCCTTCTCGGCGGCCTCCTTGGTGGCGTTCTCGAGAACCGTCTTGGGGGCGGCCTCCACGAGGTCCTTGGCCTCCTTCAGGCCGAGGGACGTGAGCGCGCGCACCTCCTTGATGACGTTGATCTTCTTCTCGCCGGCGGACTCGAGGACGACCTCGAACTCGTCCTTCTCGGCCTCGGCGGCGGCACCGGCGTCGCCGCCGGCGGCAGCGGCGCCCGGGGCGGCGGCCACGGCGACCGGGGCCGCGGCGGTGACGCCGAAGGTGTCCTCGAACTGCTTCACGAACTCGCTCAGCTCAATGAGGGTCATCTCCTTGAACGCGTCGAGCAGCTCGTCGGTGGTGAGCTTCGCCATGATGGCTTTCCTTCCTTGTACGTGTTTCTTCAGGTGGTGTACGTCGGCCTGGGCTCAGGCGTCGGTGGACTCGTCCGCGGCGGCCGGAGCCTCGTCGGACTGGGCCTCGGCCGGAGCCTCGGCGGTCGCCTCCGTGGAGGCGGCCTCCTCAGCGGCCGGGGCCTCCTCAGCAGCGTCAGCAACCGGGCCAGTCGACTCCTGGGCGGCACCACCTGCGAGGATCGTGGGGTCCTGCTCGGCCTTCGCCTGCAGGGCGCCGGCGAGCCGGGCAGCCTGCGAGATCGGGGCGTTGAGCAGGTAGACGGCCTGGCTGAGCGACGCGAGCATCGCGCCGGCCAGCTTGCCCATGAGCACCTCGCGCGACTCGAGGTCCGCCAGCTTGGCGACCTCCGCCGAGTCGAGGGGCTTGCCGTCCAGGACGCCACCCTTGATGACCAGGGTGGGGTTCGCCTTGGCAAAGTCACGCAGACCCTTGGCCGCCTCCACGACATCGCCCTTGATGAAGGCGATGGCGGTGGGACCGGTGAGCAGGTCGTCGAAGCCGTCGATGCCTGCCTCGGTGGCGGCGATCTTGGCGAGCGTGTTCTTGACCACGGCGTAGTTGGCGTTCTCACCGAG
>NZ_DASUTK010000045.1:0-21312 GCF_036374615.1 Nocardioides sp.
GACCTGCTCCTCGTCGACGGTCGACAGGACCTCGCGCAGGCGCGCGACCTGTGCCGCCTGATCCGCACCACCGGCGTCCGGATCCCGGTGCTGCTGGTGCTCACCGAGGGTGGCCTCGCCGCGGTCAGCCACGACTGGGGCATGGACGACGTCCTCCTCACCACCATCGGACCAGGCGAGCTCGAGGCGCGTATGAGGCTCGTGACTGGGCGGTTGCGCGCCGAACGGGAGGCCGACGACCCCGACGCCCACGTGATCCGGTCCGGCGAGGTGGTCGTCGACGAGGCGACGTACACAGCGAAGCTGGGCTCGCGCACGCTCGACCTGACCTACAAGGAGTTCGAGCTCCTCAAGTACCTCGCCCAGCACCCCGGCCGCGTGTTCAGCCGGCAACAGCTCCTGCAGGAGGTGTGGGGGTACGACTACTTCGGCGGCACGCGCACCGTGGACGTCCACGTCCGGCGGCTCCGCGCCAAGCTCGGCCCCGAGCACGAGATGCTGATCGGGACGGTCCGCAACGTGGGGTACCGCTTCGTCCTGCCCACCACGGAGCAGGAAGGCGCACCGGCCCGCGACTCCCAGGACGCGTGAGCGACGTACTCTCGGCTGCGTGGATGCGGAGCGCGTGAGACTCATCGCCGACATCGCCGCTGAGTCGGAGGCATCCGACGGAGCTGCGCCGATCGACGAGGCGACCTGGTTGACCCTGCGCAACCGCGCCGACGACGTCGAGTCGTGGGTCACCGACGAGGGGTTCGCGCTCGTCGCGGGGGGTGATCTGTCGCTCACCGTGCGGCCCGCCGCGCGACGGAAGGGCGTCGGGGAGTCGCTGCTCGGCCAGGCACTGGCGACGCACACGCACGAAGGTGCGCTGCAGGCGTGGTCGCACGCGGACCACCCGGCTGCCGCCCGACTCGCGGCGCGGCACGGCTTCGAGAAGGTCCGCGAGCTGTGGGTCATGCGTCGGCCGGCGGCCGAGCCGGTCGGCGAGGTGTCGGTCCCGGAAGGTGTGGTGATCCGCAGCTACCGCGTGGGCGACCAGTCGGAGCTGCTGCGGGTCAACGCCGCTGCGTTCGCCGACCACCCCGAGCAGGGCTCGATGAGCGAGAGCGACCTCGCCGAGCGGATGGGCGAGCCGTGGTTCGACGCCGACGGCCTGCTGGTCGCGATCGACGACGGCCGAATGCTGGGATTCCACTGGACCAAGCAGCACTCCCCCGCGCTCGGGGAGGTGTACGTCGTGGGCATCGATCCCAATGCCCAAGGGCTCGGTCTCGGCCGCGCCCTGACCCGCGCGGGGCTCTCCCACCTCGCCGGCCGCGGCGTGTCGGAGGTCGAGCTCTACGTCGAGTCGGACAACCTGCCCGCCATCGGCCTCTACCGCGGCCTGGGCTTCACCCACCATGCGCGAGACACCCACGTGATGTATCGACGTCGCCCCTGACCCGTCACTTCTGCAGGTCTCAACGGGCCCGAGCCGTCAGTTGTGCAGGTCTCAACAGGCACGAGCCGTCAGTTGTGCAGGTCTCAACAGGCGCGAGCCGTCACTTGTGCAGGTTTGCGGAGGCCCGAGCCGTCACTGGCGAAGACTTGAAAGCCGTTCAGGACCCATGCTGGCGACCGCCGTCAGGTCAACTCGGTCGGCTCGGCTCGATCCACGTGCTCACCAGTGACGGCTCGGCGGGATCGACGGGCGCACAAGTGACGGCTCGGCGGCATCGAAGGGCGCACAAGTGACGGCTCGGCGGGATCGAAGTGCTCACAATTGACGGCTCGGCGGGTTTCAAGTGCTCACGAGTGACGGGTCAGCGCAGCTTGGGGCGGACGTGCAGGCCGATCTCAGGATCGACCAGGACCTCCTGCGAGGCCACCAGTCCGTCGGCCTCGAGGGTCACGTCGACCGGGACGTTGCGCTTCACCAGGGCCAGTGCGATCGGACCCAGCTCGAAGTGCCGGGCACTGGAGCCAACGAATCCGACGACCTTGTCGCCCTGGGTGAGGTCGGCGCCCCGCACGGGAAGCCGGTTCTCGGACCCGTCGAGGTGCAGCAGCGTGAGGCGCCGCGGCGGCCGACCCAACGTGTGGACCCGCGCGACCGTCTCCTGCCCGCGGTAGCAGCCCTTGTCGAGGTGGACCGCCGAGGGGATCCAGCCGGCCTCGTTGGGGATGGTGCGGTGGTCGGTGTCGACACCGAACCGCGGCTCACCGCGAGCGATCCGGAGTGCCTCGAACGCCCACAGGCCGCAGGCCGGACCAGCCGCCTCGGCGTACGTCGTCAGCCGGTCGCGCGGCACCAGGTCGTAGCCCTTCGGCCGCCACGCGACAGCGACGTCGTCGGAGACGTCGGACATCTCGACCCGCATCATGAAGACCATCCGCTGGAGAAACTCCAGGAGCGAGGCGCCGGCGCCGGGCTCGGTGTGGAGGGTGAGCGCCTCGCCGTCGTCGACGCCGGTGATGGCGTGCTCCACGTGGCCGTTGGGACTGAGCACCAGCGCCTGCGTCCACTCCCCCGGCGCCAGGCCGGTGAGGTGCTGCGTCGTGAGCGAGTGGAGCCAGGTGAGCCGGTCGGGTCCGGCGACTCGGAGCACGTCGCGGTGGGACAGGTCGACGAAGCCGTCCCCGCTCGCTAGCGTCCGCTGCTCGCGGTTGAACGAGCCGTAGTGCGCTGCAACGCGGGCGTCGACGCCCTCAGCCGCCACTGCGCCGGGCAGATCGAGAAGGGGACTGGTCACTGACACTCGGAGCACCTCCCGAAGACGGTCAGGTGACCGACGTCGACTGTGAAGCCGTGGTCGGCCGCGAGCTCGTCCTGCAGAGGGTTCAGCACACCTGGGTCAACCGAGATGACCCGCCGACAATTCCGGCACACCAGGTGGAAGTGCTCCCCGTCGGTCACCGAGTGGTACGTTGGCGCGCGGTCGGACAGGTGGGCGTGCCGGACCAGGCCGAGCTCCTCGAGCACCTCGAGGGTGCGGTAGACGGTGGACACGTTGACCGCGGACGACTGCTCGCGCACGGCCGCCAGCACCTCGTCCGGGGTGGCGTGACCGAGCCGTTCCACGGCGGCGAGGATCAGCTCCCGCTGGGGCGTGAGCCGGTAGCCCCGCTCACGGAGCTGGGTGCGCCAGTCGGCGGCCGGGGGTGTCGAGGCTCGCTGCGATCGCACCTCAACCACCGGCGCGGACCAGCTGGGCGTGGGTGTGCGGCTGCAGCTGCTGGCCCATGGCAGCCATGTCGAAGGCGTACATCAGGTCGCCGTTGACGTAGCCGTAGAGCCGCTTGCCGCCGACGTACTCCTTGGCGGAGGAGGTGCGTGCCACCGCGTCGGTCGCGATCTCGAACCGAGGCTGCTCGGGGTGGATCTCGCCGTGCCAGATCTCGACGAAGCCCAGGTTGTGGGTGAGCACCATCTCGAGCGTGCCGTCCTCCTGCGGCCGGAGGAAGCCGGTCTCCTGTGCGGCCTGCCGGATCACCGTGCCCTCGCCGTCGGTGAGCCAGGCCCGGCTGAAGTAGTGGATGAACGGACGACCGTCCTGCTGGAAGATCACTTCCTGACCGAACTGGAACGGCTCGATCGTGGGGTACTCCCCGTGCCCGTTGCCCTCCCAGGTCCCGATCAGCCACGCCAGCCGGGCGCAGCTCGGGTGGATGTTCTCGGGGATCTGGAACGGCATGGGATCGAGTCTAGGGCGCGTCTAGGGTGGCTCCATGGCGAGGACGCTGGTGGTCAAGGTGACGTGCGGATCCGACGACAAGGAGCGGTCCAACCAGGCGTTCACCGTGGCCGCCGCGGCGGTCGCGGCCGGGGTCGACGTGAGCCTGTGGCTCACCGGCGAGGCCGCGTGGTTCGCCGTACCGGGTCGCGCCGAGGAGTTCTCCCTGCCGCTGGCCACGCCGCTGGCAGACCTGCGCGACGCCGTGATCGCCGGCGGCCAGGTCACGCTGTGCACCCAGTGCGCCGCTCGTCGTGAGATCGGCGAGGACGACGTCGTGAAAGGCGTACGGATCGCCGGGGCGGCGGTGTTCGCCGAGGAGATCCTGGGCGACGGCGTCCAGGCGCTCGTCTACTGACCCACGCACGTCAATTCGTGCCCCCTGCCGGTCGATTCGTGCCCCGCTGTCGAACAGGGCACGACTCAACGGATGCCGAGGAACGTGCGTGCCTCGGCGGTCGACATCGGGGTGCGCTGGGCGAGCGTGCCGATTGCGACCACCCGCTCCACGAGCTGCCGGTTGTGCTCGACGGGGACGCCCTTGGCGAGGGTCAGGACGTCCTCCATTCCGACGCGGAGGTGGCCGCCCTTCGACAGCGACGCGAGCGCCACAGCGAGGGTGGACCGGCCGATGCCGGTGGCCGACCAGCTGGTCGTCGCGGCGGGCAGGTCGCGGACGGCGGCGACCAGCGCGTCGGTGGTGCCGTTCATGCCGCCGGGGACACCCATCACGAGGTCGCAGTGGACGCGGCCGCCGTACGGCGGGCCGTACTTGTCCAGCAGCCGCGACAGCGCGTGCACCTGCCCGAGGTCGAACAGCTCGAACTCCGGCACCACCTCGCGCTCCTGGCTGAGCTGGTAGAGCTCACAGACGAACGGCCACGGGTTCGAGAAGACGTCGTCGCCGAAGTTGGTGGTGCCCATCGTGAGCGAGCACGAGTCCGGCTGGGCGTCGAGCACCCTGAGCCGCTGGTCCAGCGGGTCGTGGACCGAGCCGCCCGTCGAGAGCTGCACCACCAGCGACGACGACTCACGCACCGCCGCGACCCACTCGCGCAGGAGCGCGAGGTCGAGCGTCGGACGATGGTCAGCGTCGCGAACGTGGATGTGGATCATGGCTGCTCCCGCGGCCTCGCAGGAGGCCGCCGTCTCGGCGATCTCCTCCGGCGTCGTCGGCAGCTGCGGGCACGACTCCTTCGCGGTCTCCGCGCCGGTCGGGGCGACGGTCACGAGCAGGCGGTCGGCGGGCACGATGTTCTCGGTCACGGCTGGGAGACTAGTGCCATGCGCGCGGTGATCCAGCGGGTGCTGTCCGCCTCCGTCACGGTCGACGGCCAGGTCGTCGGCGCGATCGACGAGCCGGGCCTCTTGGTCTACCTCGGTGTCACGCACGACGACGGCCCCCAGGAGATCGCGTGGACGGTCGGCAAGATCCGCGACCTGCGGCTGCTCCGCGACGAGCAGTCCGTCTCCGACGCGGGAGCGCCCGTGCTCGTGATCAGCCAGTTCACGCTGTACGGCGACGGTCGCAAAGGTCGGCGCCCCACCTGGCTGGCGGCGGCCCCCCAGCCGGTCAGCGAACCGGCGTACGACGCCGTCTGCGAGGCACTGAGCCGCGACGGGATCCGAGTGGAACGCGGCCTCTTCGGCGCGGACATGCGGGTCGCCAGCGTCGGCGACGGACCGGTGACGCTGATCATCGAGTCCCCGTGAGAGCCGCCCGACCCGCCAAGACCCGCGGAACGGGTGCTCCGAAGGGTGCGACACTGGCGGGGTGACCACGCTCGACCGCACGCACGAGCCGGCCGCGGACGACGAGACAGCCGCGGCCGAGAGGGCGGTGTACGTCCCCGATCCGGCCGTGCTCGAGGCGATCGCGAAGCACGACGACCGGTTCCTCGACCGCGAGCTGTCGTGGCTGCACTTCAACCAGCGGGTGCTCGAGCTGGCCGAGGACCCGCAGGTGCCACTCCTGGAGCGGGCGCGGTTCCTGGCGATCTTCGCGAGCAACCTCGACGAGTTCTTCATGGTGCGCGTGGCCGGGCTCAAGCGGCGGATCGCGGCCGGGGTCGCGCTGCGGGCGGCGTCCGGGCTGATGCCCCGCGAGGTGCTGGAGAACATCTGGGCGGAGACGGACCGGCTGACCCAGCGGCACGCAGCGATCTTCGCCGACGAGATCGTCCCGGCCCTGCTGGACCACGGCATCCAGCTCGTGCGGTGGGACGATCTCGACCGGGACGAGCAGAAGTACTGCAAGAAGCTCTTCAAGGACCGGATCTTCCCGGTGCTGACCCCCCTGGCGGTCGACCCCGCACACCCGTTCCCCTACATCTCCGGGCTGTCGCTCAACCTGGCCGTGCTGGTGCGCAACCCCAAGTCGGGCAAGGAGCACTTCGCCCGCGTGAAGGTGCCACCGAGCTTCCATCGGTTCGTGCCGCTCGGCAACGACCGCTTCGTGCCGCTGGAGGACGTGATCAGCGAGCACCTGCGCCGGCTCTTCCCTGGCATGGAGGTGCTGCAGGTCCACACGTTCCGGGTCACCCGCAACGAGGACCTGGAGGTCGAGGAGGACGATGCCGAGAACCTGCTCACCGCGCTGGAGAAGGGTCTGCTGCGGCGGCGCTTTGGGCCTCCCGTGCGGCTGGAGGTCGAGGCGTCGATCACCCCCGCGGTCCTGGACCTGCTGATCTCCGAGCTCGGCATCTCCACCGACGAGGTGTTCCGGCTCCCTGGCCCGCTCGACCTCACCGGGCTGCACGACATCGCCGACCTGCAGCGCGAGGAGCTCAAGTTCCCGGCGTTCATCCCGAGCACCCACCGGCACCTCGCGGAGGTCGAGTCGGCGGCGCCGGTCGACGTCTTCAAGGCGACCCAGCGGCACGACGTACTCCTGCACCACCCGTACGACTCGTTCGCGACCAGCGTGCAGCGGTTCATCGAGCAGGCAGCAGCGGACCCGCACGTGCTGGCGATCAAGCAGACCCTCTACCGCACCTCCGGTGACTCCCCGATCATCGACGCGCTCATCGACGCGGCCGAGGCCGGCAAGCAGGTGCTGGTGATCGTGGAGATCAAGGCCCGGTTCGACGAGCAGGCCAACATCCGGTGGGCGCGCAAGCTCGAGCAGGCCGGCTGTCACGTCGTGTACGGCCAGGTCGGCCTCAAGACCCACTGCAAGCTGTCGCTCGTCGTGCGCGACGAGGGCGACGGTGGGGGTGGCATCCGCCGCTACGTCCACATCGGCACCGGCAACTACAACTCCAAGACCGCGCGCATGTACGAGGACCTCGGACTGATCACGGCCGACGAGGCGATCTGTGAGGACGTCGCCCACCTGTTCAACAACCTCTCCGGCTACTCGCGCAAGGCGTCGTACGCCGAGATCCTGGTGGCTCCCGACTCCTTGCGGACCGGGCTGATCGAGCAGATCCACCGTGAGATCGAGCACGCCCGGGCCGGCCGACCGGCGGGGATCCGGATCAAGGCGAACTCGGTCGTCGACGAGGAGATGATCGACGCCCTCTACGTCGCGTCGTCGGAGGGCGTCCGCGTCGAGGCACTGATCCGCGGCATCTGCGCGCTGCGGCCGGGCGTGCCCGGGCTGTCCGAGCGGATAGAGGTGCGGTCGATCCTGGGCCGTTTCCTGGAGCACAGTCGGGTCTACTGGTTCGAGAACGGCGGCGAGCCCGCCGCCTGGATCGGGTCGGCGGACCTGATGCACCGCAACCTGGACCGCCGCGTCGAGGTGCTGGTGCGGCTGCCGAACCCGGACAACGTCGCCGAGGTGCGCGCCGTGCTCGACCTGGTCTTCGACGAGGACACGGCCGCCTGGGTCCTCCAGCCCGACGGCAGCTGGCGGCGCAACGCCGGGGAGATCCACGCTCAGGAGTACCTGGTCGAGCGCCAGCGGCGGCGGCGTACGACGGTCTGAGCGAGCCTGGGGGGCGGCCCTGAGTTGCGTCTCCGGACCGACCACCCCCTAGTCTGTGGGACGTTCTGCTCCGCCTCACCAGGAGTTCACCGTGCGTCTGAAGTTCCGCCCTGTCGACGCCTCGTTCTACGACCTCTTCGCCGTCATGACGCAGCACCTCACCGTGGGTGCCGAGCTGCTCGCGGAGATGCTCGCGTCGGACAGCGACCGCAGCGACGTCGCCCGCCGGATGCGGGAGGCCGAGCACGACGCCGACGAGACCACGCACGCGATCGTGCGCCGGGTCAACAGCACGTTCGTCACACCGTTCGACCGGGAGGACATCTACGCCCTCGCGTCCGGTCTCGACGACGTCATGGACATGATGGACGAGGTCGTCGACCTGATCCTCCTCTACGAGGTGCAGGAGCTGCCCTCCGAGCTGTCCACGCTGGTGGAGGTGATCCAGCGATGCGCCGAGATCACCAACGACGCGATGCCGCGGCTGCAGTCGATGAAGGACCTCGAGGAGTACTGGATCGAGATCAACCGACTGGAGAACGCGGGCGACAAGTCCTACCGCCGGACCCTGGCCAAGCTCTTCAGCGGTGGCTACGAGGCACTCGACGTGCTGAAGCTCAAGGACATCGTGACCTCGCTGGAGGGGGCCATCGACGCGTTCGAGAAGGTTGCGAACATCGTCGAGCAGATCGCCGTCAAGGAGTCCTGACGTCCATGGAGCTCGCGATCATCGTCGCGGTGGTCGTGGTTGCCCTGGTGTTCGACTACACCAACGGCTTCCACGACGCGGCCAACGCCATCGCCACCTCGGTGTCGACCGGCGCGCTGACCCCTCGGGTCGCGCTCACCCTCGCTGCGATCATGAACTTCGTCGGCGCCCTGCTGGGTCAGGAGGTGGCCCAGACCGTCCAGGGGGTCATCACACCCGGTGCCGACACGCACGGCCTGGTGATCGTCCTGTCGGGACTGCTCGGTGCTATCACCTGGAACCTCATCACCTGGTACTACGGCCTGCCCTCGTCGTCGTCCCACGCCTTGATCGGTGGCCTGGTGGGTGCCGCGCTGGCAGGCGGCGCGCTGGTGAAGTGGTCGACCATCGTGGACAAGGTACTCATCCCGATGGTCGGATCGCCGCTGTTCGGCTTCGTGGCCGCATTCTTGGTGATGCTGGCGATCATGTGGATCTTCCGACGGCGCAACCCCCACCGGGTGCAACGTGGCTTCCGACTGATGCAGACCGTGTCGGCCGCGGCGCTCGCGCTCGGGCACGGCCTGCAGGACGCCCAGAAGACGATGGGTGTGATCTTCCTGGCCGTCACCACGGCTGGCTACTACGGGGGCCTGGAGAACCCGCAGGAGGATCTCCCGCTCTGGATCGTCATCGCCGCCGCGACCGCCATCTCAGCCGGCACCTACGCAGGCGGATGGCGCATCATGCGCACGCTCGGCCGCCGGATCATCCACCTCGATCCCGCTCGCGGGTTCGCAGCCGAGACCGTCGGTGCGGGCGTCCTGTACACGACGGCTTTCGTCTTCGAGGCCCCGATCTCGACCACCCACACCATCACCTCCGCAGTGATGGGTGTGGGCGCCACCAAGCGACTCTCGGCGGTCCGCTGGGGCGTCGCCCGCTCGATCCTCACCGCCTGGGTGCTGACCTTCCCGGCTGCCGGCACTGCCGCCGCCATCTGCTACGGCATCAGCCACTTCTTCATCGAAGTCATCCCCTGACCCTGCTCCCCGCCGGACGTCATCCGGCTCGGTCGCTATAGCGACCAGTTCGTATGACGTCCTCGTGGGTGATGGGCGGTCAGGCGGCGGTGTCCGAGCGCGACCAACCGGCGGCCACCAGCGCCAGCTCGATCTGCTCGAAGAAGTCGTCCGGCGCAACCCTGAGCCCCAGCAGGGGCAGCCGTAGCACCGTGTCGCCCTGCAGGGCTACGTCGTTGTGGCGCAAGGCGTCGCCGACGACGTTCTGCGCCCATGAGTGGTGGATGCCGTCCACTTCGACGACCAGCCCCCAGCCCTCCCAGTAGACGTCGAGGTAGTAAGTGCCGCGGCGGCCCTTCCGCAGCACCTGCCTTGTCGGCTCAGGCAGTCCGCGTCGCCGGCACTCCCGCGCCACGTCGAGCTCGCCGAGGGACCTGATGCCGCCGAGCAGGTCCAGCACCAGCTGCTGGAGGAACACCCGGCGCTTGTCGCGCTTGACCCGGAGCATCTGCTTGCCGAGCTGCTCAGCCGTCACCATCCCTTGCTGGACCGCCATCGTCATCAGCAGCGCAGCCTGCTTGTCGGATCGCGCCCACAAGGCGCCGCGGACCGCGGCCACCTCGTTGCGGCTGCGCGGGACACCCGTGCCGGGCGCCGGGTCGTCGGCCGCCCAGCGGCGAGTCTGCCTGATGTCCAAGCCGCGCCCACGGCGCACGCGCGCCCCTCGCGGCACGGACACGCGGATCCGGTCCACCCCGAACTTGTTCAGCCCGCCCGCGATGAGCGACGACGCCCCGTCGAGGAACGCTCGTGGACCGGCCTCGAACACCGCCGCCCATTCCATCGCCTCCCGCGGAAGGTCACCGGTGAACACCGCCACCGACTGCTGCCCGATCCGTTGCCACCGGTCTGCCCGCACATTGGCCCGCACCTCGGCGCGAGTCACGTGCGCGGCGTACAGCTGGAGGCGGGACATGACTCCGGCCTGCTCGGCTGCGAGCGCCTCGGCACGTCGACGCCGTGCGGCGCGGAGCAGCGCCGTACGACGATCGCGGGCCGCTTGATCCTCGTTCATGGCTCGAGCCTGACCACCCGCCAGAGATGCCGCCAGACCCGTCCGGCAACCTGTGGATGACCAGCAGGACGTCATACGAATCGGTCGCTATAGCGACCAGAACGTATGACGTCCGAGGGGGGCAACGTCAGCCGAAGCGGCCGGAGATGTAGTCCTCGGTGCGCTGGTCGGCGGGGTTGGTGAAGATCCGGCTGGTGAGGTCGTACTCGACCAGGAGGCCGGTGCGGTTGCCGGTGGTCTCGTCAGGGCGGGCGGTGAAGAACGCGGTGCGGTCGGAGACCCGGGCCGCCTGCTGCATGTTGTGGGTGACGATGATGATCGTGAAGTCCTCGCGCAGCTCGACCATCAGGTCCTCGATCCGCGAGGTTGCGATCGGGTCGAGCGACGAGCAGGGCTCGTCCATCAGGATCACGTCGGGCCGGGTCGCGATGGTGCGGGCGATGCAGAGACGCTGCTGCTGACCACCCGAGAGGCCGTACGCCGACTGCCTCAGCTTGTCCTTGACCTCGTCCCAGAGCGCGGCGCCGCGCAGGGCCTGCTCCACGACGTCGTCCATGTCGTCGACCTTCATGCCGATCACGCGGGGGCCGTAGGCGATGTTGTCGTAGATCGACTTCGGGAACGGGTTGGGCTTCTGGAAGACCATCCCGATGTGGGTGCGGACCGCGATCGGGTCGACGCCCCGGTCGTAGATGTTCTGGCCGTGGTAGAGGATGTCGCCCTCCACCCGGGCCGTGGGCACAAGGTCGTTCATCCGGTTGAGGCACCGGAGCACGGTCGACTTGCCGCAGCCGGACGGTCCGATCAGCGCGGTGATCTCGTGCTTGCCGAACGACAGGTTCACGTCGTGGACCGCGTGGAAGTCGCCGTAGAAGACGTTGAGGCCGAACGCCTCGACGACGGGGTCGGGCGGGGCGTCCGGGAGCACCCGCTCGACGTCGCCGTGCACGTCGGTGAGCAGGCCGACGTGGCCTGCGGGGCTGCGCGGGGTCGTGGGGGCCTCGGCGTCGATGACGGTCACGGTGTGGTCCTCTCGGGTGGAGAAGCTGTGGGGTTGCGTGGGCACGGTCACCAGCTCCGCTGGAACTTGTTGCGGATCAAGATGGCGAGCGCGTTCATGCCGAGGATCATCACGAGCAGCACGATGATCGCGGCGGCCGCGGCGGTCTGGAGCTCCTCCTGCGGCCGCGACGTCTGGTTGTAGATCTGCATCGGCAGCGCCGTGAAGGCGCTCAGGAAGCCGTTCGGGTCGAACCGGATGCCGACCGCGACACCGATGAGCAGCAGCGGAGCGGCCTCCCCGATCGCCCGGGAGAGGCCGAGGATGGTCCCGGTCGCGATCCCCGGGATCGCCGAGGGGAGCGTCTGTCGCCAGGTGGTCTGCCACACGGTGGCGCCCAGCGCCAGCGACCCGTCGCGGATCTCGCGCGGCACGGCGCGGACGGCTTCACGTGTGGTGATGATGACCACCGGCAGGATCAGGAGTGCGAGGGCGATCGAGCCACCGAGCACGATCCCACTGTCCTGGAAGCCCAGCACCGACATGGCGGCGACCGCCAGCAATCCGTAGACCACCGCAGGCACCGCCGCCAGGTTCTGGAGGTTGAGCTCGATCATCCGGTTGTACCAGCGATTTCGATCGGCGAACTCCTCGAGGTGGAGGGCCGACGCGATGCCGAGCGGTACGGCGAGCAGCGAGGTGCCCAGCATCAGCCACATCGAGCCGAGGATGCCGGCACGGAAGCCGCTCGTGTCCAGCTCGAGCGAGGACAGGTAGTTGGTGAAGAGTGCTCCGTCCATGCGTGCCGCGCCGTCGAGCGCGGTCGAGACGATCAGTACCAGCAGCACCATCACGCCGAAGAACAGCGAGAACCACAAGGCGATCAGGAACGCCAGCGACGCGACGCTCCGGTCGCGGCTCCTGCCCGTCGCGATCGCGACCGTGGTCTCACGGGCAGCCACGACTGCGCTGGCCATCAGTACTCCTGCCGGTAGCGTCGGACCAGGCTGATGCTGATCATGTTGATCACGAGGGTCATCGCGAACAGCAGCAGGCCGATCGCGAAGAGGGTGTTGTACTCCAGGGACCCGACCGGGTTCTCGCCGCCGGCGGTGGTGGCCATGAAGCCGGTCATCGCCTGCATGCCCTCCCGCGGGTCCCCGCTCATGTTGGGCAGCGAGCCGGAGGCGAGCGTCACGATCATCGTCTCCCCCACCGCCCGGGAGAGCCCCAGCACGATCGCCGCCGCGATGCCCGAGAGGGCGGCGGGGAAGACGACGCGGAGGGTCGTCTGCATCTTGTTGGCGCCCATCGCGAGCGATCCCTGTCGCAACGCGAGCGGGACCGCGCTCATGGCGTCCTCCGACAGCGACGCCACGGTGGGGACGATCATCACGCCGAGCACCAGGCCGGCTGCCAGCGCGTTCGTGAACCCGACGTCCATGGACAGGAGGTCCTGCAGCAGCCAGGGGGTCACGAAGGTCAGGGCGAAGAAGCCGTAGACGACCGACGGCACACCGGCCAACAGCTCGAGCACCGGCTTGAAGATCTTTCGGACCCGGGCGGACGCGTACTCCGAGAGGTACATCGCCGCTCCGAGGCCCACCGGGACCGCGACGACCAGCGCGATCAGCGTGATCAGGAACGTCGCCTTGACCAGCGGCACTGCTCCGAACTCTCCTCGGCGCGGGGCCCACTCGGTGCCGGTGAGGAACTGGACGATCGACGCCTCCGCGAAGAAGTCGAGGCTCGGCCGGATCAGCGTGACGACGATGCCGATCGTGGTGAGGACCGAGATCATCGCGGCGACGAAGAGCGCCCCTCTGATGACCGTCTCGCCGCGACGGGGCCGTCCCTTGAGGGACCGGCCGGACGTGGGCTGCAGGCCCGCCCCGGAGGGCGGACCCGCAGCACTGTGGGTGATGGACATCCAGCGTCGTCCCGGCCGTCAGCTCGCGATTCCTCCGAGCGCCGTCTGCGCCTCGGAGTACTGCTCGTCGTTCAGCGGGATGAACTGGGTCGCCTCGGCCAGCTCGGCGAGGTTGTCGATGTAGAAGTCGACGTACGCCCGGGTGGCCTCGTTCTCGTCGTACTTGGCGTTGTTCACATAGATGAACAGCGGCCGCGAGAGCGGCGTGTAGCTACCGTCCGCAGCGGTCTCGGCGGAGGGTGCGACGCACCCGGCGCCGCTGTCGATCGCCACCGCCTTGAGGCTCTCGCTGTTCTCCTCGTAGTAGGTGTAGCCGAAGTAGCCCGTCGCGCCCTCGGTGCCGGCCACGCCCTGCACGAGGACGTTGTCGTCCTCACTGGACTCGTAGTCGTCGCGCGTGGACTCGGACTCGTCGCCGATCACGTCGGCGGCCATGTAGTCGTAGGTCCCGGAGTCGGTACCGGGACCGAACAACGCGACCTCCTGATCGGGGAAGCTCGGGTCGAGGTCGCTCCAGTTGTCCACCTTCGAGCCAGGCCCCCACAGCTCGATCAGCTGGTCCACGGTGAGGCAGTCGACGGCGAGGTCGGGGTGCACGACGACGGTGAGCGCGTCGGTCGCGACCTGGAGCTCGGTGTACTCGATACCGGCGTCCTCGCACGCCGCGATCTCGTCCCCCTCGATCGGGCGGGACGCGTCGGAGACGTCGGTCTGGCCCTGGCAGAACACTTCGAACCCGCCACCGGTGCCCGCCTCGCCGACGGTGACCTGGATGTCGGAGTTCTCGCCGGCCAGCAGCTCCGCCGCGGCGTCGCTCAGCGGGAAGACGGTCGAGCTGCCGTCGACCGCAACCGAGCCGCTCGCACCGTCGGTGGAGGTGTCCGCGTTCGCGGTCTGCCCCCCACCGCAGGCGCTGAGCAGCAGCGCGAGAGCGGCCATGCCGGGCAGGGCCGCCCGGGTGATGGAAGTGCACTTCACTTCGTTTCTCTCCTGAAGGTCTGTGTGTGTGACGCCCATGAACGTAGGGAGCGCAGGTGTCCGGACCCCGGGTCGCCGGTGAACGCACGGTGAACGCGGTCGGGCGGGATCCCGAAGGTTGCTCGCCCCTGAGACGGCCGTCACACGAACGGGCGCTGTCGGGTCCGTCGGGCCGACTCAGGGTCGGGTGTAGATCTCGGCCGAGACGACCCGGCCCTTCCGGTGGTGAGCGACCAGCATCGCGCCGGGGTCGAGCTTCTCGTCCTCGACACCGAGCGCCTCGAAGACGCGGGGAAGCACCGGGCGGTGCGTGCAGAGCACCGAGCTCCGCCGGTCCTCGAGGAGGTCTCCGATGAGGACGTCGACCGACTTCTTGGTCGCCTCCTCCTCGGTGAGGCCGTCGTGCGCCTCGAGGTCCCAGCCGGTGCTGTCGGCGTAGGGCTGCAGGGTCTGCACGCAGCGGGTGCTCGAGGAGGTGACCAGTCGGGTCACGTCGTACGCCGCGAGCAGCGTGACCAACCGCTGCGCCTGGTCGTGTCCGAGTGACAGCAGCGGCCGGAGCTGGTCGGGCTTCTTGGTCCACGCCTTGCGTGACCTCGCCTTGCCGTGGCGGAGCACCACCAGCGCCCGGGTCTGCTTCCGCAGCCGTCTCGCCGCGGCCAGAGTCGCACGGTCCCGCTCATAGCTGAGCCGCTCGATGGCGTCGTCGTACGGCAGCCAGACCACGTCGTCGATCTCGTCGTTGACGAGGTACCCCGACACGTCGTCGTCGCCGACTGGCCAGCCGACCCAGTAGTGGACGGTCTTGCCGCGCGCATCGACCGGGTAGCGCTGGGAGTCGAGGGGCGGCCCGAGCCGGACGTGCAGCCCGGTCTCCTCGGCGACCTCCCGGACCGCTGCCACGGCCGCGTGCTCCCCGGGGTCGAGCTTCCCCTTCGGGAACGACCAGTCGTCGTAGCGAGGCCGGTGGACGAGCAGCACCCGGCGGCCCGGACGGAAGACCACGGCGCCGGCGGCGAGCACGTCCCTGCGCTGTGGCATGGCGTTAGTCTCACACCACCCCGAGCAGAACAGGAGACGGCGTGGGCAAGCGGCTGGCCCTGCTGTGCGTCGTCCTGCTCCTCGTGCTCGCCGGGGTGCTCGGTGCCGTGCGGTGGTGGCAGACAAGCCGACAGAGTGACTTCCAGCAGGCTCTCTCCGTCGCTCCCGCGGGCGCCCAGCGGGTGACCTACACGGACTGGGCCGGCATCCGGCGCGAGCTCGGGGCAGATGTGGGCGCCGGCTCCTCCACAGCAGCCGTCGCGGGATTCCTCGACGACGCCTTCGAGGCCGACCTCTCGCCGATGTCCGCGTTGCTGGGGTCGGCCGAGGCCATGCACGAGGAGTACGGCTTCTCGCCCGCGACCCTCGACTGGGAGCTGTTGAGCCAGTCCGAGGAGGGAGCGGCCGTGGTGATGCGGCTGCCCGAGAGCACCGACCTGGAGGCGACGGAGGAGCGGCTCGAGGCGCTGGGCTACCAGCGGCCGGAGGAGGACGGCGGCGTGTGGATCGGCGGCGTCGACCTGCTCCCGACGATCGGCACCGTCACCCCCGAGCTGCAGTTCCTGGCGATCGACGCCGACCGGCGGCTCGTCGTCGGGTCCGACACGGAGGGCTACCTCGAGCAGGCGATGGAGACGGTGACCGGTGACGCCGGGCCGATGACCGGGCTCGACCCGGTGATCGACGCTGTGGCGGCGGACGGCGGCCCGCTGGCGGCGGCGGTGTACGACGGTCCGCAGGCCTGCAGCGCACTGGCGATGGGCAGCGCCGACGAGGCGGACCAGGACCACGCGCGCGAGCTGATCGCGGCCGCCGGAGATGTCAACCCGCTGACCGGCTTCGCGATGGCGGTCGAGCCCGGCCTCGACGTACGGGTGGCGATGTCGTTCGAGAACGAGGAGCAGGCCCGGACCAACGCGGACACCCGCGCGGTGCTGGCGGCCGGCCCGGCACCGGGCCAGGGCGGCGACTTCACCGACCGGTTCCGGGTGGGGAAGGTGAGTGCGGACGGGTCGGTGGTGACGATGGAGCTGGAGCCGCGGGAGGGGGAGTACGTGTTGTCGGACCTGACCAGTGGCCCGGTGCTGTTCGCGACCTGCTGAGGTGTGATCAGACCTCGTCGTGACGGGCGGGAGCGACGCCGAGGATCCGGTCGATCTCGGCCTGGTCGAGGTGCTCGTCGGCCTCGCTGGCGGCGATGATGAGGTTGGTGGTCAGCTCCACCTCTCCCAAGAGGTCGGAGTCCTCGAGCGTCACGTCGAACTGATCGTGCACCGTTGCTGTCCCTCCCACCCCCGTGCTGAACAGAATCCCGACTGCAACCATGCCCAACTCCGGGCCGGGGCAAACCCGGAATGGGAATCTTTTTCCTCAGTTGTGGATCCGATACGGCACGAGGCCCCACCCGAGTGTCGGGTGGGGCCTCGTTCGGTCCTCGATCAGGTGCAGATCAGAGGGGACGGACGTTCTCCGCCTGCGGGCCCTTCGGGCTCTGCGTGACGTCGAACTCCACCTTCTGGTTCTCGTCCAGGGACTTGTAGCCCTGGCTCTGGATGGCCGAGTAGTGCACGAAGACGTCGTCGCCGCCGTCCTCCTGCGCGATGAAGCCGAAGCCCTTCTCGGCGTTGAACCACTTCACGGTGCCCTGAGCCAGTTGCTCGATACTCCTTCGTCGGGGCGAGAGCCGTCACTTCGACGGCCCTGCAGCAGATGCGGTGACACGTCGCTCCGACTTGCGTGACTGGCAGACACACCCGAAGAAACGCCGTTGGATCACAAACTCCGCGGGCGTCAGACCTGCTGGAACTTGCACCTGTTGCGCGTCTGAGCCTATCAATCGTCGAGCGGAACGGAAGCCGTGGCGCCGCGGAAATTCTCGCCGGACCGCGCGGCGCGGCCGTGTCGGACCTGTCATGCGCCGTTTCCACTGCGGTAGCGTCAAAGCCTTAGTTCTTGAGACCCCACCGAGTACTCGAGGAGTCACCATGGCACGGAGCAGTGGAAGCGGTCGCGGACTCGCCGTCGTCGTCGCCGTCATCGGAGTGGTCATGGTCATCGCCGGGGCGGCGACGTGGTACATGGTCACGGACCAGCTCAGCGCCGAGAACATCACGGTGTCCGAGGACGCCGACTTCCTCGCCGGTGACGAGGTGGACGGCCCGTTCTCGGCCTACGCGCAGGCCGAGGTCATCAACAAGCACGCCCTGGAGGCGACCGGCGGGAAGACCTACGCGGAGCTCGACCAGGATGACCCGGTCCGCGAGGTCGCGATGTCCGCCTCCTTCCTGCGGGCCTCCCTGTTCACGTCCGTGGTCGCGTACGGCGTCGCTGCGATGGCGATGGGCCTGGGGGTCACCCTGTTCCTCGTCGCGCTGGCACTGATGTCGGTCGCGAGGACCGCGTCCCGCGCCGAGGTCGACCGGGTCTAGTCCCACGGTCCTCGTGCTGGGATGGTGCGGTGAGCCTTGCGGAGCGACTGCGCCAGCTGCCGCCTGACCCCCGCGTCGTCGTCAGCGGGAACCATGCCACCCCCTGGCACACCCTCGCACTGGTCGACACGGCCCTGCCGTCGTACCGACTGTGGGTGCTGAACGGCCAGCCCGGTCTGCCGGACCGGGACGGAGTCGTCCTGGAGACTCCGTTCGTGGGCCCCGGCGTGCGACGCAGCCCCCGACTCAGCTACCTGCCCTCTCGGCTCTCACTCGTGCCGACGATGCTCAAGACGGTCACTCCGCCGGACCTGGTGGTGGTGCACACGACCCCGCCCCGCGGCGGGAAGGTGTCGCTCGGCACCGAGGTCAACGTGCTCCCGGCCGCGATCGAGTCGGCGCGCGAACGCGGCGGACTGGTGGTGGCGCAGGTCAACGAGCACCTCCCCTGGACGTACGGCGACGGCGAGCTCGACCTGGACCTGGTCGACGAGCTGGTCGAGGCCGCCGAGCCACTGGCGCACGCCCCCGCCGTGCGCGTCGATGAGGAGTCGGCACGGATCGGGGCCCTCGTGGCCGATCGGGTACCCGACGGTGCCACCCTGCAGGCCGGGATCGGGTCGGTCCCGGACGCGACCATGATGGGGCTCGCCGACCGACGCGGACTCCGGATCTGGACCGAGATGTTCTCCGACTCCGTCCTCGCCCTGGAGCGAGCCGGTGCCCTTGATCCGGAGGTCCCGGTCACGGCCTCGTTCCTGTTCGGGTCCGAGGAGCTGCTGGACTGGGTCGACAGCAACGAGCGGGTCCGGCTCACGCGGACCGAGACCACCAACGATCCCGGCCGCATCGCGCGCAACCCGGCCATGGTCAGCATCAACACCGCGCTGCAGGTCGACCTCTTCGGCCAGGCCAACGCCTCGCGGATCCAGGCTCGGATCTACTCCGGGTTCGGCGGCCAGACCGACTTCATCGTGGGTGCGCTCCACAGCCCCGGCGGTCAGGCGGTGATCGCCCTGCGCTCCTGGCACCCGAAGGCCGACGTCTCCACGATCGTGCCCCTCGTCGACGAGCCGGTCACGTCGTTCCAGATGAGCGCGGTCGTCACCGAGCAGGGCATGGCCCAGATCTTCGGGCACGACCAGCACGAACAGGCTCGACAGCTGATCGACTACGCCGCTCACCCCCGGGTCCGCGACGAGCTCCGGGAGGAAGCGGTGGCGCTGGGGTTGTACCGGGACTGGTCCGGCTAGAGACCGCCAACAGGCGTCGGCGTTCCGGCACGTGGTTCACGGGTGGTGGGGAGTACCGCGCGAGCCCTCGTTGCGCCAAGATGACAAGACGCGTGGCTGCGCGTGACCAGTGCACAGAAGAGGAGCGCAGGAAATGGATGATGATTTCGGTCTGTGGGAGGTCGTCGTTTCGGTGTTCTGGTTCATGCTGTTGGTGGCATGGATCTGGCTCTTGATCTCGATCATCAGCGACATCTTCCGGGACCGGGAGCTCGGTGGCGGCGCCAAGGCGCTGTGGTCGATCTTCATCATCCTGCTCCCCTGGCTCGGCGTACTGGTGTACCTCATCGCCCGAGGCAGCTCGATGCACGAGCGCCAGCAGCAGGCGGCGGCCGCGCAGGAGGCCAGCTTCCGGTCGTACGTGCAGGACGCAGCAGGCGGCAGCAGGAAGAGCGTCGCCGACGAGCTTCGTGAGCTCGCCGAGCTCCGCGACAGCGGAGCTATCTCGGCCGAGGACTACGCGCAGGCGAAGGCCAAGGTCCTGTCCTGACTGGACCGAGCGGCGTCAGAGTCCGTTGAGCTCGTCGACGACCGGCAGCAGGTCACCCTGGTCGTAGAAGTCGACCGCCACGAAGTTGGGCAAGAGCTGACGCACGGCCCGGCACTCCTCGGCGCGAGCGAGCAGCACGTCCTTGGCGTTGACGGTCCGAGCATTGGTCACCTCACGTGCCTTGTCGGTGATCCAGTGGTTGAGGAGGAACAGCGGCGCGTCGACTGCTCCGCGGTTCGGCGCACAGCTGAACTCCGCCGGAGTGCGGAAGTCAAAGGGGGTGTCCTGCACCCAGGCGAAGCCGTCCAGCAGCCACGGGTAGGCCTGACCGCCGCTGCGGTTCTCCATCAAGATCACGAGGCGCCGGCCCGAGTCGATCATGGAGCCCAGCGTCGGCCAGGGCTCACCCTGTTGTTGCTGGTGCACGAGCGAACGCAGGCCAGCACGCTCGACGAGCTCGGCGGTGTCGGTGGGGCTGACCTGGTCCTGGACGAAGAACGTGACGACCTCGCGCGGGTGCGAGCGCATCCACTCGGCGACCTCCTCCATGACCGGCAGCCATGCGGTGGAACCCAGCACGCAGAGACCGTGGCACAAGTAGGGCTCCACCGGCCCGCGCGGGCGGAGCTCGAGGGCGTCGCGCAACCGGGCCGCGCTGTCGACGGCGTCGGGCCCGAGCGTGCGGCGTACCTCGTCGACAGCGGCGGCCCGATCGGCGTCGCTGTTGGCCACGACTCCGGGCCGAGAGGTTCGCTGGGCGTACCAGCTGTCGATGAGGAGCACCCGGATCCCGTGGTCGAGCTGACGGATGATCCCGTCGGGCTGCTCCGCGAAGAACCATCCCGGCTCGGCAGCCGCGGCCATCGAGTTGTGGGTGGCCGGGAACGCGACCTCGTCGAAGCGGCGCTGACACAGCTCGACGTGCCCGTTGCAGGTCGTGGTGTCGGTCGCGGCGGAGGGCACGACGTCCAGGTCATCGGCGGGGACGGCACCGAGGACGTAGCTGACCACCAGCGCGACCACCCCCACCGCGATCGCGGTGCGCGATCGCCCCCGCCGCGGCTGGTCAGACTGCCCTGTGCGACGCGATGCAGCTCGTGCCCTCACGGCGCCGACCGCGGACGAGACCAACGAGACCACGCCGAGCAGGAGGAGCGTGAACCCGAGGAACTGCGCCAGGACCCGCAGCACCCCCGAGGGCTGCAACACGAGCGCCCCACCCAACGCGAGCGAGCCCACGGCCACGGCCGGTGACCACCGCCGGCCGGACGTGGACAGGGTCCGGGGCAGCGAGCGCGGGTCAGGCAGACCCCGGCGTCTGGTGGTGAGCACGAGCAGCACCCCGATCGACGCCACGAGTGCAGCAGCGGTCCAGAAGCTGGCACTCAGCTCCGCCCAGACGGCCCGCTGGAGTGCACCGGTCAGCTCCTCCTCGTCGACCCGGCTCACCAGGAAGCCGATGACGACCAGCAGGAGGACCAAGCTCGAGCCGGCGGCAACGGCCCCGCGACCGACACTCGCGAGCGCATCGCGCAGCCGCCCCGAACGGGGCGCGCGGATCCAGCCGGCCACGAACAGCAGCACGAGCCCGAGGCCCGGAGCGAGGCGTGCCAGCCACGCAGTGAGATGTGCCTGCCAGACCACCTCCTGACTGAGATCTTGGCCGCCGAGCTCGGACAGGCGCACGTCCAGATCGGGAGGCAGGGTTGCCTCCACCTGC
>NZ_DASUTK010000046.1:0-2590 GCF_036374615.1 Nocardioides sp.
GGACGCGGTCGCGGCGGAGGACACGGGCGGGCTGTTGCCGGTCCTGCGCGACCATGAAGCCAGGGTGGATGACGCCTTCGACGCCGTCGTTCCTCACACCACGCGCAGATCCACCTCGGCGACCGACGGCGAGGGCTGGGCTGCCGGGCACGCGGCGGCAGATCTCGCGCAGCTCGACGTCAACGGCCAGCTGCGATCTCAGCGGTGACCCGGTCGGACGAGCACTCGACGCGGGCTCGCAGCCCGTGCAGCATTCCAGTGGCCGTGGCGCCGGCTTGCCGCATCTGATCTCACCAGAGCCCGTGGATCGGCCCGACCGCGAAGAACGCGAGGAAGCCGAGGGTGTTGTTGAACCCGTGCGCGAGGACGGGGGCCCACAGCGTTCCATAGTGAAGCCGCAGCAGACTGAAGGCGACCGCATCGAGTGTCACGATGAGTACGCCGACGGCACCTTGCTCGCTGTGAGCGAAGCCGAACAGCACCGACGTCCCGATGACGGCGACGACTGTGGCGAGGCGACCGGAGCCGAGCGCCTCCCGGAACCGCGTCAGCAGGAATCCGCGGTACGCGAGCTCCTCGCCGAAGGCGGCCAGCGTCCAGCTCAGCAGCAGCAACGTCAGCAGCAGTCCGACGTCACCCTCGAGCCCGTCGAAAGCGCTCAGGTCCTGCCGTGAGCCGGACAGATGATTGGCCACCGGCATCGTCACCGCCAGCTGGAAGAGCGACCAGACGACGGCGAACGCGAGCATCTTGAGGATCAGCGGCATCGCGGCGGTGCGGTGCAGGCCGAGACTGCCCAACCACTCGCGCCGGATGCCGAGCGACGCTCCGACGAGGAGCAGCAGCACCAGGGTGGGGATGCCGAGGTCGGCGAGCACGACGATCGTCCCGAGCAGCGCTTCGACTGCGGCGACGACGACCCAGGTCCGTGCACGTCCGGCTGTCCCGAGACGCTCGTGAGTCGACGTGGGCATCAGGATCACCTGCCACCAGCACAGCCGGACGGGCGGTACGTCGCCAGAGGCGAAGGTCCTCCAGTCCACCGGTTCCGCCCGGACTGTCTGGGGCCTAGCCTTCCCCCGTGGTGGACCCGCAGAAGAAGGCGCGCGACGCAGATCGCGACGCCGCGATCGAGGTGGTGGAGGCGGCGTTCGCGGACGGGCAGATCAGCCGCCCCGACTACGACCTCCGCGTCGACCGGTTGCTGCGCGCGGCGACGATCGGCGAGCTTCAGATGCTGGTGCGGGACCTGCGACGGAGCGAGGACGACGAGGTCACGGAGGCGGTCGAGCAGGTCACGGAGGACGTGCCTGCGGCTCCGGCGCGGGCGACCCCCCGCCCGAACCTGACCGCGGTCAAGATCGTCCTGGCGGCGGCCGCGGCGGTGCTGGCGCTCGGGCTCGTCGTGCCGCTGGTCATCGTGGGGCGCGGGGAGAGCACAGGGGGCGGCAGCATGAGCGCCGGTTCGGTCGAGCCCGTGAGGACGATCAACCTCACGACTGCGAAGGGCTACAACCGGCTGGGCAAGGAGGTCGAAGCGAAGACCGGGTCGACAGTCGTGTTCAGCGCTGTCGTCTATCCGGGCTACGCCGTGATCGAGGTGCCTGTGGACGAGCAGAGCCAGCGTTCGTACGGCTGGTACTTCGACGGTGACTGGGACGAGTGGACGGGCAAGGGCACAGCCGACGAGGAGCGGTTCGACCTCGACGAGATCAATGGCCGGACCCTGGCTGCGCTGGTCAAGGAGGCACGAGGGCTGGTCGAGGACCCGAACACGTCGTACGTCATCGTCAACGCGGCGGGCCGCCCGGACGGCGTCTGCATGTCGGCCTACGCCAGCAACGAGTACGGCGAGACCGCATACCTCGATGCGCGCTGCGACGGGACGGTCGTGCGTACCTACGTCAGTTGAACCTCGGCGTATCGTGAGGTCCACAGGAGGTGATGAAGAAATGCAGGCCAAGGTGGGCGACCGACTGGTCGTCGAGAGCAACCGGGTCGACGCGCCGCGCCGTGAGGGGGAGATCCTCGAGGTGCGGGGTGAGAACGGTGGGCCGCCCTTCGTCGTCCGCTGGAACGACGGGCACGAGGGCTTGGCTTACCCGGGTCCTGACGCCCACATCGTGACCGGCTGATCACCGACGTACAGGTCGATTCCCGGAGGGGCGCTGAGGATCAGCTCCGCGTGGTCGGGGCGGAGTCGGCGCGAGCCGCGGTGGTCGACGACGTAGCAGTCGCCGTAGGGCGTCTGCCAGAGATGTCGGCCGGGTCCGGCTTGCCGACAGCGGAAGCCGCCGTGCGTCTTCCAGCGATGATGTCGGCGGCGTAGCGGGCCGGAGTTGTGCGTGCCGGTCTGGCCGGGCGGCCCGTCGGCGACGTACGGAGTCGGGTGGTCGAAGTCGACCTTGTCGCGGGTCGCGCTGCGCGGTGCGAACGGGAAGACGTCGCCACCGGTGAGGAGCCAGACCAGGTCCTTGAGGTTGTCCTCGTGCTCGTACCGGTCGCTGCGGATGCGACCCCTCAGGTCGATGACAGGAGTCACCTTCACGTCGGCGTGGCCGAGCAGCTCGCTGAGGCTCTGGACCAGCAT
>NZ_DASUTK010000047.1:0-5490 GCF_036374615.1 Nocardioides sp.
CTGCTGACGATCCTGTACTTCGGGATGGCAGCAGCTGGGCACGGGGACCACGGCGACGAGCACGAGGAGCGCCCGACCGAGCAGCCCGACCGGCGGCAGGCGGAGTCGGAGTCCGTGACCGAGACCGCCGCCGACGACAAGTCGGAACCCGCACTTGCGCGCTGAGGCGCGCGCCACGAGGTAACCCAGGCGTCGCTCCGGCGCCGACCCGAGAGAAGCACAACGAAAGGCAGATCAATGGCAGTAAGCGATGAGGCAGTCACCCTCGCCGGTGCTTTCGTCGGCGGCGGCGTCGCCCTGGCCGGCGGTGCGATCGGTACCGGTATCGGTGACGGACTCGCCGGTGCGTCGTACATCCAGGGTGTGGCTCGTCAGCCGGAGGCCCAGGGTCGCCTGCAGACGATCTTCTTCCTGACGGTCGGTCTCTGTGAAGCCGTGTTCTTCATCAACCTCGCCTTCATGGCGATGTTCGTGTTCGTCCTCGGCTGAACCAGACCGCTAGCACGTCCCGAGCAAAGGACCCGACATGTCAAGCGTCACGAGCCTGCTCCTCCCGTTGGCCACCACGGCCGCGGAGGAAGAGGGCGGTAGCAACTTCCTCGTCCCGAACGCCACGTTCCTGATCGAGCTGCTCGCCTTCGGGATCATCCTGGCCATCCTGGGCAAGTTCGTCATCCCGCCGATCAACCGGGCGATGACGGCCCGGCAGGACGCGATCCGCAAGCAGTTCAACGACCTCGAGAGCGCCAAGAGCGACGCCGAGAAGGCTGAGCACGAGTTCAAGGCGCAGATCGCGGACGCACGCCACGAAGCGGCCAGGATCCGCGAGGAGGCACGCGAGCAGGGCGCGGCGATCGTCGCCGAGATGCGCGAGCAGGCCCAGGCAGAGGCGAGCCGGATCGTCGAGCACGCGCAGGCGCAGATCGCGGCCGAGCGGCAGCAGGCCGTGGCCACCCTCCGGGCGGAGGTGGGGTCGCTGGCCACCACGCTGGCGGGCCGGATCGTCGGTGAGAGCCTCGAGGACGACGACCGCAGCAACCGCGTCGTCGACCGGTTCCTCGCCGACCTCGAGACGCTCGAGACCTCCCAGACCGCTGGGCAGAGCGGGGCGCAGTAATGGCGGCTGCGATGTTGCGAGGCGCCTCGGCCGAGGCGATGGCCGACCTGAGGGACCAGCTCGGGTCGCCGTCTCCGCTCGCCGACGCCGCGATCATCGGTGACGAGCTGTTCTCGGTCTCGAGCCTGCTCCGGTCCGACGCCGCGCTGCGCCGGGTCGCGACCGACGCGTCGCTGCCGGCGGAGGGAAGGCAGGGCCTCGCCCGGCAGATCTTCGAGGGCAAGGTCGGGGCTGCCACGCTCGCGATCGTGGAGAGCGCGTTCGGGCACCGGTGGACCTCCCAGCGCGACCTGCCCGACGTGCTGGAGCGGTTGAGCGAGGTGGCGATCGCGAAGTCGACCGGGGCCAAGGCCGACCGGCTCGCGGACGAGCTGTTCGGCATCGGCCAGCTGCTCACGACCAACCCGGAGCTGCGTGACGCACTCGCCAACCCGGGCCGCAGCATCGAGGACCGGATCGGCCTGGTCGACACGGTGCTGGGCGACAAGGTGCTGCCGGCGACGGTGACCCTCACCAAGCAGGCGCTGGCCGGCACCTACGGCACCCTCAGCGCGGCGCTGGAGGTCTACCGGGCGGTCGTCTCCAACACCGCAGGCGAGGGCGTGGCCACCGTCCGGGTGGCGCGACCGCTCTCCGACGACGAGCGCACCCGGCTGCAGCAGGCGCTCTCGCGGCAGTACGGCCGCGAGATCCACGTCAACGAGGTGGTCGATCCTGACGTGATCGGCGGGATCCGGGTCGAGATCGGTGACGACGTCATCGACGGCACCGTGGTCGGCCGGCTCGACGACGCCCGACGCCGGCTCGCCAGCTGACAGAGCAGCACACACAGACACAGACGAACCCAGGAACCAAGGGAAGAGGCAGGGACATGACGGAGCTTTCGATTCGTCCGGAGGAGATCCGCGACGCGCTCCAGAAGTACGTCGAGGACTACCAGCCCTCGGCTGCGAGCAAGGAAGAGGTCGGCACCGTCGCCCAGGCCGGCGACGGCATCGCCCGCGTCAGCGGTCTGCCGTCGGCGATGGCCAACGAGCTCCTGGAGTTCGAGGACGGCACGCTCGGCATCGCCCTGAACCTCGACACCCGCGAGATCGGTGTCGTCGTCCTGGGTGACTTCGACAAGATCGAGGAGGGCCAGTCGGTGCGCCGCACCGGCGAGATCCTGTCGGTGCCCGTGGGCGACGCCTTCATGGGTCGCGTGATCGACCCGCTCGGCACCCCGATCGACGGCCTGGGTGAGATCGCGTCGGAGGGGCGACGGGCGCTGGAGATCCAGGCGCCCGGCGTGATGGTGCGCAAGTCGGTGCACGAGCCGCTGGCCACGGGCATCAAGGCGATCGACTCGATGACCCCGATCGGTCGCGGTCAGCGGCAGCTGATCATCGGTGACCGCTCGACCGGCAAGACGACGATCGCGATCGACACGATCATCAACCAGAAGCAGAACTGGGACTCCGGTGATCCCGAGAAGCAGGTGCGCTGCATCTACGTCGCGATCGGCCAGAAGGGGTCGACCATCGCCTCGGTGCGCGGCGCCCTCGAGGAGGCCGGCGCGCTCGAGTACACCACCATCGTGGCGTCCCCTGCGTCCGACAGCGCCGGGTTCAAGTACCTCGCCCCCTACACCGGCTCGGCCATCGGCCAGCACTGGATGTACGACGGCAAGCACGTGCTGATCGTCTTCGACGACCTCACCAAGCAGGCCGAGGCCTACCGCGCCGTGTCCCTGCTGCTGCGCCGCCCGCCGGGCCGCGAGGCGTACCCGGGCGACGTGTTCTACCTGCACAGCCGGCTGCTCGAGCGCTGCGCGAAGCTGTCAGACAGCATGGGCGCGGGTTCGATGACCGGCCTTCCCATCATCGAGACCAAGGCGAACGACGTGTCGGCCTACATCCCGACCAACGTCATCTCGATCACCGACGGGCAGATCTTCCTGCAGTCCGACCTGTTCGCGTCCAACCAGCGGCCCGCCATCGACGTCGGCATCTCCGTCTCCCGCGTGGGTGGCTCGGCGATGACCAAGGCGATGAAGGCGGTCACCGGTTCGCTCAAGGTCGACCTGGCGCAGTTCCGCGCGATGGAGGCGTTCGCGATGTTCGCCTCCGACCTCGACGCGGCGTCGCGGCAGCAGCTCGACCGCGGCTCGCGGCTGATGGCGCTCCTCAAGCAGCCGGCGTACTCGCCGTACCCGCTGGAGGAGATGGTCGTGTCGCTGTGGACCGGCACCACCGGTCGCCTCGACCGCGTGCCGACCGAGGACGTGCTCCGCTTCGAGAGTGAGTTCATCGACTACGTGAAGCGCTCGCACAGCGGCATCCTCGACGGGGTCCGGGAGACCGGGAACTTCGACGACGACGCCCAGTCCGAGCTCGAGTCCGCCTACGAGTCCTTCCTCGACCAGTTCGAGACGTCCGAGGGCGGCTCGATCAAGGTCGGCACCGAGGCACCCGCCGAGGTGCTGGAGGACGAGGACCAGGAGCAGATCGTCAAGCAGAAGCGAGGCTGAGGTAGCTCATGGCCGTATCGCTGCGCGAGTACCGCGCGCGGATCAAGTCGACGGAGTCGATGAAGAAGATCACGCGCGCCATGGAGCTCATCGCCGCGTCCCGCATCATCAAGGCGCAGCAACGGGCGCAGGCGGCTGCGCCGTACGCGCGCGAGCTGACCCGGGCGGTGTCGGCGTTGGCGACCTACTCCAACGTCGACCACCCGATGACGACCGAGCCGGAGGACCCGAAGCGGGCGGCGGTGCTGATCATCACCAGCGACCGCGGCCTGGCCGGCGCCTACTCCTCGAGCGTCATCAAGGAGGCCGAGCGGCTCGTCGCCACCCTCACCGAGGAGGGCAAGGAGGTCGCGACCTACATCTGCGGCCGCAAGGGCGAGGCCTACTTCCGGTTCCACAACCGGCCGGTGGTGGAGTCGTGGAGCGGCTTCTCCGACCAGCCGTCGTACGACGCCGCGGCCCAGGTCGGCAACGCGCTGATCGACGCCTTCATGGCCGAGGAGGGCGATGCCAGCTCCGAGGTGCAGAGCGTCGACGAGGTCCACCTGGTCTACACCCGCTTCCGCTCGATGCTCGTGCAGGAGCCGACCGCGGTGCGGCTGCTCCCGCTCGAGGTGGTCGAGGGCGAGGCGGCGCCGGCCTCGGACGAGGTACTGCCGCTGTACGAGTTCGAGCCGTCCGCGGAGGTCGTGCTCGAGTCGTTGCTGCCGCGCTACGTCCAGAGCCGGATCTTCTTCGCTTTCCTGCAGGCCGCGGCTTCCGAGCTCGCCGCCCGCCAGAAGGCCATGAAGTCGGCGACGGACAACGCCGAGGAGCTCATCAAGAAGTACACACGGATCGCCAACCAGGCTCGCCAGGCTGGCATCACCCAGGAAATCAGCGAGATCGTCGGGGGCGTCAACGCGCTGGCCGACGCCAACGCCGCCAGCGAGTGACCCGCACATCGGAGTGAGTGAGAGACATGACTGCCACTGTTGAAGAGAAGAAGACCGGCTCGGGCGCCGGGTCCGGCGGCCGCATCGCGCGCGTCATCGGCCCCGTGGTCGACGTCGAGTTCCCCGTGGACTCGATGCCCGAGATCTACAACAAGCTCGAGTGTGAGCTGACCCTGGGCGGCGAGACCAGGATCCTCTCGCTGGAGGTGGCGCAGCACATCGGCGACGGCATGGTCCGCGCCATCTCGCTGCAGCCCACCGACGGCCTGGTCCGCGGCGCGCAGGTGACCGACACCGGCGAGGCGATCTCAGTCCCCGTCGGCGACGTGACCAAGGGCCGCGTCTTCAACACGCTCGGCGAGTGCCTCAACCTCGAGGAGGGGGAGACGCTCGACGTGAAGGAACGGTGGGGCATCCACCGCAAGGCACCGGCTTTCGACCAGCTCGAGTCGAAGACCGCGATGTTCGAGACCGGCATCAAGGTGATCGACCTGCTCACGCCGTACGTGCAGGGCGGGAAGATCGGCCTGTTCGGCGGCGCGGGTGTGGGCAAGACCGTGCTGCTCCAGGAGATGATCGCGCGCGTCGCGAAGGACCACGGCGGTGTGTCGGTGTTCGCCGGCGTCGGCGAGCGGACCCGTGAGGGCAACGACCTGATCGTGGAGATGGAGGAGGCCGGCGTCATCGGCCAGACCGCCCTCGTGTTCGGTCAGATGGACGAGCCGCCGGGCACCCGGCTGCGGGTCGCGCTGTCCGCGCTCACCATGGCGGAGTACTTCCGCGACGTCCAGAAGCAGGACGTGCTGCTGTTCATCGACAACATCTTCCGGTTCACCCAGGCCGGCTCGGAGGTGTCGACCCTGCTGGGCCGGATGCCGTCCGCGGTGGGCTACCAGCCCAACCTGGCCGACGAGATGGGCGTGCTGCAG
>NZ_DASUTK010000048.1:0-10527 GCF_036374615.1 Nocardioides sp.
GCTTGCCCACGAGGCGTGGCACCTCTACCTCTACGAGAAGCGCAGCGGGCAGTGGCAGGTCGTGCGCGAGCAGGCCACCGCGGTCGGCGGGTTCCCGCCGCCAGGCACCGGCTCCTAGCGCGGAGGCGCGCGGTCCAGCAGGTCAGGCCTGCTGCCGCAGGTACCGCCCGAAGTGGGGCACGGTGAAGGCGATCCTGCCGCGTTCGGACGCGTAGATGAGGCCCTTCTTGAGCAACGCGTCGCGGGCCGGGGAGAGGGACTGCGGCTTCTTGTCGAGGACCGCAGCGACGTCGGCCGTCGGCACGCTCTCGACCTCGTCGAGCGGAGCGGCCTCGGCCAGGGTGACCGCGGCGTCGGCCATGGCGCGCAGGTAGTCGCGCTCCCCCGGCGTCGCCCGCTCGAAGCGGGAGCCGAAGAAGCCGACCGCCAGCTCGGACTCCGCCTCGGGCGCCGCGACCGCCACGTCGCCACGCGAGATGGGCGAGCGCGGGGCGCGGTCCCAGACCGCCTTGCCGTAGGCCTGGATGAAGTAGGGGTAGCCGCCGGTGGCGTCGTACATCGCGGAGAGGGCGTCCTCGTCGTACGACGCCCCCTCGTCTGCGGCGGGGGCGACCAGAGCCCGATCGGCGGCCTCACGCGGCAGTCGGTCGATCCGCTGGTAGCGGAACAGTCGCTCGGAGTAGGACTTCGAGGCCGACAACACGGCCGGCAGGTGCGGCAGGCCGGCGCCGACCACGATCAGCGGCAGCCCGGACTGGCTGAGCTCGTGGCAGGCGGCGCACAGCGCGGACACGTCGTCCGGGCCGAGGTCCTGCATCTCGTCGATGAAGACCGCGACCCCCTTGCCCTGGTCGGCGGCGAGCCCGCCGAGGTCGGTGAACAGCTCGACCAGGTCGATCTCCACGTCGCCGGAGTCGGCGCGGCCCTTGACCGCGGGCGCGTCGATGCCGGGGTGCCACTGCTCGCGGAGCTTCGCCCCTTGACCCGCCTCGCGCTGCGCGAAGGACCGGATCACGCCGAGCACGTGTGACACCGACTCCTCGTCGCGGTGCCCGAGCTCACGGACCGCCTGGTGAAGTGCGCTCGACAGCGGGCGGCGCAGCGACTGGTCCGGCCGGGCCTCGAGCTTGCCGGTGCCCCATCCCGCGCGGACCGCTGCCGAGCGAAGCGCGTTGAGGAGCACCGTCTTCCCGACGCCGCGCAGACCGGTCAGGACCAGCGACCGTTCTGGGCGGCCTGCGGCGACCCGAGCGAGGACGACGTCGAACGCCGCCAGCTGCTCGTCGCGGCCCGCGAGCTCGGGCGGTCGTTGGCCGGCGCCGGGCGCGTACGGGTTCCGGATCGGGTCCACGCTCGGAGGGTATCGGCGTGTCTAGCGTGCGTCGTAGATTCGCGGCGGCGCGTCACCCCGCCGTCAGCCCACCTCGCCGAGGCGGGCCTTGCGACGGGTGAGCGCCACGTCGTACGCCTGGTCGAGTCCGGCGCGCAGCACCTCGATCACGTCGGGGACCTCGTCGACGTCGAGCCGGAAGGAGCCGGTGCAGACGTTGTCTCGCCACAGGGAGAGCACGACCAGCCCGGCCTCCTGGTGCCAGGAGATCCGCAGCGCTCGGTCGCCCCCGCGGGCGTCGAGGTGGATCGACCCCGACTCCGGTAGCGGGCGGGCCTTGGGCACCTCACCATTCTGCGCCTCCGCCGGCGCCGGCGGTAGTGGTGGAGCACGACACTAGACTCGCCACCGTGCCCGAGCTGCCCGAGGTGGAGGCGCTGGCCCAGGATCTGCGGGGCCGGCTCGCCGACCGTGCGATCGCCAAGGTCCACATCGTGGCGTTCTCCGCGCTGAAGACGTTCGACCCGCCGGTGCAGGCCCTCGAGGGCACCCTGATCGACGACGTCACCCGGCACGGCAAGTTCCTCGACATCGACGCCTCGGGCCTGCACCTGGTGTTCCACCTCGCTCGCGCCGGGTGGATCCGCTGGCGCGACGAGCTGCCTCCGGTGCCGCCACGCCCGAGCAACAAGTCGCCGCTCGCCGTCCGGGTCGTGCTGGACGACGACACCGGCCTCGACGTGACCGAGGCCGGCACCAAGAAGAGCCTGGCGGCGTACGTCGTGCGGCAGCCCTCCGACGTCAAGGGCATCGCGTCCCTGGGGCCCGACCCGCTCGCCGAGGGGTTCACGATCGACCGGCTGGCCGAGATCCTGAAGGGCGCCGGCCGCGCGCAGGTCAAGGGCGTGCTGCGTCACCAGGGCACGATCGCGGGGATCGGCAACGCCTACTCCGATGAGATCCTCCATGCCGCGAAGATGTCCCCGTTCAAGCCGGCCAACGGCTTCACCGACGGCGAGCTGCAGACACTCTTCGACGCGATCCGCGACGTACTGGGTGACGCCGTCGAGCGGTCGCGTGGACTGGCCGCCAGTGAGCTGAAGGGCGAGAAGAAGTCCCACCTCGCGGTCCACGGCCGCGCGGGCGAGGCCTGCCCGGTCTGCGGCGACACCGTGCGTGAGGTGAGCTTCGCCGACTCGAGCCTTCAGTACTGTCCCACCTGCCAGACCGGTGGCAAGCCGCTGGCCGACCGCCGGATGTCTCGACTGCTCAAGTGAGAGGGCACATGTTCTCCTCCATTCCCGCCGTGACCGTCTCCGATCTCGACGACCCGCTCCCCGACGGGCTCTCGGTGCTCGATGTGCGCGAGCAGGTCGAGTGGGACCACGGGCACATCGACGGCGCCCAGCACCTGCCGATGATGGAGCTCGTGGAGCGGCGCGACGAGATCCCGCAGGGACGGGTGCTCGTGGTGTGCCGGGTCGGCAACCGGTCCGCGCGGGTCACGGCGTACCTCGTCCAGCAGGGGTACGACGCCGTCAACCTCGACGGCGGGATGGTCGACTGGGCCGGCTCGGGCCGGACGATGGTGAGCGAGACCGACGGCCGGCCACAGGTCGTCTGAACGCTCGATACTCCGCCGCCAAATCCATCAAATGGGGCGGGCAGATCGATGTTTTTCGCGGCGGACTACCGCGCGCGCCAGGCCGCTGGGGCCGGCAGCGGCAGCGCTGCCGCCAGCCGCGTCAGGTACGTCTCGCGGTCGATCTCCACGACCCCCAGGCTGGTCAGGTGCGGCGTGGCCCACTGGACGTCGACCAGCCGGCCCTCGGCGTGCTCGTCGGCCAGCAGGTCGACCAGGCCGCGCAGGGCGACCTTGGAGGCGTCGGTCTCGCGGTGGAACATCGACTCGCCGGCGAACAACCCGCCGATCGCCACGCCGTAGAGCCCGCCCGCGAGCCCGCCGCTGCGCCAGGCCTCCACCGAGTGGACCCAGCCGAGCTCGTGGAGGCGGAGGTACGCCGAGCGGATGTCCTCGTCGATCCAGCCGCTCGGTCGACGCGGGTCGGCGCAGCGGTCGATCACCTCGGCGCAGGCGGTGTCGACCCGGATCTCGAACCGGCGGGCCGAGCGGCGCAGCGACCGGCTGACGTGCATCCCGTCCAGCGGTAGCACTCCACGGCGTACCGGGCTCCACCAGCCGGGGGCACCGGCTTCGGGGAAGGGCATCGGGAACAGACCGCTCCGGTAGGCGGCCAGCAGCGTGCCCGGCTCGAGGTCCGCGCCGATGGCGACCAGGTCGTCGTCGTCCGGCCACCGCTCAGGCGGCGGGAACCCCCAGCCGGTCGGCGGCGGTTCCACGGGCGGCATGGCCTCGACCGTAGCGGCGCCGCGGGCCCGACCCCCACCCCCTCCGTAGGATTCCGGTATGGGCGCGATCAGTTCGATCTCCAAGCGGTTGGCTCCGCGGGTGGCCGACGTGGCACCGGGGCTGACGGCGTCGTTCGTGCGCGAGGCGCTCCGGCGGGCGATCGAGGGGGTCGGGCCGCTGCCGCCCGCGGCCAAGGCGGCGGAGGCCCAGCTCGAGGAGCAGCACGGCGACATCGACCGCGCCATCCACGAGGTGATCGAGAACCACGTCCGCTACGCCGGCGCCCAGGGGTTCGTCACCAACATGGGCGGTCTGGTGACCGCGGCGGTCGCGATCCCCACCAACATCACCGGGCTGGCCCTGATCGAGTGCCGGATGGTCGCCGGCATCGCCCACCTGCGTGGCTACGACCTCGACGACTCGCGCGTGCGCAACGCGATCCTCGTGTGCCTGCTCGGCGACGAGACGGTCAGCGACATGGTCAAGAAGAAGAAGCTCCCCGCGCCCCCCATGGCGCTCGCGACGGCGCCCTCCTACGACCCCGGGCTCGACGTCAGCGTCTCCGGCATCGTGGCCGCCGACCTGATCACCAAGGTCGCGGGCAAGCGGCTCGCGACCACGGTCGGCCGGCGGGTGCCGGTCGTGGGCGGTGTGGTCGGTGCGGGAGCCGACGGCATCCACGCCTGGCGGATCGGGCGCTACGCCGACCGCGAGCTCCTGCTCCGCGCTGCCCGGTAGACCCGGAGCGCGGACCGGCCCGCCCGGCTCCCCTGGAGACGGCGCACGGTCTTCTCGCGCCACCGGTACGTCGGTCGCAGGAATGCCCGCTCCAGCTCGCGCCGGGTCTCGTCGAGCTCCGCCCGCAGGTCGCGCTCGGTCCGCACCAGCCGGGCGTTCTCGACCAGCAGCGCGGTGACCGCGTCGAGCGCGGCGTCAGCCACCTGCGCCTCGTCGGCCCGGTCCGGGTCGGCGTACGTCGCGGGAGGCGGGTCGCCGACCAGGTCGTCGAGGTCGCCCACGACGTCGTACCCACGCTCGCGGATCACCGCGCTCCACCGCTGCTGCAGCTCGGCGACCCAGCCGTGATCCTCGGGCGGCAGCGTCAGCCGGGGCGAGTCGGTGCGGCGCGACAGGGTCTGGTGGGCGATCAGCTCGCGCACCAGCGGCCGGTAAGCCGCCGGTGGGACCAGCTTGTTCGCCTTGATGTTGATCCGGCGCACGGCCGTGGTCTCGGGCACGCCCAGCGACGGGTTGACCCGCTCCGGTTCGACGTCGAGGTCGAGGTCGTCGAGTCCGAAGGTGGTGCTGAACCGCTGCCACAGCAGGTCGCGCGGCCCGCCCGGCCGCGGCACCGTCACCAGGTGCACGCGCTCCGGTGGCAGGTCGGCCGCCCACCGGTCGAGGATGTCGGGGATCTCCTGGACGCCCCAGAACCATGCGCCGATCGCGCTGTCGCGTTGCGGGTCGCGGACCTGGTCGAGGAACCGGCCGTAGGGCAGCTCCCGGCGGTGCTTGACGTTCTCCTGCCACTCGGCGGGGATCTGCCGCACCAGGTCGCGCACGGAGAGAACGACGTGCACCTCGGTGTCAGGGTGCCCGACCGAGGCGAGAGCACGGCCGACCTGGGCGCGCGATGCGGTCGCCAGGATCTCGTGGCTGATGATCGCAGCGCGGTCACCGGGCTGGCCGAGGAAGTCACGCACCTGCCCGGCCAGCGCGTCCCACCGCCCGACCGCCTCGTTCTCCAGACCGCCCCACGGCAGCTGCATCAGGTCGAGCGCCGCGAGGAAGTGGGCGTCGAACCGCTCCGCTGCGTAGAGCACTCCCTGCTCGCGCAACCGGCCGCGGTTGCGGAACAGCACGTCCTGGAAGTGGCTGGTGCCCGTCTTGGGGGTTCCGACGTGGAGCAGGACCCGGCGGCTCACGACCCCTCCTCCGGTGTCGGCGTCAGTGCGGCGGACAGCAGCAGTCGGAGCGCCAGCGCGAGCGTCTCGGCCACGTCGGGGTTCTCGACCCCGGCCCGGTCGACCGGCAGCACCAGGCCTGCGTCACCGTGGACAGGGTAGCGACCACGGCCGAGCTGCCGGTGCAGCCGCTCGGCCTCGCTGCGCACCCACGCCCGGTGGGCGCTGGGCACGGCGAGCGGCAACCCTGGGGCGTCCGCCAGCACCGGTCGGAGCACATCGGTGATCAACCGCGCCCGGTCCTCCGGCGCCGCCAACGGCCGGAGCACCGCGCACACGCGACGGCCGAGGTCGACCGCGGAGGCCGCCATCGGCTGCGGCAGGCCCGGCCCACGGCGTACGCCGACCAGCCGACCCACCAGGGCCGGATCCGTGACGACGTGGACCCGGTTCGGCTCCGGTCGGTCCTGCTCGCGGCGAGCCAGCGCGTCGAGGTCGAGCGGTCCGGGCAGGTCGCCCCGAGACACCCGCCGGGCGAGCCACTGCGGCCACGGCACGGCACCGTGCCGGAAGCAGTGGGCGCTCCACAGGTCGACCAGCATCCGGCCGGTGTCGGTCCCGACGACGACCACGCGGCCGCCGTACCCGCCCGGGGGCCGGCCGCGGGCGATCAGGTGGCGACGCCAGGGCTCGACGTGCTCGGGGTCGCCGAGCAGGTGATAGCGCACCCGCCACGGCCGGAGCCGGCCGCGGCGCGGTGGCGACGGCGTGTGTCCCGCGACCTCCTCGGCGAGGAGCACCGCGGCGAGCCGGGTGAGCTCGGTGTCGGGAACGGTGGTGGGGTCGACGGGTCGGGGTCCGTGGTCGGGCACCGGCGGCCCGTCGACAAGCGGCAGCCCGGGTCGCGCGCGACGGGGCGGGTCGACGGCGAGGATCCGGCCGGCGAGCACGGCGGACGGCCGGCCGACCAGGTTCGCGCGACGCAGCAGCTCGAGCTGCTGGGCGCCGGGCAGCACCGGTCCGGTCGCCGGGCCTGAGCCCGTCCAGTCGCGCCACCGGGTCGTGCCTCCCTCACGCAGGTGGGCGACCCACCCCCACGCCCGCTCGGTCACCGGGAGCGCAGCCGTTCCGCGTTCTTGCGGAGACGGCCGGTGAGCCGGTTGTCGGGGTCGGGTCGGGCCGCGGCCTCGTTCGTCATCGCCGCGAGCGCCTCCATCGCAACCCGGAACCGGAGCCGCGGCCTCACCCGATCGGGGTTGCGCCAGGAACCCCCGTCGGCCGGTCGGACCGGCATCAGGTCACCGACGTCCCCGACGACCTCGACCCCGGACTGGTCGACCCACTCCAGCCACTGCCGGGTGCGCTCCTCGACCCAGTCGTAGTCGTCGGGTGGCAGCGTGATCCGCGGCGAGTCGCCCCGCACCAGCTCCTGCTCGGCGAGCATTTGCCGGATCAGGTGGTCGTACGCCGCCTCGCGCCGGGTCTCCCGGTCCAGCCGCACGTTGAGCTGGCGGAGCACCGCGGTCTCCACGACGCCCAGCGACGCGTTGGACCGGCTGCTCTCGACCGGCCCCCAGGCCGGGTCGATGCGCACGGCGCGGCAGAAGCGCTCCCACAGACCGTCCCCCGGCGTCGTCTCGGGCGGGACGGTCACGACGTGGATGTGCTCCGGCGGCACGTGCGCCCCCCAGGTGCCGAGCACCGACGGCAGGTCGAAGGACCGCGCGAACCAGGTCCGGCCGTGCTCGGCCTGCCGCAGGAACCGCTGGTAGCGCCACTTGCGGCCCTGCTTGATGCTCTCCTGCCAGGCGGCCGGCAGCTGGCGCGCGAGGTCCCGCGCGGTGTAGACGATGTGCACGTCGGAGCCGTCGAGGTCCTGCATCGCCTTCGCGACGTAGCGCGGCCGGGCGGGCGCGAGGATCTCGTGGCTCACCACGACGGTCCCGGTGCGACGCCGGATCCGCTTCACGAGCGCGTCCCAGCTGCCCTTCGCGTGTCCCGGCTCGCCGCCCCAGTCCTGGCCGAGCAGGTCGAGGGCTGCCCGGAAGTGGAACAGCGCGGGGCTGACCAGCGGTGAGCGGCTGGGGAAGTGGACGGCGTGCTCCGCCAGCGTCGCCACGTTGCGCGTGAGCCGGTCCTGCAGGTAGGTGGTGCCGGTCTTCGGCGCTCCGATGTGGAGGTAGACCGTCCGACTCATGCTGGTGATTCTGCCGCACCGCTTCCGAGTGCCCGCACGACGGCCGACGGGCTGGGCCGTCCGAGCACGCCGGCCATCCACACGCTGGTGTCGACCAGCGCGGCCAGGTCCACCCCGTGCTCGATGCCGAGCCCGTTCAGCAGCCACACGAGGTCCTCGGTGGCGAGGTTGCCGGTCGCGGACTTCGCGTAGGGACAGCCGCCGAGCCCACCGGCACTGGCGTCGAACGTCGTGATGCCGCACTCGAGGGCGGCCAGCGCGTTGGCGAGGGCCTGACCGTAGGTGTCGTGGAAGTGCATTGCGAGCTGGCCGACGGTCATGCCGGCGGCGGCGAACGCGTCGAGCAGCGACCGGACGTGACCAGCCGTGCCGACCCCGATGGTGTCGCCGAGGCTGAGCTGGCTGGCACCGAGGTCGAAGAGCCGCTTGCCGACGTCGACCACCTGGGCGACCGGGACCGGGCCCTCCCACGGGTCGCCGAAGCACATCGACACGTAGGCACGGACGTCGAGACCGGCCTCACGTGCCCGCCGGACCGTGGGCTCGAACATGGCGAGCTGCTCGTCGAGGGAGCGGTTGAGGTTGCGCTGCGCGAACGTCTCGGTCGCTGAGCCGAAGATGGCGACGTGACGCAGCCCGAGCTCCAGTGCCCGGTCGAGACCGCGCTCGTTGGGCACCAGCACCGGGCAGTCACGACCTGCGTCACCGAGGCGAGTCATCAGGTCCGCGGCGTCGGCGAGCTGAGGCACCCACCGCGGGTGGACGAAGGACGTCGCCTCCACCACCGGCAGACCGGCTCCGATGAGTCGGCGTACGAACTCCGCCTTGGCGTCGACCGGGACGATCGCAGCCTCGTTCTGCAGCCCGTCTCGTGGGCCGACCTCGTAGATCAGGACCCGGTCGGGGAGACCCTCGCGGGGCTCGACCATCGGCAGCGTCACGCGTCCTCCTCCTGGTCTTGAGCGGGCAGGGAGTGCACGACGAACAGGGTGTCACCGAGCGCGACCTGGGCGCCCGGCGCGGTGCCCACCGTCGTCACGGTGCCGGCGAACGGCGCCCGGAGTGCCAGCTCCATCTTCATCGCCTCCACGGTGCCGAGGACGGTGCCCTCCTCGACCGTCTCGCCGGTGGTGACGCGGACGTCGAGCACGGTCCCGGGCATCGGGGCCGTGACGCTGCCGTCTGAGGTCGCGGCAGCACCGGCCAACCGGTCCGGGCGCCTGAAGTGGTGTCGCTGGCCGTGGAGCGCGACGTCGACGAAGTCACGCTGCGCGTTGACGACGGCACGGACCCGGTGTCCGTCGACGACCGCTTCGAGCACGTGGTCGGCGGCCGAGATCTCGCGCACCGCGAGGCCGTCGACCCGGCCGGTGGCGCGGTCGACCACCACGTCACGGTCGAGCTCGACCAGCGTGGGAGCCGGGGGGCCGGCGATGCGGAATCCGTCGGCCTGGAACGGGTGGCCCGTGTCGAGCGAGGTGACCATCGCCGACGTCCACGCCGCCAGCGCACGCGGGAGCTCGTCGTCAGGGGAGGGCACGTCGTGCTGATCGAGCCAGGCGGTGTCGATCGTCGCGTCGCGGAACTCGTCGGAGGCGACCAGCGCCCGCAGGAACCCGGCGTTAGTCGTCAGCCCGAGGATCGACGTGCGGTCGAGGGCGTCGACCAGCAGCCGGCGGGCGGACTCGCGGTCGGGGCCGTGTGCGATCACCTTCCCCAGCATCGGGTCGTAGGAGGTGGACACGACCTGTCGGGGTTCGAGGGCGTGGTCGACGCGGATGCCGTCTCCCGCCGGCCAGCGGACGATGCTGGCCTGCCCGGCCTGCGGGAGGAACCCCCCGAAGGAGTCCTCGGCGTAGACACGCGCCTCGATCGCGTGGCCCGTCAGCCGGACGTCGTCCTGCGCGATCGGGAGCGGCTCGCCGAGGGCCACCCGGAGCTGGAGCTCCACCAGGTCGAGACCCGTGACCAGCTCGGTCACCGGGTGCTCGACCTGGAGCCGGGTGTTCATCTCCAGGAAGTAGAACTCGCCGGTCTCGTCGTCGAGCAGGAACTCGACGGTGCCGGCGTTGGTGTAGCCGACGTGGCGGGCGAGGTCGACGGCGGCGCTGGTGATCGCCGTGCGCTGTTCGTCGGTGAGGGTCGGGGCCGGGGCCTCCTCCAGGACCTTCTGGTGCCGGCGCTGCGCCGAGCAGTCGCGCTCGAAGAGGTGCACGACGTTGCCGTGGTGGTCGGCGAGCACCTGGACCTCGACGTGGCGGCCGCGCTCGACGTACCTCTCGAGGAGGAGGGTGTCGTCCCCGAACGCGGACGCCGCCTCGCGCTTGGCCGCGGCGATCGCACCCTCGAGCTCGCCGGCGCTGCGGACGATGCGCATCCCCTTGCCGCCGCCGCCGGCGGCGGCCTTGACCAGCAGCGGGAGGTCGAGCGCCTCGCCCGGCTGGGCCCTGGGCACCACCGGCACCCCGGCCTTCACCGCGATCTCCCGCGCCCGATCCTTGCGCCCCATCTGCTCCATCACCGCCGCCGGCGGGCCGACGAAGGTCAACCCCGCCTCGGCGACCCCCGCGGCGAACTCCGCCCGCTCCGACAGGAACCCGTAGCCGGGGTGCACCGCGTCGGCACCGGTGCGCCGGGCCGCGTCGAGGAGAGCCTCGATGTTCAAGTACGACGCGGTGGCCGGCGTCGGGCCGAGGTGCACCGCTTCGTCGGCCGCCCGCACGTG
>NZ_DASUTK010000049.1:0-7519 GCF_036374615.1 Nocardioides sp.
CGACTTCTCCTGCCTCGACTCGCTCTACGTCAGTGAGAGCAACTGGCGGATCGACGCGGACAACCCGACCTCATCGGCGTACGGCATCCCCCAGGCCCTCACCTCGATGCACGCCGTCCCGGCCGACTACTACACCTCGGCGGAGGCCCAGATCCGGTGGGGCCTCGACTACATCCAGGACGCCTACGGCTCCCCGTGCAGCGCCTGGTCCTTCAAGCAGGCCAACGGCTGGTACTGACGCCGTCGGGACCGGGTAGTCCACATCTAAACGGTCGTGGGAACGGCCGGTGCGGCAGCCACAAGAGTGTGGACTACCCACATTTCACGGATGCGTCATCGAGGCCACGTCGAGTGCCTCGTCGAGCTGCTCCTCGGTGATCTCGCCGCGTTCGACGTAGCCCATGGCGATCACGGTGTCGCGAATCGTGGCACCCTCCGCCATCGCCTGCTTGGCGATCTTGGCCGACTCCTCGTACCCGATGATCCGGTTCAACGGGGTGACGATGGAGGGGGAGGACTCCGCATAGCCGCGCATCCGCTCCTGGTCGGCGGTGATGCCGTCGATGCAGCGCTCGGCGAGCAAAGGTGCGGCTGCGGCGAGCAGCCGGACCGACTCGAGGACGTTGCGCGCGATGACCGGCAGCATCACGTTGAGCTCGAAGTTGCCGGCGGCTCCTGCAGTGGTCACGGTCAGGTCGTTGCCGATCACCTGTGCACACACCATCAGCGTCGCCTCCGGGAGTACCGGGTTCACCTTGCCCGGCATGATGCTCGAGCCGGGCTGCAGGTCCGGGAGGCGGATCTCGGCCAGCCCGGTGGTCGGCCCGCTCGACATCCAGCGCAGGTCGTTGCAGATCTTGGTCAGCCCTACCGCGATCGTGCGCAGCACCCCGCTCAGCTCGACCAGTGAGTCGCGGGTGCCCTGCGCCTCGAAGTGGTCGCGCGCCTCGGTGAAGGGCTCACCGCTGAGCTCGCCGAGCACCTCGATCGCCCGCGCGGCGAAGCCCGCAGGCGTGTTGATGCCGGTGCCGACCGCGGTACCACCCAGTGGCAGCTCGCGCACCCTGGGCAGTACGGCGTCGAGCCGCTCGGCCGCGAGCGTCAGCGTGGCGGCGTATCCGCCGAACTCCTGGCCGAGCATCACGGGGGTCGCGTCCATCAGGTGGGTGCGGCCCGACTTCACCACTCCCGCGAACTCCTCGGCCTTGGCGGCGAGGCTGGCCTGCAGCCGCTGCAGTGAAGGCTGGAGGTCCTCGACCACGGCCAGCGCAGCGGCGACGTGGATCGCGGTCGGGAACGTGTCGTTGCTCGACTGGCTGGCGTTGACGTGGTCGTTGGGGTGCACGTCCTCGCCGGCGAGCGTGGACAGCACCTCGTTCATGTTCATGTTCGAGCTGGTGCCCGACCCGGTCTGGAACACGTCGACCGGGAACTGGTCGCCGTGCTCGCCGCCCGCGACGGCAGCGGCGGCGTCCTCGACCGCCTGAGCCACGGCCCGGTCCACGACGCCGAGCTCTCCGTTCGCGCGTGCGGCAGCCTGCTTCACGAGTGCGAGCGCGCGCACCAGTCGGGGCTCGATCGGGGTGCCGCTGATCGGGAAGTTCTCCACCGCGCGCTGGGTCTGCGCCCGCCAGAGCGCGTCTGCCGGGACCCGCACCTCGCCCATCGAGTCGTGCTCGATCCGGAAGTCGTCAGCCATGTCGTGACCGTACCCTTGCGCTATTGGTAACTGATCTGTTACCAATGGTCCGTGGACCTGTACGCCGCGCTCGCCGACCCGATCCGGCGGGCACTGCTGCGTCAGCTGGCTGCCGGCCCCGCCCGGGTGGTCGACCTGGCGGCAGCGCACCCGATCAGTCGGCCCGCCATCAGCCGTCACCTGCGGGTGCTCGGCGAGGCCGGGCTCGTGGTCGCCGAGACTCGCGGACGGGAGCGCCACTACCGCTTCGCCCCGGAGTCGCTGGCACCGCTGGCGACCTTCGTGGCCGAGCTGACCGTGCCGGCGCCCCGGTTCTCCGAACGGCACCTCGATGGGCTCGACCTGGAGGTCCGCCGGACCGTTCGTACGCACACAGCCCCACTCGACACGGAGGAGACCGCATGAGCACGCCCATCCCGACCGGCCGGCGCGAGGAGCGTTCGGGCACACAGTTCATCGTGATGGAGCGGCGGTTCGAGGCGCCGATCGACGCAGTCTGGGCCGCGATCACCGAGCCCGACCGGCTCAGCCGCTGGATCGGCACCTGGACCGGCGACCCACAGACGGGATCGGTGGACTTCAAGATGCTCTACGAGGGCGAGGGGGCGACTCCCGAGGTGTTCACGATCGATGCGTGCGATCCGCCGACGCGGTTGGAGCTGACCAGCACGGCACCGTTCGACGGGAAGAACCCGGTGGAGTGGCACCTGCAGCTCGACCTGGCCGAGGACGATGGCGTCACCACACTCACCTTCGCGCAGTCAGTACCGGACCCGGCCATGGCGGAGAGCGTCGGACCGGGGTGGGAGTACTACCTCGACCGGCTCGTCACCAGCGAGACCGGCGGCGACGTGGCCGCTGTCGACTTCGACGACTACTACCCCTCGCAGAGCGGGCACTACCGCGCCGAGTTCTCCTGATCCACGCGGCCGATCAGCAGCCAGTACTGCTCGTCACGGTCCTGCAGTCGCACCGGCTGAGGTCGGGCCTCGATCGCGTCGAAGGTCGCCTCCATCGCCGCCTGCAGCTCGTCAGCCGCATCCATCGACCAGATCACGAGCGCGCCGCCGGAGCGCAGGATCCGGCGTACCTCGGCGAGGAACGCCTTCTCGTAGAGCCGCGCGTTGCTCTCGTGGACCAGGAAGCTCGGGCCGTTGTCGACGTCGAGCAGCACCAGGTCGTACGACGACGCGTCGGCCTCGGGCAGCGCGACGCTCACGTCCGCCACGACCGGGTTGGCGCGGTCGTCCGCGAGCATCGTCGGCCCGTGGGGGATGGTGCCGTCGCGCATCCAGCCGACCAGCGCCTCCTCGATCTCCACGACCGTGCACCGCTGGACCCGGGTGTCCGCGAGCACCTCGTGCATCGTGAAGCCCAGACCCATGCCGCCCACCAGCACGTCGCGCGGCTCGTCGACCAGGGACAGCGCGGCCGTCGCCAACGCGCGCTCGCTGGTGTGCTCGGCGGTGTCCATCACGAACACGCCGTTCGCGCGCAGCTCGAGGATCACCGGGGCTCCGTTCTCGCGCCGCTCCCGCAGCACCAGCTCGCCGTGCTCCGACTCCGCCCGCGCCACCTCGACGTACTCCACGATGCCGACGCTAACCCGTCGCATCCGCGGGTCAGAAGTCGAAGATCTCTCCCAGCCAGTTCTCCTTGCGCTTCTTGCGGTACTGCTGCGGTTGGGAGTAGCGCTGTTCCTGCTGGTGCCGGCGCTCGTCCCGTTCGCGCTCGTAGGAGCCGGGGGCGGCCGCGGCCGGTGCGGCTGCCGGCGCAGCGCGTTCGATGATCTTGTCCAGCTCGCCACGGTCCAGCCACACGCCGCGGCAGGTCGGGCAGTAGTCGATCTCGATCCCGCTGCGCTCGGCCATCACGAGCGTGGTCTGGTCGATAGGGCACTGCATGGTGTCCTCCTGTCCTCACCCGGGCGAACGAGCCGGCGGATGACGGGGTTCCCGCTACTGGGCCGAACGGACCCGGATCCCCGTCAGCGGCACGGTGACGGCGCCCGACGGGTCGGTGAAGAAGTCGTTCCCCTTGTCGTCGACGACGATGAAGGCGGGGAAGTCCTCGACCTCGATCTTCCACACCGCCTCCATCCCGAGCTCCTCGTACTCGAGCACGGACACCGACCGGATGCAGTCCTGCGCCAGCCGTGCTGCCGGCCCGCCGATGGAGCCGAGGTAGAAGCCACCGTGGGTCGCGCACGCCTCCGTGACGACCTTCGAGCGGTTGCCCTTGGCGAGCATCACCTTCGAGCCGCCCGCGGCCTGGAACTGCTCGACGTAGGAGTCCATCCGGCCCGCGGTCGTGGGACCGAACGAGCCCGAGGCCATCCCGTCTGGGGTCTTGGCAGGGCCGGCGTAGTAGACCGGGTGGTCGCGGAGGTACGAGGGCATCTCCTCGCCCGAGTCGAGCCGCTCCTTGATCTTCGCGTGCGCGATGTCACGCGCCACCACCAGCGGTCCGGTCAGCGAGAGCCGCGTCCTGACCGGGTGCTTCGTCAGCTCGGCCAGGATCTCCTCCATCGGGCGGGTGAGGTCGACCGGGACCACCTCGCCGCCACTGATGTCGTCGGCGGTCCCCGCGTCCGGCATGTACTGCGCCGGGTCGGTCTCGAGCTGCTCCAGGAAGACGCCCTCGGCGGTGATCTTGCCGAGGGCCTGCCGGTCGGCGGAGCACGAGACCGCGATCGCGACCGGGCACGACGCGCCGTGGCGCGGCAGCCGGACCACGCGCACGTCGTGGCAGAAGTACTTGCCGCCGAACTGCGCGCCGATGCCGAACGCCTGGGTCAGCTTGAAGACCTCCTCCTCGAGCCCGAGGTCGCGGAAGCCGTGGGCACTCATCGAGCCCTCGGTCGGCAGATGGTCGAGATAGTGGGCGCTGGCGTACTTGGCCGTCTTGAGGGCGAACTCCGCCGACGTGCCCCCGATGACGACCGCCAGGTGGTACGGCGGGCAGGCTGCTGTGCCGAGCGAGCGGAGCTTCTCGTCCAGGAACATCAGCATCCGTTGCGGGTTCAGGATCGCCTTCGTCTCCTGGTAGAGGAACGACTTGTTGGCCGACCCGCCGCCCTTGGCCATGAACAGGAACTTGTAGGCCGGCTCGTCGTCCGGAGAGCCGGGCGAGGAGTAGAGCTCGATCTGTGCGGGCAGGTTGCTGCCGGTGTTCGTCTCGTCGTACATCGACAGCGGCGCCAGCTGGGAGTAGCGCAGGTTGAGCTTCGTGTAGGCGTCGAAGACCCCGCGTGAGATGGCCTCGGCGTCGTCAGCGCCGGTGAGGACGCCCTCCGACTTCTTGCCCATCACGATGGCAGTCCCGGTGTCCTGGCACATCGGGAGGACGCCGCCGGCCGAGATGTTGACGTTCTTCAGCAGGTCGAGCGCGACGAACCGGTCGTTCCCGGACGCCTCCGGGTCGTCGATGATCCGCCGCAGCTGCGCGAGGTGTGCCGGCCGGAGGTAGTGCGCGATGTCGTGCATCGCCTCGGCCGTCAGCAGTCGGATCGCCTCCGGGTCCACCTTCAGGAACCGGCGGCCGTCGGCCTCGAAGGTCGACACCCCCTCCGCCGTGATTCGCCGGTACGGCGTGTGGTCGGGTCCGGTCGGCAGGAGGTCGGAGTAGCGGAACTCGGGGGCGCTCACACCCGGCAGGGTAGTCCGGCAGCAGCGCCCGGGCAGCCGGCGGTTCGGTCGTCTAGGCTCGCTCGCATGGCAGAACCAGGGCGGGAGATGGAGCCGTCGCGCGACCCGTCGCAACTGCGTGTCTCCGACGCCGATCGCAACAAGGTTGCCGACCTGCTGCGCGACGCCGCGGGCGAGGGCCGGATCGACCTCGACGAGCTCGAGGAGCGGCTCGAGGCGACGTACGCCGCCAAGACCTACGCCGACCTGGTGCCGATCACTCATGACCTGCCCGCCCACCCGGGCGACCAGACGCCCGCCGTGTCGCGTCAGACGATGCCCGTGACGGCAGGCACCTTCGACTCCTCCATCGCCGTCATGGGCGGTGTCACCCGCAAGGGAGCCTGGCTGGTCCCGGAGAAGCACACCGCCTTCACGTTGATGGGCGGTGTCGACCTCGACCTGCGCGAGGCCACGTTCGCCGCCAAGGAGACCACGATCTACGCCAACGCGATCATGGGCGGGATCGACATCTACGTCGACGCGCACACCCACGTGATCGTCGATGGCGTCGGCATCATGGGCGCCTTCGACCAGGGCCGCGACAAGGTCGAGGCGCAGATCACGGCCGACTCACCCGTGGTTCGCGTCAAGGGGATCGCACTGATGTCCGGCGTGACGGTGACCCGCAAAGGCCCGCCCGGACAGCTCCGCAAGAAGCTTCTGGGCGGCGAACACTGACGCGACCCGTCGCCAGTCCCGAACCCCGGTTCGGCTTCACCCGAACGGGTGCCGTAAACGTTGCGGCTGCGTATCGACATGCCCGAGACGAGCACGTGACCGTGGACAACCCTCCAACTCCGGGAGTATGACTGACTTCACAACCGACGCCGGCGGCGTCGCACCGGAAACCCGAGGGAGTCCAGATGAGCTTGAGCAAACGACGCCGGTGGACGGCGGCGGCTGTGGCCTCGACGATCGCGCTGACGATGAGCGGTTGCCTCGCCGGCGGCGGTGACGAGGAAGGCGACAGCGGCAACGAGGTGTTGGTGTGGGGCAGCCTGGACCCGCCCGTGCTCGACGGCCTGCAGGCGGCCTTGGACCAACGTGCCGAGGGCGAGGGCATCACCGTCACGGTGGAGGCCGTCGAGGACATCAACTCGCTGATCATGCAGCGGATCCAGGCCGGAGACACACCCGACATCGCGATGATCCCGCAGCCAGGTGTCGTCAGGGACGTCGTGGCCCGCGCCGACACCACGGTCCCGCTCGAGGACGTGCTCGACATGGCGGCTGTGGAGGAGACCATCACCCCGGGCACGCTCGATGCTGGCGCCGTCGACGGGACGCCGTACGGGCTCCTGGTGAGCATGAACGTGAAGTCGCTGGTCTTCTACAACAAGCCCGCGTGGGAAGAGGCGGGCTACCCGATCCCCGCGACCCTCGACGAGCTCAACGAGCTGACCGAACAGATCAAGGCCGACGGCAACACGCCCTGGTGCATGGGCATCGAGGACGGCGGCGGCACCGGGTGGGCCGCCACGGACTGGATGGAGGACCTCATCATGCGCTACGGCGGCGCAGATGAGTACAACGCCTGGGTCGCCCACGAGACACCGTTCGACTCCGAAGTCGTCCGTGAGGCAGCCGGGGAGTTCGAGGAGCTGCTCTTCACCGAGGGCAACACGCTGGGAGGCCGGACCTCGATCTCGACCACCAACTTCGGTACCGCGGCGAACCCGATGTTCAAGGCGCAGCCTGACTGCTGGATGTACAAGCAGGGCTCGTTCATGACCGGGTTCTTCCAGGAGAGCGCCGGTGTCGAGGATCTCGACGCGGAGGTCGGCGTGTTCGGCTTCCCGCCGGCCGAGGAAGGCGGGGAGAACCCGGTCCTCGGTGGCGGTGACATGGCCGTGATGATGACGGACAACGATGCCACGGCGCAGGTGATGGAGTGGCTGGCCGACCCCGAGATCGGCAACGAGGCGGCCCCGAACAGCTCGTTCATCTCGCCGCACACGACGTTCGACACCGAGCTGTACCCGACCGAGCTGACCAAGCAGATGGCGGCCGTGGCCTACGACTCGACCACGTTCCTGTTCGACGGGTCCGACCAGATGCCCGGTGAGGTGGGCGCCGGCTCGTTCTGGAAGGAGATGACTGCCTGGATCTCGGACCAGCAGGATCTCGACAC
>NZ_DASUTK010000050.1:0-2677 GCF_036374615.1 Nocardioides sp.
GTCGACATCTACAACCTCGGCTGGAAGCGCTACCTGCAGCAGCGGGAGACCGACGAGCGGCGCCGCAAGCAGGAGCGGGCCAACACCGAGCGGAAGATCGACACGCTCAACGCCCAGGCGGACAAGATGCGGGCGAAGGCCACCAAGGCCAAGGCCGCGAAGAGCATGGACAAGCGGGCCGAGCGGCTGGCCGCCGGTCTCGCCGACGTGCGGGTGCACGACAAGGTCGCGAAGCTGCGCTTCCCGACGCCGGCCGCCTGCGGGAAGACCCCGCTCACGGCCGAGGGCCTGTCGAAGAGCTACGGGTCGCTGGAGATCTTCACCGACGTCGACCTCGCGGTGGACCGCGGCGCGCGGGTCGTCGTCCTCGGGCTCAACGGCGCAGGGAAGACGACGCTGCTGCGCATGCTCGCCGGCACGGAGTCGCCCGACACCGGTGAGGTCAAGGCCGGCCACGGGCTGCGCGTCGGGTACTACGCCCAGGAGCACGAGACCCTGGACATGGACCGGACGCTGCTGGAGAACATGCGCTCGTCCGCGCCCGACAGCACCGACACCGAGCTCCGCAAGATCCTCGGCGCGTTCCTCTTCTCGGGCGAGACCGTCGACCAGCGCACCGGCACGCTGTCCGGCGGCGAGCGCACCCGCCTGGCCATGGCGACCCTCGTCGTCTCGGGCGCCAACGTGCTGCTGCTCGACGAGCCGACCAACAACCTGGACCCGGCCAGCCGGGAGCAGGTGCTCGAGGCCCTGCGCACCTACGCCGGCGCCATCGTTCTGGTCACCCACGACGAGGGCGCCGTCCGGGCGCTCGACCCCGACAAGGTCATCCTGCTGCCCGACGGCACCGAGGACGCCTGGAGCGAGGACCTCGCCGACCTCGTCGAACTGGCCTAGCTGTACTGCCCAGACAGGTTGGTCAAGCGGGTGATCGGTGCGCGGCGTCCGATCGCGGTGTGGGGCCGGTGATGGTTGTACTCGTGTAGCCAGCCGGGCAGGGCTTGGCGGCGGGCGAGTTCGCTGAGGAACATCCTCCGGAAGGCCCATCCGTCGGCCAGGGTGCGGTGGAAGCGTTCGATCTTGCCGTTGGTCTGCGGTCGATAGGGCCGGGTCCGCTTGGGAGTGATCCCGAGCTCGAGGCAGGCGTCGCGCCAGGCGTGGGAGCGGTAGGCCGAGCCGTTGTCGGAGAGCACGCGCTCCGTTGTGACTCCGCGGGCGGCGAACCAGGCCACCGCCCGGCGCAGCACACCGATGGCGGTCGCAGCGGTCTCGTCGTCGTGGATCTCGGCGTAGGCGAGCCGGCTGTGGTCGTCGAGCACGGTGTGCACGAAGGCGGTGCCCAGCTTGGGGTTGCCGTAGCTGTTGCGGGGCTTGCCGGGGGTGACGGCGCGGTGATACCTGCCCTGGGTGCGGCCGACGTAGCGCCAGCCACCGCCGTCGGGGATGTTGCCCAGCTTCTTCACGTCGACGTGCAGCAGCGATCCGGGCCGCTCGTGTTCGTAGCGCCGGATCTTCTCGCCAGTGCGCCGATCGATGTGGGCCAGGCGGTTGATCCGGCAGCGGCGCAGCACCGCGTAGACCGTCGAGGCCGGCATGCCGAGACGGGCGGCGATCTCTACCGGCCCCAGCCGCTGGTGCCAGCGCAGGTGCACGATCCGCCGGACCAGCGGCCGCGGGGTGCGGCGCCGGCAGCGGTGCGGCCGCGAGCTGCGATCGACCATCCCGGCCGGGCCGGCCTGCTCGTAGCGGACCGCCCAGCGTTTGGCGGTGGGCCAGGCCACCTGGAACACCGCGGCGGCGTAAGCGATCGACCAGTCGTCCTCGACCACGGCGCGAGCCAGGCGCAGACGCTGGCGAGGAGTCAGAGCGGCGTTAGCGTGGGCCACGAGGACCTCCGGGTTGTGAAGTGGTCGCCTTGAGCAGCTCCACCCCACGTCCGGAGGTCCTCCTCCACAAGATCCTTCAATCAGATCCCGTGGTCACACGCTCTCGACCAACGTTGCTGATCAGTACACCTAGCCCCGGACGACCTCGATCGGCAGCGAGCTGTCGGCGCCGAGGTCCGGCAGCGACGGCGCGATTCCGGACGCCACGAGGCGGGAGCCGAGGGCGGCCACCATGGCGCCGTTGTCGGTGCACAGCCGCGGGCTCGGCACGCGCAGCACGATCCCGGCCGCCGCGCACCGCTCCTCGGCGAGCGCGCGCAGCCGTGAGTTGGCGGCCACCCCGCCCCCGAGGACGAGGTGGTCGACCCCGTGGTCGCGGCAGGCGCGCACCGCCTTGGCCGTCAGCACGTCGGCGACGGCCTCCTGGAAGGACGCCGCGACGTCGGCCACCGGCACCTGCTCCCCCGCCCGCTGCCGCGCCTCGACCCAGCGCGCCACCGCCGTCTTCAGCCCGGAGAAGGAGAAGTCGTAGGGCGCGTCGCGGGGGCCGGTGAGGCCGCGCGGGAACCCGATGGCCGCCGGGTCGCCGTCGCGGGCGACGCGGTCGATGTGCGGGCCGCCGGGGAACGGCAGGCCGAGCACGCGGGCGACCTTGTCGAAGGCCTCCCCTGCCGCGTCGTCGACCGTCCGGCCCAGCGACTGCACGTCCTGCGCCAGGTCGGGCACGAGCAGCAGCGAGCTGTGCCCGCCCGACACCAGCAGCGCGATCGACGGCTCGGCGAGCGGCCCGT
>NZ_DASUTK010000051.1:0-2894 GCF_036374615.1 Nocardioides sp.
GTGACTGGCGGTTGTCGTCCTGGGCGATGTGCGAGCCCTCGGAGCTGACCGGCGACGCGTCCGACCGGCTGGGCTACGGCGTCTGGCTCGACGCCGACGGTGATCCCGTCCCGACGACCGAGGTGATGACGCTTCGCGGCCCCGAGCACTGCGGCTGGGAGGACGTCACCTTCATCGAGGTGGACCGCGGCTCCACCGGCTTCCGGCAGTACGTGCACGACCCGTCGGGAGAGCTCGACCGGCAGCTCCGCTCGACGTACGCCGACCGCGCGCGGCTGCCCGCCGACGCCGCCGACACCGGCTGGCGGCGCGGCGGGTTCGCCCTGTGGCTCCAACCGCAGGGCGACGCGGCGTACCTGGTGAACCTCGCCGACCCGACCGACGTCGCGCGCTGGCCTCGGGCGAAGCGGACCATCGGCTGCGCCTGACCACCTCACGACACCTGCGGAATCACCTCGCGGCCGTAGAACTCGATCATCTGCTGGTGGTGCGGGCCCATGTTGGCGACGTAGAGCTCGTCGTAGCCGGCGTCGGCGTACTCCTTGATCTGCGCCAGGTGCGCCTCGGGGTCGTTGCCCGCGACCACTGACTCGCGCGTGCTCTCCTCGGTGACGAGCTCGGAGGCCTGCTCGAAGTGCCGCGGCGAGGGCAGCACCTGCGCCAGCTCGCCCGGCAGTCCGGCGTTGGCCCACAGCCGGTGGGCGTGCTCGACGCCCTCGTCGACCGTGTCGGCGTACGCGACCTTGGCGCCGGCCTGGGCGGGCTTGCCCCCGGTGGCCTCCTTGAAACGGGTGACGAGCTCGGGGTCGCTCTGGGTGGAGATGTAGCCGTCGCCGATGCGAGCCGCCACGTCGGTGGCCTTCGGTCCGAAGCCGGAGATGTACACCGGCGGCGGCTCGTCCGGGAGCGTGTAGATGCGGGCGTTGTCGACGGTGTAGTGCTTGCCGTACGTCGTCACGAAGCCGCCGGCCCACAGCTCGCGCATCAGTGCGACGGCCTCCTCGAGCATCTCCAGGCGCACGTCGATCGACGGCCACGGGTCGCCGAGCACGTGCTCGTTGAGGGCTTCACCGGTACCGACTCCCAGGACGAAATGGCCTCCGGTCATCACGGCCGCGGTGGCAGCGGCCTGGGCCACGATGGCCGGGTGGATGCGGACCGTCGGACACGTGACCGCCGTGGTGATGGGCAGCGAGCATGCCTCAGAGAGCGCCCCGATGACCGACCAGACGAACGGGCTCTGGCCCTGTTCGTCGTTCCACGGGTGGAAGTGGTCGCTGATCCACAGACCCTCGAAACCGGCCGCTTCAGCGGCCCTGGCCTGGGCCACCAGCTCCGCCGGCCCGTACTCCTCGCATGACAGGAAGTATCCGATCTTCACCACCCGCACGTACCCACGCCAGGCGCATGCAACCCCCTGCACTGGGTACCCGGACGTCCGATGAGCGCCGTGCGTGTGGGGATCTCCGGCTGGCGGTACCCCGCGTGGCGCGGCGACTTCTACCCCCGCGGACTGCCTCAGCGGCGCGAGCTCGAGTACGCCGCCGCTCGGCTGACGTCCGTGGAGATCAACGGCTCCTTCTACTCGCTGCAGCGTCCGGAGTCCTACCGCCGGTGGCGCAGCGAGGTGCCCGCCGACTTCGAGTTCGCCGTCAAGGGTGGTCGGTTCATCACCCATCTCAAGCGCCTCCGAGACGTCGAGACTCCGTTGGCCAACTTCTTCGCGTCGGGCGTGCTCGAGCTCGGCCCGACCCTGGGCCCGGTGTTGTGGCAGCTGCCCGAGCGTCTGACCTTCGACGCGGACGTGCTCGACGGTTTCCTCGGCCTCCTGCCCCGGACCACCCGCGAGGCAGCAGCGCTGGCCGCGCGTCACGACGACAAGGTGCCCGACGACAGGGCCGTCACGACGACCGACCGCGATCGGCCGCTGCGGCACGCGTTGGAGTTCCGCAGCCCGACGTTCGCCGACGAGGCGGCCTACGACCTCCTGCGCGGTCACGGCGTCGCGTGCGTGGTCGCCGACACCGCCGGCCGCTGGCCCAAGGTGCTCGAGGTCACGTCCGACCTCGTCTACGTCCGGCTGCACGGCGACCGCGAGCTGTACGCCAGCGGCTACTCGCCCCGCGCACTGGACGAGTGGGCGGAACGTTGTCGGGCCTGGGCCGACGAGGGCCTCGACGTCTACGTCTACTTCGACAACGACGTGAAGGGACACGCCCCGCACGACGCTGTCGCCCTGCTCGAGCGGTTGTCGTGACGGTCAGTCCTCCCAGGGCGGGGTGTCGCCCATCTTGGCGTAGTACTTCGCCAGGTGGCTCATGACCCGGTCCCGGTCCCGCGCGGGGAGGTCGACGCCACCGCGACCCCCGACCATCACGTTGCCGGCGGCCATCACTCCGTGGGGGACGGCCATCAGCTTGCCGTCGACCACGTCGGCGACCAGCAGCTTGTACGCCGTGAAGTTGTCCTTCTTGTCCGCGTCGTACCAGACGTGGGCGTCGCGGTACCTGGCGTTGGGCTCGTCGTCGGCGCCGGCCCACGACCGCACCCGCTTCTCCGCGGCGTCGCCGTCCCATGCCCGGTCGCGGTCGGCCATCGGCAGGTCCTGGAAGCTCGTCACCGCCATGCCAGCTCCTTCCCTCGGCACTCCTCTCGGACCTTCCTAACCCGGCCTCGGCGAGCCCGACCACACCCCGACGGAGGGTCAGCCGAGCTCGCGCCGTCGCGTGTGGTCGGGCGCGTTGCCGGTGACGCAGAACGCCAGGCCGGCGGGGTCGCGCAGGGCGTGCCAGCCGCGACCCGGCCCGATGTCGTCCGCACCGAGGTCGAGGATGCGCCGTACCTCGACCGGGACGTCGTCCGTGCCGTGGTCCAGGTGGGCCCGTACGGGTCCG
>NZ_DASUTK010000052.1:0-8489 GCF_036374615.1 Nocardioides sp.
AGGAGCGCACTCTCAGGCACACGAGGCGGGTCGGTCAGCCGGTGGTCAGGCGGTGGTCAGGCGGCCGCACGGGAGGCGATCGACGTGCCGCAACGCGGGCAGTGGTGTCCGGTGCAGGAATCCAGCTCCTGGCCGCAGGCGCAGGTCTCGCTCCGGGTCGGGCGCGCGGCCTCCAGCGGGTGCAGGCTGGCCCAGGCTTGGCGTTCGGTGGTCATCGTCGTCACCTCCCTCGTGGTCTTTGCTTCTTGCGGTGCTGCCTTGAAGGAGTAGACCGGGCAGCTGCGTGATACTCATCGGCATGATCCGTGTCGATGCGTTGCTCGTCGTCGATGTGCAGCGGGCCCTCGTCATGGGTGACCATGCGGTGCCCGAGGCCGCAGCCTTCCTGGACCGCCTCGCTGCGGTGCTCGCCGCCGCTCGCGGAGGTGGGGCCACCGTCATCCACCTGCAGGACCACGGCGACCGCCTGATCACCCACGGGACGGACCCGTGGCACCTGGCGCTGCCCGCCTTCGAGGGTGAGGTGGTGCTGGAGAAGCCGCACGACGACGGGTTCGAGGGCACCGACCTCGAGGCGGTGCTGCGCGAGTCGGGCGCGCACCGGATCTGTGTGGTGGGCATCCAGTCGGAGATGTGCGTCGCCGCGACGGCGCGCACAGCCATGGCTCGTGGCTTCACCGTCGTGCTGCCACGCGACGGCCACACGACGTACGACGTGCCGGCCGACGGTGCCGCACCGGCCGTGCCCGCGGCACTCGTGTCGAGGGTGGCCGAATGGTCGCTCGGGGACGAGGTGATCGCCCCGGACCGGGCCGCCGACGTCGCGTTCGGCCGAATCGAGGCCTGACCCGACGAGAGCGGCCCGTCGCGATCAGGCCCGGGTCGCCTCCTCGAGCGGCGCTGCCTCTTCCCCGCCGAGCAGCAGGACGTAGGTGACTCCCGCGATCAGGGCGCCGACGAGCGGCGCCAGCCAGAACGCCCAGAGCTGCATGATCGGGTCGGACCCGGCGAAGAGCGCCGGGCCGGTCGACCGGGCCGGGTTCACCGAGGTGTTGCTGACCGGGATCGAGATCAGGTGGATGACGGTGAGCGAGAGCCCGATCGCGAGCGGTGCGAAGCCCTTCGGCGCGCGTGTGTCGGTCGCGCCGAGGATCACGTAGAGGAAGAACGCGGTCAGCACCACCTCGACCACGAGGACCGCGAGCAGCGAGTACCCGCCCGGCGAGTGGTCGCCGTACCCGTTCGTGGCGAAGCCGGACTCCGAGGCGCTGAAGCCGTCGACCCCGCTGGCCACCACCCACAGCACAGCGGCAGCGACGACCGCCGCGACCACCTGCGTCACGACGTACGCCGGCACGTCCCGCCACGGGAACCGCTTCGCCGTCGCGAGCCCGACCGTGACCGCCGGGTTGAAGTGGCCGCCGCTGAGGTGGCCCACGGCGTAGGCCATGGTGAGGACCGTCAGGCCGAAGGCCAGCGCGACCCCGAGATAACCGATGCCGACGTCCGGCACGCCGGCTGCCAGCACGGCGGCGCCACAGCCGCCGAAGACCAACCAGAAGGTGCCCAGGAACTCGGCGCCCAGGCGTTGCGCCATGGTGTGACCGTTCATCTCCCGCCTCCTTGATGTGTGGAGATGGCACTCGATGGTGACCGCTCCGGACGGGTCATGGTGGGAGGCGCGCTCGCTGATAGGGTCGGGCGCGATCGAACATCCTTTAACGATCCGTCCCGTGAGGCGGAGAAGGAGGTACGACGCAGGTGACACCTGCCCCCCCGATCCACGGGCCCACCACTGGGCCGGCGATGCTCGTCCTCGAGGACGGCCGCACCTTCCACGGCGACTCCTACGGGGCTCCCGGCGAGACGTTCGGCGAAGCCGTCTTCTCCACCGGGATGACCGGTTACCAGGAGACGCTGACCGATCCCAGCTATCACCGCCAGGTGGTGGTGATGACGGCGCCGCACGTCGGCAACACCGGCATGAACGACGAGGACACCGAGTCGCGTCGGATCTGGGTGAGCGGCTACGTCGTGCGCGACCCCGCCCGGATGCCCTCGAGCTGGCGGTCGCGCCGCAGCCTCGACGACGCGCTGCGGGAACAGGGCGTCGTCGGCATCTCCGGTGTCGACACCCGCGCCCTGACCCGACACCTGCGCGAGCGCGGGGCGATGCGCGTCGGGATCTCCACCATCGAGGCCGATCCCGAGGCACTGCTGGCCCGGGTGTTGGAGCAGCCGTCCATGACTGGCGCCGATCTCGCCGGGGAGGTCACCACGCCCGAGCCGTACGTCGTGCCGGCAGTCGGCGACAGACGTCTCACGGTCGTGGCGCTCGACCTCGGCATCAAGGAGATGACGCCGACGCTGATGGCCCGACGGGGGATCGAGGTACGGGTTCTCCCGAGCAGCGCGACGATCGACGACGTTCTCGCGGCAGAGCCGGACGGTGTCTTCTTCTCCAACGGCCCGGGCGACCCCGCGACGGCCGACCTGAGCACGCTCTCCGGCGTGCTCGACCACGGCATCCCGTACTTCGGGATCTGCTTCGGCAACCAGCTGTTCGGACGCGCGCTCGGGCTCGGCACCTACAAGCTCGGCTACGGCCACCGCGGGATCAACCAGCCGGTGATGGACCGCACCACCGGCAAGGTCGAGGTCACCGCGCACAACCATGGCTTCGCCGTCCGGTGGCCCGAGGGGGTGCCGCTCGACCGGCCCACCACCACGCCGTACGGCGTTGTGAGCGTCAGCCATGTCTGCCTCAACGACGACGTCGTCGAGGGACTCGAGCTACGAGACGACGACGGGAACCTCACGGCGTTCAGCGTCCAGTACCACCCCGAGGCCGCCGCCGGCCCGCACGACGCCGAGTACCTCTTCGACCGCTTCGTCGACCTGATGCGGCAGTCCGGGCCTGCACGGGAAGGTGAGCGCTGACATGCCGCGGCGTACTGATCTGGCGAGTGTGATGGTGATCGGGTCGGGGCCGATCGTCATCGGGCAGGCGTGCGAGTTCGACTACTCCGGCACCCAGGCCTGCCGCGTGCTCAAGGCCGAGGGGCTGCGGGTCATCCTCGTGAACTCCAACCCGGCGACGATCATGACCGACCCGGAGTTCGCCGATGCGACGTACGTCGAGCCGATCACGCCGGAGTTCGTCGAGAAGGTGATCGAGAAGGAGCGACCCGACGCGCTGCTCGCGACGCTGGGCGGCCAGACGGCGCTCAACACCGCGGTCGCGCTCGACGAGCGGGGCGTGCTCGCGAAGTTCGACGTCGAGCTGATCGGCGCGAGCATCGAGGCGATCGACCGCGGCGAGAACCGCGAGTCGTTCAAGAAGATCGTCGAGGAGCTCGGCGGAGAGGTCGCTCGGTCGGTCATCTGCCACTCGATGGACGAGCTGCTCGCCGGCGCCGGCGAGCTCGGCTACCCGGTCGTGGTGCGGCCCTCGTTCACGATGGGCGGCTCCGGCTCCGGCATGGCGTACGACGAGGCCGACCTGCGCCGGATCGGCGGTGGCGGGCTGACGGCCTCCCCGACCAACGAGGTGCTCCTCGAGGAGTCGATCCTCGGCTGGAAGGAGTACGAGCTCGAGGTGATGCGCGACCGGGTCGACAACGTCGTGATCGTCTGCAGCATCGAGAACCTCGACCCGATGGGCGTTCACACCGGCGACTCGATCACGGTCGCGCCCGCGATGACCCTGACCGACCGCGAGTACCAGCAGCTGCGCGACCTCTCGATCGGCATCATCCGTTCGGTCGGCGTCGACACCGGCGGGTGCAACATCCAGTTCGCCGTGAATCCCGACGACGGCCGGATCGTCGTGATCGAGATGAACCCACGGGTCTCGCGTTCCAGCGCCCTGGCGTCGAAGGCCACCGGCTTCCCGATCGCCAAGATCGCGGCCAAGGTCGCGATCGGCTACACGCTGGACGAGATCCCCAACGACATCACCACCCGGGAGGACGGGCAGAGCACGCCGGCCAGCTTCGAGCCGACCCTCGACTACGTGGTGGTGAAGGTGCCGCGGTTCGCGTTCGAGAAGTTCCCCGACGCTGACCCGGTGCTGACGACCCACATGAAGTCCGTCGGCGAGGCGATGGCGATCGGCCGCAACTTCACCGAGGCGCTGCAGAAGGCGCTGCGTTCGCTCGAGAGCGCCGACGCCCCCTTCGACTGGAGCCACCGGCACGTCGACCTCGACGTCGAGCACCTGCTCGCCGAGGCACGGACTCCACACGACGGCCGGCTCCGGGTGGTGATGGATGCGATCCGGGCCGGGGCGACGCCTCAGCAGGTGCACCGGGCGACCGGGATCGACCCGTGGTTCGTCGACCAGCTCTGCCTTGTCAACGAGATCGCGCAGGAGGTCATCGGGGCCGACGAGCTCACTGCGGCGCTGCTCCGCCGCGCCAAGCGGCATGGGTTCTCCGACGCGCAGATCGGCCGGATGCGGAACTTGAGCGAGGCGGTGGTCCGCGGCGTGCGTCACGCGCTGGGGATCCGACCGGTCTACAAGACCGTCGACACCTGCGCAGCCGAGTTCGCCGCCGTGACCCCGTACCACTACTCCGCGTACGACGAGGAGACCGAGGTCCGGCCACGAGCCGACGGCAAGTCCGCCGTGATCATCCTCGGCTCGGGCCCGAACCGGATCGGCCAGGGCATCGAGTTCGACTACTCGTGCGTGCACGCCTCGCTCGCGCTGAACGAGGTCGGCTACGAGACGATCATGGTCAACTGCAACCCCGAGACGGTGTCGACCGACTACGACACCTCCGACCGGCTCTACTTCGAGCCGCTCACCCTCGAGGACGTGCTGGAGGTCGTGCACGCCGAGCAGCAGGCCGGGCCGGTCGCCGGCGTGATCTGCCAGCTCGGTGGCCAGACCCCACTGGGGTTGGCGCAGGGCCTCGAGGACGCCGGTGTCCCGATCGTCGGCACCACGCCGGGTGCGATCCACCTCGCCGAGGAGCGGGGCGCGTTCGGGCGGGTGCTGGCCGAGGCGGGGCTCCCGGCGCCGAAGCACGGGACCGCCTCCTCATTCGAGGAGGCGCAGGGCATCGCGACCGAGATCGGCTACCCGGTGCTCGTGCGGCCGTCGTACGTGCTCGGTGGTCGCGGCATGGAGATCGTCTACGACGACGCGGCGCTCGAGGGCTACATCGAGCGGGCGACGGCCATCAGTCCCGAGCACCCGGTGCTCGTCGACCGGTTCATCGACGACGCCGTCGAGATCGACGTCGACGCGTTGTACGACGGCAGGGAGCTCTACCTCGGTGGCGTGATGGAGCACATCGAGGAGGCCGGGATCCACTCCGGCGACTCCTCCTGCGTATTGCCGCCGATCACCCTCGGCGACAGCGAGATCCGCACGATCCGTGAGGCCACCGAGGCGATCGCGCGCGGTGTGGGTGTCCGGGGCCTGATCAACATCCAGTTCGCCCTCGGGTCCGACGTGCTCTACGTGCTCGAGGCGAACCCCCGGGCGTCACGGACGGTGCCGTTCGTCTCCAAGGCGACGGCGGTGCCGTTGGCCAAGGCGGCCGCCCGGGTGATGCTCGGGGAGTCGATCGCGTCGCTGCGAGCGGCGGGCGTGCTGGCCGCGCACGGCGACGGGGGAGACCTGCCCCCCGACGCGCCGATCGCGGTCAAGGAGGCCGTGATGCCGTTCAACAGGTTCAAGACGCCGGACGGGCAGACGGTCGACACAGTGCTCGGCCCGGAGATGCGCTCCACCGGCGAGGTGATGGGCTTCGACGCGATGTTCGGTCGGGCGTTCGCGAAGTCGCAGGCTGCGGCGTACGGGCCGCTCCCACTCCCCGAGATGGCGGGGCGGCGCGGCCGGGTGTTCGCCAGCATGGCCAACCGCGACAAGCGGACGATGATCTTCCCGATCAAGCGGCTGGCCGACCTCGGCTTCGAGATCCTCGCGACGCAGGGCACGGCGGAGGTGCTGCGCCGCAACGGGATCGACGCTCGGATCGTGCGCAAGCACTACGAGGGCGTGGGACCGGAGGGCGAGCCGACGACGGTGCAGCTGATCAGCGCCGGCGAGATCGACCTGATCGTCAACACCCCGCACGGCTCGACGGTCGGGGGCGGCTCCGTGCGCACGGACGGATACGAGATCCGGACCGCGGCCGTGATCGCGAACGTCCCGTGCATCACGACCGTCCAGGGTCTCGGAGCCGCCGTCCAGGGGATCGAGGCGATGCGAGCCGGCGAGATCACGGTCCGCTCGCTGCAGGACTGGGCGAGGTCGTGAGCGCCTACGACGTCGTCTTCCGCCACGGCCTGGCGCGGGTCGACCCGGAGCGGGCCCACCAGCTCGGGTTCCGGGCCATCCGGGCGGCCCGGCCGGCGCTCGAGCGGTCGCCGCGTCCCGGCGCCCCCGTCAGCGCGATGGGGCTGACCTTTCCCAACGTGCTCGGCCTCGCCGCCGGCTTCGACAAGAACGCCGTGGGCATCGACGCCCTGGCCGCGCTCGGCTTCGGGCACGTCGAGGTGGGCACTGTCACGGGCGAGCCGCAGCCGGGCAACGAACAGCCCCGGCTGTTCCGGCTCCCCGCCGACCGGGCGGTCGTGAACCGGATGGGCTTCAACAACGACGGTGCCGAGGTGGTCGCCGCACGCCTCGCGCGACGGGCCCGCACCCTCGCCGAGCGGCGATCGGGATCGCGGCCCGGGCCGGTCCTGGGCGTCAACATCGGCAAGACCAAGGTGGTGCCCGACGACGACCAGGCGGCTGTCGAGGCCGACTACCGCAAGAGTGCCGGGCTGCTCGCGCCGTACGCCGACTACCTGGTCGTCAACGTCTCCTCTCCCAACACGCCGGGGCTCCGCACGCTCCAGTCGGTCGAGAGGCTCGGGCCACTGCTCGACGCCGTGCGATCGGCCGCAGACGCAGCGAGCCCGCAGGAGCGGGTCCCGCTGCTCGTCAAGATCGCACCCGACCTGGCCGACGAGGACGTGCTCGACGTCGCCGACCTGGCGCTGGACCGGGGCCTGGACGGGATCATCGCCACGAACACCACGATCGCCCGCCACGGGCTGGCGAGCGCGCCGGCCGAGATCGAGGCGATCGGCGCCGGCGGGCTCTCCGGCGCCCCGCTGCGCGACCGCGCCACTGCCGTACTCCGGCTGCTGCGCGAACGCGTCGGCACCGACCTGACGCTGATCGGCGTCGGAGGCATCTCTACGGCGGCCGACGCGCGCGACCGGCTCGCGGCCGGCGCCACGCTGCTGCAGGGCTACACCGGGTTCGTCTACGACGGCCCCTGGTGGCCCCGACGCATCCTGCGCGGAGTCGCATGAGCACTGCCGCCGAGACATTCGGGTCTGTCTCCGGTCCGCTCCACGTGACCGGCGAGCTGCTGGCCACACGTCGGATCGGCGGCCACCACCACCTGACCGTGGTCGCACCCGGGATTCCCGAACGGTTCCGGCCAGGCACGTTCGTGGCGCTGTCCACCGAGCCGGCGCGGCTGGCCCGCCGGGCGTTCTGGATCCACCGGGTCAAGCCGGTGGGCGGGTACGGCGCCGCGCTCGAGCTGGTCGTGGAGACCCGCGGCCCGGGCACCGAGTGGCTGGTCGCCCAGCCGCCCGGCGCCCGGCTGGCGGTCACGGGGCCGCTGGGCCGGGCCTTCTCGCTGCCGAAGCAGCCGGTGGGCTGCCTCCTGGTCGGGGAGGGGTACGCCGCGGCACCCCTGTTCCCGCTCGCCGAGCGGCTCCGCGAGCGCGAGTGCCCGGTGACGCTGCTGGTCGCCGCGCCCGACGAGGCCCACCTGCTGTCGGCGCTGGAGGCGAGGCGTACCGCCCGGGCGGTGACGGTCGTGACCCAGGACGGGTCGGTCGGGACCCGCGGGACGGTCGGCGACGTCGTGGGTGAGGTGCTCGAGCGGTCGCGGGCCGAGGTCGTCTACGCGGCGGGCCCGGTCGCGACCCTCCACACCGTGGCGGCGGCGGCCGAGGCCGCGGGCGCCTGGAGCCAGGTCGCCCTCGAGCAGCCGCTCACCTGCGCCACCGGCCTGTGCCAGGGCTGCGTGGTCCCGGTCACCGGCGAGGGCGGCCACCCCCGCCAGGTGCGGGCGTGCGCCGACGGCCCGGTGTTCCGCGGCGACCGCGTGGTCTGGGACGAGCTGGCGGCGGTCGCACCATGAGCCTCGACCTCGCGAACCCGGTACTCGTGGCCGCGGGCTGCGGCGGTACCGGCCGTGACCTGGCGGCGTACACGGACCTCGCGTCACTGGGCGGGTTCGTGACCCGGTCGATCACGCTGGCGCCGCGGCCGGGCGGAGCGCCGCCCCGGATCGTAGAGACGCCGTCGGGGCTCGCCCATGCCGTCGACCTGCAGAACCCGGGCGTCGACCAGTTCCTCGCGCTCGAGGTGCCGTGGCTGGTGCAGTCAGGGGCCCGGGTCTTCGTGTCGATCGTCGGCCGCTCGCTGGGGGAGTATGCCGAGCTCGCACGCCGGCTGGGAC
>NZ_DASUTK010000053.1:0-15546 GCF_036374615.1 Nocardioides sp.
GGTGTCGATCGACCCGGTGTTGAACGCGTACTCGTCGAAGCCCGGCGAGTCGCCCATCTGGGCACTGATCCCGTCTCGGCCTTCGAGCGACTGGACCTGGAGTGCGTTGATGCCCTCGACGAAGTCGACCTCACCGGTGACCAGCGCCTGGATCGCCGGGTCCTCGGACTTGAAGACGCGGAAGACGACCTCGTCGAGGTGGGGCGTGCCGCCCCAGTAGTCGGGGTTGACCTCGAAGCGGTACGTCGCGCCTCCCGCCGTACCCTCCACCAACCGGAACGGCCCGGACCCTACGACCGGCTCGCCCTCGGACGGCTCGTTGCCGTAGGCCTTCATCTCGTCATCGGTCACGTCGGTCCACACGTGCTCCGGCACGATCGGGATCGGCAGCAGCGGCATCATCGCGCTCGGGTTCTTGAGCTCGAGCGCCACCGTGGTGTCGTCCGGTGCGGTCACGGACTCGACCCCGCGCAGGTAGACGCCCCACGTCGCCTGCTCGGGCCCGCCGTCGCGGATCCGTTCATAGGTGTAGACGACGTCCTGGGCGGTGAGTGGCTCGCCGTCGGACCAGGTGACGTCGTCTCGGATGGTGAACGTCCAGGTGAGTCCGTCCTCCGACGACTCCCACTCCGTCGCGAGCGACGGCGTCGGCCGCATGTCCTCCATCGCGTAGCCGGTGAGCGAGTCGTACATCAGCGCCCACATCTCGAACGACGACGCCTCGATGCCCAGGAACGGGTTGAACGAGTCGACCTCGTTCAGGAACGCCACGGTGAAGGTCACCTTGTCGTCGGACGCCCGGACCGGAGCGAGTGCGAGACCCGGTGCCAGGGACGCCAGCAGGAATCCCACGAGCGCCAGCAGCCGAGCGGCGCTACGTTGTGCGCCGTGACGACCGAACAGCCGCCGCTGGCGCCGCAGAGACCCGTGACCCACCGGGAGCACGGGGTCGAGCGGGTCGACCCCTACGCGTGGCTGGCGGACGCCGAGTCGCCGGAAGTACTGGCGCACCTTGCCGCCGAGCGGGCCTGGTACGACGCTGCGGTTGTTCATCTGGACTCCCTGACTGCCGCCCTCCGGACCGAGATGGTCCGTCGGCTACCCCCGACCGAACGGTCCCCACGGTGGAACCGTCGGCGCTACTCCTACTACACCGAGACTCCGACGGGAAGAGATTACCCGCGGATTCGCCGAACAATTCGTCACGATTCGGTGTCGGAAGCAACGATTTCTGCACGGGACGGCGGTCTCCACGACGATTTCCGCGGCGGAGCGGGGCTCGAGCCGGAGACGGTGCTCGACGTCACCGAGCTCGCCGAGGGGAGCGACTACTGCGAGCTCGGCGTCACCCTGGTCAGCCCCGACGAGACGGTCCTCGCCTACTCCGTCGACCACGACGGGGACGAGGTCTACACGCTGCGCTTCCGCGACCTGAGCACCGGTGAGGACCTCGCCGAGGTGGTCCCTCGCAGCTACTACGGCGGCGCGTGGAGCGCGAACTCCCAGTGGTTCTTCTACTCGGTGCACGACGAGGCTTACCGGGCGTTCCAGGTGTGGCGACACCGGCTCGGCACGCCGGTCGCGGACGACGTGCTGGTGCTCGACGAGCCCGACGAGCGGTTCGAGCTGCTCCCCCGCGCGAGCCGGTCGGGTGACTGGGTGGTGATCGCGTCCGAGAGCAACACGACGTCGGAGGCCTGGCTGGTCGACGCCCGCGAACCGGAGTCGGCCCCGCGCTCGGTCGGCGGCCGTCGCGACGGCGTGCGCTACCGGGTCGACCCTCGGCGTACGGAGTCGGCGCAGGACGTGCTGGTGGTCGTCGAGGACCGGGTCGAGTGCCGGCTGATGCTCGCGCCCGTCCCTGGTCCGGACGGGCAGGACTGGACCACCTGGACCGAGGCGCGGCCCGAGAACCCCGCGGAGCACCTCCGCCGTGCCGACGCGTTCGCCGCCGGTGTCGTCCTCGCGCTGCGGGTCGGCGGTCGGCACCTGCTGCGGGTGCTCGACCACGACGACCTCGCCGGCCCGGGGCGTGACCTGACCGCGTCCTCTCCCGGCGGCGGTCTTCACCTCGCGCGCACCACCGACTACGACACGGCAGCAATCGTGGTGAAGGACGAGTCGTGGCTGTCGCCGCCGGTCTGGAGCGAGGTCGACCTGCGGACCGGCGAGTGGGCCGAGGTGCTGCGCCACGAGGCACCCACGCACGACCCCGACCGCTACGTCGTCGAGCGGCACGAGTTCCCCTCGATCGACGGCACGCCGGTTCCGGCCACCGTGATGAGGCACCGCGATGTCGCCCTGGACGGCACCGCGCCCGCGGTGCTCTACGCGTACGGCGCCTACGGCTACACGTTCGAGCCCGAGTGGGACCCCGCGCTGCCGTCGCTGCTCGACCGTGGTGCCGTGTACGTCCACGTGCACGTCCGGGGTGGCAGCGAGAACGGTCGCGCGTGGTACCTCGACGGCAAGCTGGCTGCCAAGCAGCACACGTTCGACGACCACGCCGCGGCCGCCGACGGCCTCGCCGCCGCCGGCCTGGTCGACCCCGACCGGATCGCCAGCCGCGGTCTCAGCGCAGGCGGGCTGCTCCAGGGGGCGGTGTTCAGTCAGCGGCCGGAGCGGTGGCGGGCGGTGGTCGCCGAGGTTCCGTTCGTCGACGTCGTGACCACGATGTTCGACGAGGCGACCCCGCTCACGATCACGGAGTGGGAGGAGTGGGGCGATCCGCGGATCCGCGAGCAGTTCGACTGGATGCTCGGATACTCGCCGTACGACAACCTGCCTCCAGCCGGGACCCGCCCCGACCTGCTCGTCACGGGCGCCGTGCACGACCCGCGGGTGATGGTGAGAGAGCCGGCCAAGGGGGTGGCGGCGCTGCGCGCGAGCGACCCGGAGTGGTCACCGCGCTGCCTGTTCCGAGTCGAGCTCGGCGCTGGTGCGCACGTAGGCCCGTCGGGCCGGTTCGGCCACCTCGCCTACGAGGCCGAGGTCGCGGCGTGGCTGCTGGACCGACTGGGGCTGGTCCACGCCGAGCCGAGGGAGGACCGGTGAGCGGGCTCGAGGACGAGGCGGTCGAGGTCACGCGGGCGCTGATCCGGCTCGACACCACCAACTACGGGCACCGGGGCGCGGAGACCCTGGCGGCGTCGTACCTGCATGACCTCCTCACCGACGCCGGCGTCGACGCCGAGCTCGTGGCACGCGAGCCCGATCGCGCCAACATCGTGGCGCGGATCCCGGGCACGGACCCGGGCGCACCCTCACTGGCGTTCGTCGGACACACCGACGTCGTCCCGACCGAGGGCCAGGACTGGACCCACCCGCCCTTCGAGGCGGTCATCGACGACGCCGGCTTCCTCTACGGCCGAGGCGCGGTCGACATGAAGAACGAGGTGGCGGCTCGCGCGGTGGCGATGGCACGGCTCGCGCGGGAGGGGTTCCGGCCGCGCGGCGACCTGTGGTTCATCGCGGTCGCGGACGAGGAGAACGGAGCTGCCGACGTCGGCATGCGCTGGCTGCTCGAGCACCGGCCCGACATCCGGCCGACGATGGCGATCAACGAGGGCGCCGGCGAGCGACTGCCCTTGGCGGATGGTCGCGTCGCGCTCACGTTCGCCATCGGCGAGAAGGGGACCTGCCCGGTTCGGGTGGTGGCGGTCGGCGAGGCCGGCCACGCGTCGATGCCGGAGGTCGGTGACAACGCCGTGCCGCACCTCGCCGAGCTGATCCGCCGCGTCGGTCGCGGCATGCCGGACCTGGTGCGGTCTCCCGAGGTGGACGCCACGCTCGAGGCGCTGCTCGGTCGCCCGGTGGGCGACCTGGCGGCCGACGTCGCCGAGGCCGCGTCGCTCCATCCGGCGCTCGGGCACTCGCTGCCGCCGACGCCGGGCACGACCATGGCGCCGACCGTGCTGGCCGGGTCGCCGGCTCGCAACGTGATGCCCGAGCGGGCCTCGGTCGAGCTGGACTGCCGGATCCTGCCGGGGACGACCGGCGAGGAGGTGCTGGCCACGGTCCGGAGCCGGCTCGGCGACGACCTGCGCTTCGAGCTCGAGTACGCCGACCCGCTGGTGCCGGGCAGCAGCTCGCCGGCCGGCGGGCCGCTGCCCGAGGCGGTCGCAGCGGTGCTCGCCGACGACGGCGACGACGCGTTCGTGCTGCCGGTGCTGTGCACCGGCTACACCGACTCCTCGTACCTGCGCTCGGCGGCCGGCACCGCGGCGTACGGGTTCAGCCCGTTCCGCGCGACGCCGGCCGAAGTGCTGGCGGCCGGCTATCACAACGCCGACGAGCGCGTGCACGTCGACGACATCGGCCTGTCCGCGCGGTTCCACCTGGCACTGGCCCGGAAGCTGCTCGGGTAGGTTTCGTGCGGTGACCGATGCCGGCCCGACCACGCCCGCCATGGACCCGTCGTTCGTCATCATCGAACCGCTGCGCGAGTCGATGGCGATGGAGTTCACCCGGCTCGATCGCGACGGGATCGACGCGACCTGGTCTGTGACGCCCGCGACACACCAGCCCTTCGGGCTGCTGCACGGCGGCGTGCACTCGCTGGTCAACGAGGGCCTGTGCAGCCTGGCGGCCGCCCTGTGGCTCGAGGACCGCGGCCGCGTGGTCGGCGTCAACAACAACACCGACTTCTACCGCGGCGTGACCGAGGGCCGGCTGACGTCGACGGCGCGGCCCGTCCACCGTGGCCGCTCGCAGCAGGTGTGGGCGGTCGACACCACCGACGCCGAGGGGCGGTTGGTCGCGCGGGGCCAGGTCAGACTGCAGAACCTGACCCCCTGACCCGTGGCACCGTGTCCCTCATGGACATCTCGGAGGTGCGCGCACAGCTCGCCACGCTGGACGGCGTGACCTGCTGCGTGGTGACCCGGACGCGATCCGGGCGGCGTTGACGGCCGCCTGGGAGCCGCAGCGACGCTGAGCCGCCGGTCCATTGACCCGGCCCCGGCCACGACCTAGGCTCCTGCAAACGTTTGTTGTCAGAGGGGATCCAGAGCCGATGCAGTCCACCTGGGACGCGGAGAGCCATCACCTGTCCGCCGTCGGCCATCACGACCTCGACGGCAGCGGCGACGGTATGCAGGTGCTGCGGGAGGGCGATGCCCTCTACGTCGGCCACTTCGGCCCGAGCGGGATGGGTACGTCGATCCTCGATGCGAGCGACCCGACCGACCTGCGCATGGTCCGACAGATCCCCTCGCCGGCGGGGAGCCACACGCACAAGGTGCAGGTGGCCGACGGGGTGCTGCTGGTCAACCACGAACAGTTCCGGGGCGGAGACCCCTACAGCGCCGGTATGGCGGTGTACGACCTGGCGGACCCGTTCGACCCTCGGCAGATCGGCTGGTTCGACTCGACCGGCCGTGGCGTCCACCGGATCGTCTGGACGGGTGGCCGGTACGCCCACGTCTCGGCGATACCCGATGGCTTCAACGATCGGATCTTCGTCGTCGTCGACCTGAGTGACCCGACCAGCCCGGTCGAGGCCGGGCGTTGGTGGTGGCCCGGGCAGTGGCTCGCCGGTGATGAGGAGCCGACCTGGCCCGAGGGCAAGCGCTACGCCGCGCACCACGGGCTGCTGTCCGGCGACGTCGCCTATGTCGGCTACGGCGACGCCGGCCTGGTGGTCCTCGATCTCACCGACCCCACGAGACCCGCTCAGCTGGGCCACCTCGACTGGGAGCCGGGGGGTGACACGCACACCTGTCTGCCGCTGCCCGGTCGAGACCTGCTCGTGGTCACCGACGAGGTGGTGGACAGCTCGACCGAGCAGCACCTCGTCCGGATCGTCGACGTGTCGGACCCGACCCGGCCGGTCCTGGTGTCCCACTGTCCCGTCCCGACCGGGGACTACGCGACCCGTGGCCTGCGGTTCGGCCCGCACAACACCCACGAGAACCGCCCGGGCAGCTACCGCAGCGCCGAGCTGGTCTTCGTCACCTACTTCAACGCCGGACTGCGTGTGTACGACGTGTCCGACCCGACCGGCCCCCAGGAGATCGCACACTGGGTGCCACGCACACCCGCGGCCCAGCAGGCCGCCCAGGTGAACGACCTGTTCGTCTCCGCCGACCTCGACATCTACGTCACCGACCGGGTCAACGGCGGTGTCTACGTGGTGCGCCCCGACGAGGAGCTCGCGACCCGGATGCGCGGCGCGGCGCTCCCCTGACGCGTCGCTCGGCTCAGTCCGGGTCCCGGCCGAGGAGCGCCGTCACCGGGGTGCTCGGGGCGAGCATCTGCTCGGGGAAGACGACGGTGATGGCATCGGCCGGGCAGGCCTGCTCGCACAGACCGCAGTACCAGCACTCGTCGGGATAGGCGACCACCGGAAGCTCCTTGGAGCGCGGCTGCTTGTGGATCACGTCCCCGGGGCAGACGTAGTCACAGATCATGCACGCGATGCACGTGTCCGGATTGATGTCGATCGGGTTGTGCGGCTCGATGGTCACGTCGCGCGCCCCGTCGTCGCCGGCTCGGGCTGCTCCCCTTCGGACCTGTACTCCATCCGGACGCCGCCGTCGCCGCCTCGGCTCAGGACGATCGACTTCCGCCAGGTCGTGTCGTCCGTCTCAGGGTGGTCCAGCCGGCGGTGCGCCGCTCCCGACCGGCTCTCGGTCCGGTGCAGGGCGGCCTCGGTCATGAGCACGGCGGCCAGCAGGATGTTCTTGGTCTCGAGCGTGCGCATCAGCTCGTGGAAGGACGTCGCGTCGAGCGCGGCCTCCTCGGTGCGGAGCTCGGCGAGCAGCTGCTTCGCGCGGCGCATGCCTCGCTCGGACCGGCGCATCCCGACGTAGTCGGTGACGACGCCGCGCAGCCGGTCCTCGAGCTCCTGCCAGCGACACCCGCCCTCCGCGATCAGCGGCTCGTCCAGCCGGGCCAGGGCCTCCTCGAGACTCGACTCGTCGAGCTCGGCCTCGGTGTCCGTGGACCGCAACCGGTCCACCGCGCCACGTCCGGCGATGGCTCCCAGGGCGGCCGCCGCCGAGATCCCGCCGCTCACCATGGAGCAGTCCCCCGCACTGAAGAGCCCGACCAGGTTCGTCTCGGCGCTGGTGTCGACCACGAGGCCGGAGCCGCGGAAGTACGATCCGCCCCGCCGGATCGACATCTCGGAGATGCCGATCGGCAGCAGCTCGCTGCGGATGTCGAGCCCGCGCTGCTCGAAGTACGCCGGCAGCGTGTAGCGGTCGACGCCCAACGTGCGGACGAAGTCGTCCTTCGTGTCCTCCGGTAGGTGCCGGATGTCGACGTAGATCGGTTCGTTGCCGGCGAGCACCTCCTCGATCACGGCATTCACCAGGATCGTGCGTCTGGCCTTCTCGCCCTTCGGGTCGTAGCGGAACATGAACCGCTCGCCGTGCCGGTTGAGGAAGTGCGCGCCCTGCCCGGCGTAGGAGTTGGTGCCCTGGACTGAGAAGCCGAGCGGCGTCAGCGTGGCCTCGACCAGCTCCATGTTCACCAGCTGCGCCCCCTGGCGGTAGGCCATGGCGTGCCCGTCACCCGTGTTGTAGGGGTAGTGCCAGCTGTCGAAGGGGAGGCCCGAGATGTTGCGTGAGATCCGGTTGATGTCTCCGGTCGAGACCACGACCGACGTCGCCCGGATGGCATAGCGCTCACCGGTGCGACAGTTGAAGCCGACCGCCCCGACCACCCGCTCGCCGCTGACGTCGGTCAGGAGGTCGGTCATCATCGTCCGCGGGAGGAACCTGGCTCCGTGCCCCACGGTGTACCGGCCGAGCTGGTACTTGAACCGGCTGCCGTCGAAGTTGAGGTGGAACTCCCCCGGCAGCCCGAATGCGCGGGTGCGGAAGTACTCGCCGGTCGCGGGATCGGTGAAGTCGATCCCGATCTCCTTGAGGCGCTCGAAGACCCGGGGCAGCTCGTGCACCGCGCGCTCCGCGACGTCGAGGTCGCTGAGGCCGTCCGTCAGGGTCGGGACGAACGACATCAGGTGCTGCGGGGTGTCCCACTCCTCCCCGGCCCCGAGAGGGGTCATGAACTGGTCGACCCCGCCTGCGACGCTGCCGGCGCGCTCGAGGAACTTCGCCTTGTCGGCCACCAGCACGTCCGCCCCCGCGTCGCGCGCCTGGATCGCGGCCAGGCAGCCTGCCACGCCACCGCCGACGACCAGGACCTCGGTCTCGAGCCGGGTCACCTCGGCGGAGGGCCACGCGAGACCGCTCACCGACGCCTCCTCACCTGCCCGGGTCGGGCTGAGAATCCAAACGTTTGGCACGAACGTAGGTCGCCAGGTCCGCGAGTGTCAAGCACTCGAGGACGGTGCCGGGGGACTGTCAGGCAGGGACCGCGGTCGACGCGCGCACCTGCAGCGAGGTCGGGAGCAGGACGTTGGTCGGCGTCGTACCCGGGTGGTCGAGCCGGGCCAGCAACAGCTGCGCGGCCTGCCGGCCGATGTCGTACTTCGGCACGTGGATGCTCGTGAGAGGCGGCGCGAACTCGTCGCACCATCGCGAGCCGTTGTAGCCGACGACGGAGACGTCGTCGGGAACCACGCACCCATGGGCTCGCAGGGCGCGGTAGACGCCGAGGGCGATCATGTCGCTGGCGGCGATGACAGCCGTGAACTCGACACCGCGACCGATCAGCTCCTCGGTGGCCGCCGCACCGTCGTCCTTGGTGAACCACGGGGCGAACACCAGAAGGTCCTGGTCCACATTCAGCCCGAGCGACTGCATCCACGCCAGGAAGTACTGGTAGCGGTTGAAACCGGTGGAGGCCGAGAGCGCGGCGCCCACGAAGGCGATCCTGCGGTGGCCGAGCTCGACGAGGTGCTTCACGGCCAGGCCGATGCCCTGGTGGTCGTCACCGGACACCATCGAGAGCCGACCCTCGTCCACCGTGCGGTTCACCAGCACCACGGGGAGTCGCGACTCGACGAGCTGGTCGAGCAGCGGGTAGGAGCGCAGCGCCGTCGCCAGGACCAGCCCGTCGGCGCGCCGTTCCCGGAAGACGTCCAACAGCTTCTGCTCGCGGCCGAGGTCCTGGTCGGTGCTCCCCAGGATCATCACGTAGCCCCGCTCGCGCAGCCCGTCCTCGATGCCGCGGGCGATGGGCGGGAACAGTGGGTTGCCCAGATCGGGCACCAGCATCCCGATGGTCATGGACCGCTGATCCTTCAGCCCGCGGGCGAAGGGATTCGCCCGGTAACCCATCGCATCGGCAGTCGCGATCACCCGCTTCGCGGTCTCCGGCTTCACCCGATTGCGGGTCTCGGGGCGGAGCGCGCGAGACACCGTTGAGATGTCCACCTGCGCAGCGCTGGCCACCTCACGCAACGTGGGTGGGCGCCGGCGAGCGGATTCCCCCTCGTCAGTCGGAGAGGTCCCCGGTGTCGCTTCGGTCACCTGTCCTCCCGATCGCGGGCGCCGACTCCGACCCCGGGAGCGGCGCTGCCTGAGTGTAGACGGACAAACGTTGGGATTGTTCGCACCGGCTCCGCGCGGTGTCAACCGCCCAGGTCGCCGGCGCTGTCGAGGGGTGCCGACCGCGCGATGCCGGCCGCGGCCACCAGCGATGCTCCGGTCAGCCCGAGAACACCGGCCGCTCCGAGCCCGGCAGCCACCAGTCCGATCCCGGTGGGCAGCACCACCTGGCCGAACCGGTTCCCCACGAGACGCAGCGACATCACCCGGCCCCGCGCACCGACGGGTGCGATCTCGGCCAGCCAGGCGAGGGTCGCGGGCTGGCAGACACCGAGACCGAACCCCATGACCACGATGGCGACACCGGTCAACGCCAGGGGAACCGGCAGCGGGACCAGAGCGGTCGCGACGCCCGACGCCCCGATCGACAGCACCATCAGGAGTCGTCTGCCCAGCCGGGCGGTGAGCGCGCCCGTGAACAGCCGGGCCACCATGGTCGCGACCGCCCGGGCGGTGAGCAGGCCGCTCACGGCGCCGACGGACAGGCCGTGCTCGGCCCCGAGTGCCGGGAGGTAGACCAGCGTGATGTCCATGGCCGCCAGCACCACGCTGCTCACCACGAGTGCGCGCGGCAGCCCTGGGGTGCGCAGCAGTGCGGCCACCGTGCGGTCAGCGCGCGGCGCGACCCCGGTCTGCGTCGTGCGACGTGCCAGCGTCGTGACGACGACCAGCACGATCGAGATGCCCAGGCACACGACGAACACGTCGTGCGAGGGAGGAAGCGCGGCACCTGACCCGATGAGGCCCAGCAGCGCCGGGCCGGCGGCTTGTCCGACCGATCCCGCGAACGTGTAGTAGCCGAAGGCGTCGTCGAGCCGCCCGGAGGGCACGAGGTTGGCGACCATCGCGTGCTGGCCGACCGCGCACATCAGGTGCCCGGTGCCCAGTAGCAGCGTTCCGAGCAGCAGCATCCCGAAGGTGTCTCCCGCGACGACGAACAGCGTCATCGCGCCCGCGATCACGAGCGTTCCCGTCAGCATCACCCGGCTCTCGCCGTACCGGTCGGCAAGGTCGCCCGCGGGCATCGCCACCAGCAGCGGCACGAATGCGAAGCTGGCGACGAGGAGCCCGAGCAACGCGGTCGGGACGTCGAGCTCGATCGCCCGGTACGACGCGGTGGGTCGGGCGAGGAACGTGGCCGCCTGGAAGAGCAACGCATGGACGCACAGCACCGCGAACTGTCGCAGCCACGGACCGGTAGGCGTGGCGGCGGAGGTCACGCGGATCCGGACGAGCCGAGCCGGACGGCGTGGGAGCCCAGCAGTCGGCCTGCGTTCTTCGTGGTGACCTGGTGCAGTCGCTCGCGCGTGCCCATGACGTTGCGTAGAGAGCCGACCGGGTCCGGGTCACCCATCTCGAACGGGTAGTCGCTTCCCAGGACCACCTGGTCATCACCGACTGTCGCCAGGAGATGTCGTAGCGCACCCTCGTCGTGCACGACGCTGTCGAACCAGAGCCGCCGCAGCAGATCGCCGGGCAGAGTGCGGACGCGCTCGGCCGCCCCGCGGGCGTCCTGCCGGAACGCGTGGTTCCATCGCCCCACCTGGTACGGCGCGAACCCGCCGCCGTGGACGAAGCAGAACCGCACCCCCGGGTGGCGGTCAACGACGCCGCCGAACACGAGGTGTCCCACGGCGATGGTCGTTTCCGCGGGGTTCCCGACGAGGTTGCCCAGGAAGTGCCGCGTGACACCGCGACCCTGCAACGACTCGAACGGGTGCACCAGGACCATGCAGTCCAGCTCACGTGCGGCATCCCACAGCACCCCGAACGACTCGTCGTCGAGCTCGCGACCGCCAGGTCGCGTCGCGATCTCGGCACCGACCATGCCGAGGTCCACGACCGCCCGGCGCAGCTCGCCCGCTGCCTCGGCCGGCGACCGGAGCGGCAACGTGGCCAGCGCCAGGAACCGGTCGGCGTGCGGGAGGATCCAGGCCGCCATCGCGTCGTTGGACTGGCGTGCGAAGTCGCCGGCGACCGCGGCGGCGACGGCGCTCGCGGTCAGGTCCATCCACGGCGAGAGGAGCTGGACGTCGACACCAGCGGCGTCCATCGCGCTCAGCCTGACGGACAGATCCAGCAGCTCGGGCTTGACCCGCCCCGGCGGTCGGTCCCCGACAGCGGTCAGCACCCGCTCGCCCTCGCGGGTCACGGTCGCCCCGAGCCGGCCGCCCGCGGCCTCGAGGGTGTCCACCAGGTCCTCCGGCACGCCGTGGGCATGCACGTCGACGATCGGCATCCGGCCTCCCTCGGGCTCATCGGGCCAGCCGAAATCTAGCGGCCCGGCCTTGACCCATGCAAACGATTGGCGTTACGTTTCCCGGACTTCTACCGCTGGGAAGGAGCGCAGGTGAGCGCACCGCTGGTCGCGGTTCTCGGTACCCGCTACCCGGACTTCGCCATCGAGGAAGCGGCCCTGGCTCCGTTCTCCGCGACGATCGTCAGCAGTCCGGGCGACAGCGCCGAGGAGATCCTCGAGGTGGCTCGTGACGCCGCGGTCGTCCTCGCGGGCTCCGCGCCTCGGTTCACCGCCGACGTCTTGGCCGGACTGCGCTGCCGCGGCGTCATCCGGTACGGCGTCGGTACCGACTCCGTCGACCTCGAGGCGGCTCGCCGGCTCGGCATCGCCGTCGCACGCGTCTCCGACTACGGCACCGAGGCCGTCGCGTTCCACGCAGTCGCCACCGCGTGCGCGCTCCTCCGCCGACTTCCCGAGGCGGACCGCTCCGTCCGCGGCGGTGGGTGGGGGTTCTCCGAGCTTCGTCCGCTCCACGTGCCGAGCAGCCTGACGGCCGGCGTGGTCGGGTTCGGCCGGATCGGCCGCCAGGCCGCGGCGTACTTCCAAGGGCTCGGCTTCGCGGTCCTCGCCCACGACGAATGGATCGACGTCCCGGCCGAGACCGGAGTGCACGGTGTCGACCTCGACACGCTGCTCGCCGCCGCGGACGTCGTGTCGCTGCACGCACCGGGCAGCCCGGACGGATCGGCGCTGCTCGACGCACCACGCCTGGCAGCGATGCGTCCCGGAAGCGTGCTGGTCAACACCGCACGCGGGTCGCTGGTCGACCTCCCGGCTCTGGTGGAGGCCCTGGCAGCGGGCCGCCCGGCCCGCGCCGCGCTCGACGTGTTCGCTCCCGAGCCGGTGGACCTCGGGGTGCTCGAGGGCGTCGAGGACCGGCTGCTCCTCACACCCCACATGGCGTGGTACACCGAGGAGTCCGAGGAGGACCTGCGACGCAAGGCCGCCGCGGAGGCGGCCCGCCTGCTGGCCGGGGAGCCGTTGCGCGACCCGGTGGTCGAACCGTCCACCCGCCCTGACGAGGCCCCTGGGAGGCCCGCATGATCTCCGACCTGTCGCGGATGACCAGCCCGGAGGCCCGGGACGCGCTGGCGCGCTCCGCCACGGTCGTGCTGCCGATCGGCAGCATCGAGCAGCACGGCCCCCACCTGCCCAACGGCACCGACACGATGGCTGCCGAGCTGGTCGCCCGCGAGGTCGCCGCTCGGCTCGACGCCGTCTACGCGCCCTTCTGCCCGTACGGCGTGACCCCTATCCACGCCGGGCACCCCGGCTCGGTGACGTTGCGGCGGGAGACGTTCGAAGCGCTGCTGTCCGACGTGTGCACCGAGCTGATCGAGGCCGGGGCCCGGACGGTCGTGCTCGTCAACTGGCACGAGGGCAACATCGCGTCGATGAACGCGGTCGCGACCGACCTGCAGGACCGCCACGACGCCACGTTCGTCGCCGCCCAGGCGTGCTACACCGCGCAGCGGTTGTACCAGGAGGAGGGCGGCGAGCTCACCCACGGTGGCGGCATCGAGACCCTGGCGGTCCTCGCCTACGACCCCAGCCTCGTCAAGAGCGAGCGCGCCGGCGAGCCGACCCGCCCTCCCGGAGCCCTCGAGATGGACCAGATGCGACGCTCCCCCGAGGTCTACGGGTTCATCACCGATGTCACCGAGCTGGCCGACGACGGCTGGTACGGCAACCCGGGCTGGGCCACCCTCGACCGCTCGAAGGACTTCGCCGACGTCGTGGCCGGAGGCGTGCTCGCCGGCATCGAGGTCGTGCTCAACGCGCGTCGCGTCCGCGCGGCCGCCAACCCGAAGGAGAAGGCATGACTGACAAGGTCCGACTCGCTTCCGTCGGCCTGGGTCGATGGGCACGGGTGCTGGCGCGCGGCGCCCAGCGCGGTGACCAGGTCGAGCTCTACAGCTGCTTCAGCCGTGACCCGGAGAGGCGTGCGAAGTTCCAGGAGGAGTTCGGGATCGAGCGGTCTGCCGCGACCTACGAGGAGCTGCTGGCGGACGACGCGGTCGAGGGCGTCGTCATCACCACGCCCAACGACACCCACAAGCAGGTCGTCACCCAAGCGCTCGAGGCCGGGAAGGCTGTCTACACCGACAAGCCGATCGCACACACCCTCGAGGACGCGAACCGGATCGCGGCGGCGGTCCGCGACACCGGCGGCGTCTTCGCCGTGGGCCACAGCTCACGCCGCCTGTCGGGTCACCGTGAGATGAAGCGCTGGATCGAGGACGGCCGGCTCGGCGAGGTCTCGCTCGCCGAGGCCAACTTCTCCAACGAGCGCGGTCTCGAGCTCACGCCTCAGACCTGGCGCTGGTACGCCGACAAGAGCCCCGGTGGGGCCTTCATCCAGCTCGGTGTCCACCACGCTGACACCCTGCAGTTCCTGCTCGGTCCGGTGAAGAGCGTGTCGGCGCACGCGCGCAAGCTCTTCACCAAGGCCGAGGTGCCCGACGCCGTCATGGCGGTCCTCGAGTTCGAGAGCGGCGCGTTGGGCTACATCGGCACCGGCTGGGCCTCGCCGGGCGTCTACTCGATGAACCTGCTCGGCACGAAGGCGAACCTCATGTACGACCTCGACTTCACGCATTGGGACGAGTCCCACCTGGCCGACGACTGGTCGACCCTGACGTCCCAGTTCTACGGGGAGTCGGTCCGACAGCCGGTCGACCTCCCGCGCACCGACATGTTCCGGGAGCAGCTCGAGGAGTTCGGTCTGGCCGCCCGTGGAGCGGCCACGGTCGAGGTGGGCGCGCAGGAGGCGGTGCGGGCGCTCGCGGTGGTCCGGGCCGTCATCGAGTCATCGGCCCGCAACGGCGAGGCCGTGTCCCTGCAGGAGGTCATCGAGAGCACTCAGGCTGCGCCCGCCGTACCGTGACCTGAACCGTTCGACCATCTACGAGGAGGTACGCCGTGCCGGTCGTCGGTCTGGACCGGGTCGAGCTCGCGCGGCTCCCCGGGCGGCTCTCGGCTGATCCGGTGCCATCCGGGCTCGGTGAGGACTACGCCGTGCGCGTGGTCCGCGTCCCCGCCGGTCCCCGCACCCCTCACCTCCACCCGCACTCCGACGAGGTGACGTACGTGGTGTCGGGCTCCGGCAACGCCTGGGAAGGCGACCGCTGCACCCCGGTCGGCGCCGGCGACCTGATCATCGTCCCGCGCGGGACGGCGCACGCCACCGTGGCCACCGGGCACGAGGACCTGGTGCTGCTCTGCTTCTTCCCGCGACCCGACCTCGCCGAGAACCTGGTCGAGCTCGACGCTCCGCTGCGCACCTGACCTGCACCCGGTCGGACCGCGGGGTGCCATTCAGGGTGCGTCGAGCGGTGCTGCCAGGGTCGTGGTCAGGCGGCCGAGCCCGTCGATCTCGACGGTGAGCACGTCGCCGGGGCCGAGGGAGCCTCCTGACTGGGTGTGTCCCTATGCGAGGACGGAAGTGCACTCTGCCGATGAGCGTGCACGGGCCGTGCCGGGATCCGAGCGCTGCGTGTCTTGGGGTGGGGGATCGTCCAAATTGGTGATGCCCTCCGCGGCCGGTCGTCGCTAGGTTCGGGGCAAGCTCCGACCGTGGCCGATCACGCCGGTACGGGGTTGGGGGGTTCAGATGCGCGCACTAGTGATTCTCTTGGTCGCCGGCCTACTGACGGCATTGGCTCCCGCATCGAGCACACCAGCCCCGAAGCATCCGCGGTTCCACGCCATACCCTGTCCGGCGGATGTGTTCCCTGACGACGTGGACGTGGACTGCGGGTACGTCCTGGTGCCGGAGAACAGGTC
>NZ_DASUTK010000054.1:0-15726 GCF_036374615.1 Nocardioides sp.
CTCCCAGATCACCGGCGGGTTGAGGCACTCCTCGATCGTGGTCCACATCGAGAACGACGGCGCGAAGATCTCGTTGCCGTCGTCGTCGGTCACGACCAGGTTGGCGCCGTCCCGGGTGCCCAGCTCGTCGATGTCGGAGAAGAGGTGGTCCGCGGCGTACCGGGCGAAGACGTCGGAGAGCCCCGGCTCGACGCCCATGCCGACCAGCGCCAGCCGGCCCGCTGACTCCCACTCCCCCGCCTTGGCGAACTGCTCGTCGCCGAGCTTGACCCCGCACTTGGAGTACGGCGCGTCGGGGTGCGGCTTGCTGAGCGACATCGCCATGTCGACGTAGTCGGCCCCGGCGGCGAAGGCGCCGTCGAAGATCGGCATGTTGAACACCGGGTCGACGGCGTTCATCACGTGCGTGACGCCGTGGTCACGGCACAGTGCCTCGACCGCGCCGGCGTCAGACGCGTCGATCTGCGCGGCCAGGTAGCGGTCGTCGGCGACTGCCGCCTTCTCTGCGCGGGCGAGGTCGTAGTCGGCCACGACCATCGTCTCGAAGAAGTCGCGGCGGGCGGCGATCGCCGTGAACGCGCCGCCCACGCCGCCGGCTCCGATCAGCAGGATCCTCATGGCGTCATGTTGCCTTTCGTCTCACCGGGTCTCGACGCGTGCGTCACGACCTCGTTCCTCAGTCGTGGCACTTGCTCGACCCTCCTTCGCAACGCGGTCCGCTCGTTCCTCGCGGTCCGCTGCTCAGTCGCCGATGTAGTGCATGACGTGCTTCAGGCGCGTGTAGTCCTCGAAGCCGTACACCGACAGGTCCTTGCCGTAGCCGGAGTGCTTGAAGCCACCGTGCGGCATCTCGGAGATGAACGGGATGTGGGTGTTGACCCAGACACAGCCGAAGTCGAGCTTGGCGGACATCCGCATCGCCCGGCCGTGGTCCTTTGTCCAGACCGACGACGCGAGGCCGTACTGCACGCCATTGGCCCACCGCAGCGCCTCGGCCTCGTCGGAGAACCGCTGCACGGTGATCACCGGGCCGAAGATCTCGGTCTGGATCTGCTCGTCGTCCTGCTTGAGGCCGCTCAGCACGGTGGGCTCGTAGAAGTAGCCCCGGTCGCCCTGCCGCTTGCCGCCGGCGTTAATGGTCGCGTGGTCGGGAAGCCGTTCGACCATGCCGCTGACCCGCTCGAGCTGGTTCTCGTTGTTGACGGGGCCGTAGAGCACGTCCTCGTCGTCGGGCATCCCGGTGCGCGTGTTCTTGGCGGCTTCGGTGAGCGCGGCGAGGAAGTCGTCGTGGATGCCGGGACCGGCGAGGACGCGGGTGGCGGCGGTGCAGTCCTGGCCGGCGTTGAAGTAGCCGGCCTCGGCGATGGCGGAGGCGGCCGCCTCGATGTCGGCGTCGTCGAAGATCACCACCGGAGCCTTGCCGCCGAGCTCGAGATGCACCTTCTTCAGGTCGGCGGCCGCCGAGGTGGCGACCTCCATGCCGGCCCGCACCGAGCCGGTGATCGAGACCATCTGCGGGATCTTGTGCTCGATCAGCGCCCGACCGGTGTCGCGGTCGCCACACACCACGTTGAGGACGCCCGGAGGCAGGAACTCCTGTGCCAGCTCGGCGAGCAGGGTCGAGCTCGCCGGAGTCGTGTCGCTGGGCTTGAGCACGACCGTGTTCCCCGCCGCGAGCGCGGGCGCGATCTTCCAGATCATCATCATCAGCGGGTAGTTCCACGGCGTGACCTGCCCGATGACGCCGATCGGCTCCCGCCGCACGTACGACGTGTGCTCGGCCATGTACTCCGCGGCCGAGCGCCCCTCGAGGATCCGGGCGGCACCGGCGAAGAACCGGAAGTGGTCGGAGGCGTAGGGCATCTCCTCGGACATGGTCAGGCCGAGCGGCTTACCCGTGTCCTTGGACTCCACCGCGTTGATCTCGTCCACGCGCGCCTCGATGGCGTCGGCGATCTTCAGCAGCGCGTTGGACCGGTCCTGCGGGGTCGCCCCTCCCCAGCCCTCGAACGCCGCCTCCGCGGCTCGGTAGGCCCGGTCGACGTCCTCCGGCCCCGACATGGGCGCCGAGGCGTACACCTCGCCGGTGGTGGGGTCGATGACGTCGTACGTCTCGCCGGAGGCGGCGGGTACCCGCTCGCCGTTCACGATGTTGGAGAAAGTCTGGTCAGCCATGGCCAGACCCTAACCGGGAGACTACGGATTCGGTAGGGGCGAGCGGGCCAACAGTGCGGAATCAGTTGCCAAAGCGCCACTCCGGGCGCGAGCCCTGCGGTTACACGGCATCATCGGCCCGATCCGGGAGTATGACCCGGTGAAGCGCACCACGATCATCGGCCTGATCAGCGTCCCGTTGGCGATCGCGGGCCTCTACTGGTTGATGCTCCACGGCTACCTCGAGCTGTCCGCCTACCTGCTGGCCGCGGCCGTCCTCGCGATGCTCGTCGGCACCTTCTGGGAGTGGCGGCACGGCCGTCGGCGGTGGGCGGCGCTGCTCCTGGTCGGAGCGGTGGCGACCGCGGCGACCGTGGGCTGGTACGGCTGGCACCTCAACGCCAAGCTCGACAACATCCAGCGAGTCACCGACGACGTCCTCGGCAAGGGCGAGCGCCCCCCGGCGCCGGAGGAGCCCACCGAGGCCCTCACCATCCTGTTGATGGGGTCAGACGACCCCAACCGGGCGGTCGAGAAGCCGACGGTCGCCGAGCTGCTGGAGTCGGGCGAGTGGAACGTCGGCGCCTACCGCAGCGACACGATGATGGTGGTCCACGTGCCGGCCGACCGGTCCGCGGCGTACGTCGTGTCCGTCCCGCGCGACTCCTACGTCGAGATCTTCGACGACGAGGGCGAGCCTCGCGGGCGGAACAAGATCAACGCCGCCTTCGCGCAGTACGGACCGTTCGGTACCTGGCGGACGATCGAGAACCTCAGCGACCTGCGCCTGGACCACATGGCGATCATCGACTTCGAGGGGTTCCGGGACCTGACGACCGCGATCGGCGGCGTCGACGTCTACGTGCCCGAGCGGGTGGTCGACACCAAGACGGGCACGACGTGGGAGAAGGGGTGGGTGCACCTCGAGGACGAGCTCGCGCTGAAGTACGTCCGGATGCGGTACGGGCTCACCGAGGGCGACTTCGACCGGGTCGACCGGCAGCAGAACTTCCTGCGGGCGGTGATGGACAAGGTGCTGGCCGACGACACGATGGGCAACCCGGTGAGGTTCTCCGACACGCTCAGCGCCGTCACGAAGAACCTCACGGTCGACGAGAGCTGGTCGAACGGGGCGCTGCGGAGCCTGGCGTTCTCCCTGCGCGGCCTCGACCAGGAGAAGGTCCGCTTCATGACGCTGCCCTTCTCCCACTACGACGAGGTCCCGGACGCCGGGTCCGTCAACATCATCGACGAGGAGCGCGCCGCCGAGCTCTGGAAGGCGATGGCGCAGGACCGGATCGGCGCCTATCTGGAGAAGCACCCCGACGACGAGCTCCCCGCACCGCGCCAGGTCAGCTGAGCCCGAGTCGTGCCCTGTGCGCGCCGAGTCGGCGGTCAGGTGGACTCGAAGACGAGGTCACCCGCGATCCAGGTCGACAGCACCCGGGCCGCACCGATCTCCGAGGCCGGGCCGTCGAACGGGTCGCGGTCGAGAACGACGAGATCGGCCACCGCACCGGGCTCGACGACGCCGGCGTCCTCGCGGTGGTTCACCCACGCACTGCCCCGCGTGTACGCCGAGAACGCGGTCGTGAGGTCGAGCGCCTGCTCCGGCAGGAACGGCTCGCGGCCGGCCCGGCCCGGATCGTCGTAGGTGGTGCGGGTGACAGCGGTGTGGATCGCCGCGAGCGGGTCCGGCGTGGAGACCGGCCAGTCGCTGCCCATGACGAGCGTGGTGCCGGCCCTACGCAGGGCCCCGAACGGGTACTGCCAGGTGGACCGCTCGTCGCCGAGCACCGGAAGCGTGAGGTCGACCATCTGGTCCTCCAGGCAGGCCCAGAGCGCCTGCAGGTTCGCGGCGACGCCGAGCTGTGCGAACCGTGAGACGTCGTCGGGGTGGATCAGCTGCACGTGGGCGATGTGGTGGCGCCGCGACGGGTCGGTGCCGACGAAGGCGTCGAGCGCCTCGCGCACGGCCCGGTCACCGATCGCGTGCACATGCACCTGGAAACCGGCGGCGTCGAGCGCCGCGACCCCCTCGCGCAACGCCTCCGGCTCGATGAAGGAGTGGCCCTCGTTGTCCGTGGGGTGTCCGCCGAGGTCCAGGTAGGGGGCGGTCATCGCCGCCGTGCCGTTCTCCGCGACGCCGTCCTGCATGATCTTCACCGCGGTCGCCCGGAAGCGGTTGCCCGTTATGGCGTCCCGTCGACCGGCCAGGTCCTCGGCCTGCTCCGCGCCGCGCCGCCGCTCCCACCACAACGCGCCGACGACGTGGGACCGCAGGTCGCCGCTGGCATCGGCCTGCTCGTACGTCGAGGCCGGGTCGTCCATGCCCGCGAACGCGCCCACCGCGGCGTCCTGCCACGACGCCACGCCGAGCGAGTGCAGGTAGGACTGCGCGGTCATCAGCGCGGCGTAGTAGTCCTCACCCGTCGTGCGCGGCAGGAACCGGCTCACCAAGACGTCCGCACCCTCGTGGAGTGTGCCCGTGGGCCGGCCGTCCGCGTCGCGCTCGATCCGCCCGTCGGGCGGGTCGGGCGTGCGCTCGTCGATCCCGGCCAGCCCGAGCGCTCGGGTGTTGACCCACGCGCCGTGGTGGTCGCGGTTGGGCAGGAAGACCGGGCGGTCCGGCACGACTGCGTCGAGGTCGGCGGCAGTCGGCGTGCCGCCCGGGAACGCCGGCATCGCCCAGCCGCCGCCGAGGATCCACTCGACGTCGGGATGCTGCGCGGCGTACGACGAGATCTCCGCGAGGTACTCCTCACGCGTGTCGAGGCCGGACAGGTCGCACCGCATCCGCTCCAGGCCGCCTGCGATCGGGTGGACATGTGCATCGGTGAAGCCCGGCGCGAGCAGGCCGCCTGCGAGGTCGACCACGTCGGCCCGGTCAGCGTGGTCGCGGACCGCGGCACCGACGGCGACGACCCGGCCGTCGTCGACCAGCACGTCCTGAGCGCCGCGGTGGGCGCGGCCGTCGAAGAGCGTCCCTCCGGTGAACACGATCCGACCCATGGGCGGGCTCCGTTCGGTCAGGTGCGTCGACCCTTGGGTCGACTGATTGGGACAATCCGTCGATGGCAGCGGGCTCCATCTGCGGATTCCGCATGCTATCGCGCGATTCGCAACGAAATCACTTGCGTTTGCGAGGCCCGTTGAGGATGATGTCGCCATGGCCCGGGACTACGACCAGCTGCAGCGATCCGCCAAGGACCACCTGTGGATGCACTTCACACGTCACTCGACCTACGACACCGCTGACGTCCCGGTCATCGTGAGGGGTGAGGGCCCCTACATCTGGGACGCGCAGGGCAAGCGATACCTCGACGCACTCGCCGGCCTCTTCGTCAGCCAGGTCGGCCACGGTCGGACCGAGCTCGCGCAGGCGGCGGCCAAGCAGGCGCAGGAGCTCGCCTTCATGCCGCTGTGGTCCTACGCCCACCCCTCGGCGATCGAGCTCGCCGAGCGGGTCGCGGGCTACGCCCCGGGCGGCCTGAACCGGGTGTTCTTCACCACCGGCGGTGGCGAGGCGGTCGAGACCGCCTGGAAGCTCGCCAAGAACTACTTCAAGCTCACGGGGAAGCCGACCAAGCACAAGGTCATCAGCCGCGCGATCGCCTACCACGGCACGCCGCAGGGTGCGCTGTCCATCACCGGCCTGCCGCCGATGAAGGCGCCGTTCGAGCCGCTGGTGCCCAGCACGTTCCGGGTGCCGAACACGAACTTCTACCGGGCGCCCGACCAGTTCCAGGGGGGCACCGACGAGGACCTCGAGCGGTTCGGGCGCTGGGCCGCCGACCGGATCGCCGAGGCGATCGAGTTCGAGGGCCCCGAGACCGTCGCCGCAGTGTTCCTCGAGCCGGTCCAGAACTCCGGCGGCTGCTTCCCGCCCCCGCCGGGCTACTTCCAGCGGGTGCGCGAGATCTGCGACGAGTACGACGTACTGCTGGTCTCCGACGAGGTGATCTGCGCGTTCGGCCGGCTCGGCCACATGTTCGCGGCCGAGCGCTACGACTACGAGCCCGACATGATCACCTGCGCCAAGGGGCTCACGTCCGGCTACTCGCCGCTCGGCGCGATGATCGCCCAGGACCGGCTGATGGAGCCGTTCCTCAAGGGTCACGAGTCGTTCCTGCACGGCTACACGTTCGGCGGCCACCCGGTGTCCACGGCCGTGGCGATGGCCAACCTCGACATCTTCGAGAACGAGCAGCTCAACCAGCACGTGCTCGACAACCAGGACGCGTTCCGCGCCACGCTCGAGAAGCTCACGGACCTGCCGATCGTCGGCGACGTGCGCGGCGACGGGTACTTCTACGGCATCGAGCTGGTCAAGGACAAGGCCACCAAGGAGACCTTCGACGACGCGGAGTCCGAGAAGCTGCTGCGTGGCTTCCTGTCCAAGGCGCTGTACGACGAGGGCATCTACTGCCGGGCCGACGACCGGGGCGACCCGGTGGTCCAGCTGGCACCGCCGCTGATCTGCGACCAGGAGCACTTCGACGAGATCGAGCACGCGCTCCGGGTGGTGCTCGACAAGGCGTACTCGCTGCTCTGACCGAACGGTCGGCGCAGCGCCAGAACTGAACACAGGCCCTTGAGGGAGGGATGAGGCCGGCGGTTCGGGGGGACTGCCGGTCCTCGAGCCGGCGCAGGGTGCGGTCGTTCCGCTGCCATTGCATCGCACTCTGCGCCGACGCTCGGCCTGTGAGCTCGCGCGGCGCTCAACGGGGTGGGTCAGTCGTGACGAGGGAAACCGAGGTCGACGCCGGTGCGTTGTGCGGGGTCGGGCCAGCGGGAGGTGATCACCTTGGCGCGGGTGAAGAAGTGGATGCCGTCCATGCCGTGGGCGTGGGTGTCACCGAACAGCGAGGCCTTCCAGCCGCCGAACGAGTAGTACGCCATCGGCACCGGGATCGGCACGTTGATCCCGATCATCCCGACCTGCACGTCGCGCTGGTAGCGGCGGGCGGCGCCGCCGTCGGCGGTGAAGATCGCAGTGCCGTTGCCGTACGGCGAGGAGTTCACGAGCGTCAGCGCCTCGTCGTACGACGCCGCGCGGACGACCGACAGCACGGGACCGAAGATCTCGTCGTCGTAGACTGACATCCCGGGGCGCACCCGGTCGAACAGCGTGGGGCCGAGCCAGAAGCCCTCCGCCTCGCCCTTGGGCTCGACGGTCCGGCCGTCGACCACCAGCTCAGCCCCGTCGGCCACGCCGGCGTCGAGGTAGCCGGCGACCTTGTCGCGGTGCTCGCGAGTGACCAGCGGGCCCATGTCGCAGCCCGAGCGCCCGTCGCCGGTGGTCAGACCGCCGATCCGGCTCGCGATCGCCTGCACCAGGTCGTCGCCGACCGGGTCGACCGCGACGACGACCGAGATCGCCATGCACCGCTCCCCGGCCGACCCGAAACCGGCCGACACCGCGGCGTCCGCGGCGGTGTCGAGGTCGGCGTCCGGCAGCACCACCATGTGGTTCTTCGCCCCGCCCAGCGCCTGCACCCGCTTGCCGTGGCGGGTGCCGGTCTCGTACACGTACCGCGCGATCGGGGTGGAGCCCACGAACGACACCGCCGCGATGTCCGGGTGCTCCAGCAGTCCGTCGACGGCGACCTTGTCGCCGTGCACGACGTTGAAGACGCCTGCGGGCAGGCCCGCCTCGGCCCAGCACTCCGCGATCAGCAGCGATGCGGAGGGGTCCTTCTCCGACGGCTTCAGCACGACGGCATTGCCGCACGCGATCGCGATCGGCACGAACCAGAGCGGCACCATCGCCGGGAAGTTGAACGGCGCGATGACAGCCACCACGCCGAGCGCCTGGCGGATCGAGAAGACGTCGACCCCGCCGGACACGCCGTCACTGAACCCGCCCTTGAGCAGGTGCGGTGCGCCGCACGCGAACTCCGCCACCTCCAGGCCACGCTGGACCTCCCCGAGCGCGTCGTCGAGGACCTTGCCGTGCTCGGCCGTGATGGCGGCCGCGACCTCCTTGCGGCGACGTGCGAGCGCCTCGCGGAACGCGAACATCACCGCCGTACGCCGCGTCAGCGACTGGGCGGCCCAGGCACGGCCCGCCTCGACCGCGTCGGCCACCACCGCGTCGACGTCGTCGCGCGTGGCGAATCCGACCCGGCCCGTGACCTCGCCGGTCGCGGGGTCGTAGACGTCACCGGCCCGGTCTCCCGAGCCGGTCCAGCGCCGGCCGCCCCGCCAGTGCGGAATCGCCGTGGTCATCGGGCGGCCACCGCTCGGCGCCGGCGCCACACCTCACCGAGGATGACGAAGACGAACGACACCAGGAACATGATCGAGCCCACCACGAACAGCTGCGGCGGGAACTCCTTCAACTTGCTGCCGTAGACGTACAGCGGGAAGGTAACCGACTGGCCCGCGGTGAAGTTGCTGACGATGAAGTCGTCGAAGGACAGCGAGAACGCCAGCATCGCCGCGGCGACGATGCCTGGCATGGCGAGAGGCAACGTGATGAGCCTGAAGGTCTGCCACTCGTTTGCGTACAGATCCATCGCCGCCTGCTCGAGTCGAGTGTCCATGCCCGCCAGCCGAGCCTTCACCGTGACCACCACGAAGGACAGGCAGAACAGGGTGTGGGCTATGACCAGCGTGACGAAGCCGAGGAGTCCGTCGACGCCGACCGAGACGAACATCGCGAGCAGCGAGGAGCCCATCACGACCTCTGGTGTTGCCATCGGCAGGAAGATGACCAGGTTGGAGGCAGACCGGCCGCGGAAGCTGTGCCGGACCAGTGCGAACGCCATGAGCGTCCCGAGGACGGTCGCCAGGATCGTGGCCGTGATGCTGACGAGGATGCTGAGCTGCAGCGATTCGCACAGGCCCTCGGGCTCACAGATCGAGGTCCAGTTGCTCAGTGTGAAGCCCTCGAGCTGGGCAGTGGCCGAGCGCGCCGAGGGCTGGTTGAACGACAGCGCAAAGATGTAGGCGATGGGGACGAAGGTGTAGACGAGCACCAGGATGCCGACGATCAGCACGATGTGGTCAGCGAACCAGCGCACCAGTGAACGACGCGGGGGCTGGGGAGCAGCGGCAGGCCGTTCCTGGATCGCCTCTGGCCTCGGCACGGTAGCTGTCACAGCAGGTCCTCCGTCCCGGCGCGACGCACGTAGGCGATGACCATCACCACGACGACCGCCATCAGGATCAGCGAGAGGCTCGCGGCCAAGGGGTAGTTGTGCTCGGTCAGGAAGGCCGACTGGATCCGGTTGCCGACCATGTACTGGTTTGGGGTACCGAGCAGCTCGGCGTTGATGTAGTCACCGCTGGCCGGGATGAACGTCAGCAGCGTCCCCGACACGACACCCGGCATGGACAGGGGGAGCGTGACCTTGCGGAAGCCCGTGAACGGGCTCGCGTAGAGGTCGCCGGCAGCCTCGACCAGCCGGTGGTCCACCTTGTCGAGGGACGCATAGATGGGCAGAGTCATGAACGGCATGAAGTTATAGACGAGCCCGGCGATCACCGCGACCGGTGTCGCGAGGAGCCGCCCGTCCTCCGGCAGGAGGAGGATCGTCTGCAGGAAGTCGACCACGGGTCCCTGGTCCGCCAGGATCGTCCGCCAGGAGAGGGTACGCAGCAGGAAGCTGGTGAAGAACGGTGCGATGACCAGCACCAGCATGAAGTGCTTCCAGCGACCGGCCTTGAACGCGATCGCGTACGCGAGCGGGTAGCCCAGCGTCAGGCACACCAGCGTCGCAATACCGGCATACACGAACGAGCGCAGGAAGAGCTCCCAGGTGTCCTTGACCGCATCGACGTAGTTGGCGAAGTGCCAGGTCATCGAGTAACCCTGCTCGTAGGACCCGCTGGGGTCGTAGAGCGAGGTGAAGAACAGCTGGACCGTCGGGAACAGGAAGAAGACGGCCAGCCACAGCATGCCCGGGATGAGCAGCAGCCAACCCCAACCACGCCGCTTGGAGGTCTCGCCGTCCACGACGGGCCTTGGTTCGGTGACCATGGTGGGTCCCGACGTCACTCGGCGTCCTCCGGTGTCATCATGCCGGCCGTGGCGTCCTGGTGGGCGTCGAGCAGAAATGCGTGTGCTCCTGACCAGGTGAGGTCGACCTCGGCGCCGTTGTCGAGCGGCGGCCGCCGACCCGTGTTCTGCTCGAACACCATCAGCTCCTGCCCCCAGGGCATCGCCACGAGGTACTGCGTGCTGACCCCGACGAAGCTCACGTCCGTGACCCGGCCGCCGGTGAGCCGGTTGTGACCGTTCTGCTGCACCGTGCCCGGCTCGCTGGCGAAGATCTTCTCGGGCCGGATTCCCAGCCAGGCAGACCTGCCGTCCACGTGGCTGCGTGAGCTCTCGATGGCGACCTTCTGCCCGTTGCAGTCGATCAGGACGTCGTCACCGGCCGAGTCGACGACGTCGGACCGGATCAGGTTGGACTGACCAAGGAAGTTCGCGACGAACGTGGTGGACGGGTTCTCGTAGAGCTCACTGGGTGCCCCCATCTGCTCGATGACGCCGTGGTTCATGACCGCGATGGTGTCGGCCATGGTCATGGCCTCCTCCTGGTCGTGGGTCACGTGCACGAAGGTGATGCCAACCTCGGTCTGGATCCGCTTCAGCTCGATCTGCATCTGCCGACGCAGCTTGAGGTCGAGGGTACCGAGCGGCTCGTCGAGCAGCAGGACGCCGGGCTCGTTGATCAGCGCGCGGCCCAAGGCCACCCGTTGCTGTTGCCCGCCCGACAGCTGCGCCGGCTTCCGGTCCCCGTACCCCTCGAGCTGCACGAGCTCGATCATGTCGTGGGCCTTCGCCTGGTAATCAGCGACGCCCCGGCGGCGGAGTCCGAACGCGATGTTCTCGAAGATGCTCAGGTGCGGGAACAGTGCGTACGACTGGAACACGGTGTTGACCGGACGCTTGTACGGGCGGAGCGAGGTGACGTCCTCGTCGCCGATCAGAACGCGCCCGAGGGTCGGGTCCTCGAGTCCCGCCACCATCCGGAGCGTGGTCGTCTTCCCGCACCCGGAGGGTCCCAGGAGGGCGAAGAACGAACCTTCGGGCACGGAGAGCGTGAGATCGTCGACCGCGACGAAGGAGCCGAATCGTTTGGTCACGCCCTCCAAGTGGAGGTCCTTGCCCTCAGCCACTAATCACCTCGTTGAACTGGCGCTGGAAGTCCTGCTCCTGCTGGTCGTCGAGGGCCATGAACATGTAGCCGGACTCGAGTGTCTGGTCGTCCACGAAGATGAACTCGCTGTTGACGGCAGACTCATCGAACTGGCCGATCTCCTCCTGGGCGCCGGCGACCGGGCAGAAGTAGTAGTTCCAGGCCGACAGCTTCGCGGCGTTCACCGGGTCGTAGTAGAAGTTCATCATCGTCTCGACGTTCGCCTTGTGCTCCGCCTTGTTCGGAACCAGCATGTTGTCGGTCCAGATGGCGAACCCCTCCGAGGGCGGCACCCATTTGTACTTGCCGCCGCCGAGCAGGTTGATGACGTCACCGCTCCACGCCTCGCACGCCACGATGTCGCCGGACTTCATGTCATCGACGTAGTCGTTGCCCGTGAAGCGCCGGATCTGCCCGCCGTCGACGACGCCCTGCAGCCGCTCCACCGCTGCTGCGTACTCGTCGGCGGTGAAGTCCTCCGGATCGCTGCCCTCCATCAGCAGGAGGAACAGCATCGTGTCGCGCATCTCGGTCAGGAGCTCGACCTTGCCCTTCAGGTCAGGCCGAGTGAGGAGCTCCTCGAAGCTGGTCACCGGGTCGGTGAGCTCGGAGTTGTAGCAGATGCCCGTCATGCCGCTCTGCCATGGAACGCTGTAGTCACGGTTCGGGTCCCACTGAGGCGACTTCAGGAAGTCGATCAGGTTCGCGTCGACGTTGGGCATGTTCTCGTGGTCGAGCTTCTGGATCCAGCCGAGCTCGATCATCCTGGCGGCCATGTAGTCGGTGACCACGAAGACGTCACGCCCCGTGGAGCGGCACGCCTGCAGCTGGGGCGACACCTTCGCGAAGAAGGTCTCGTTGTCGTTGACGTCACCGTTCTGGTACTCGACGGTGATGCCGGTCTCCTCCTGGAACTTCTCGAGGGTGGAGGTGTCCGCCCCCTTCGCCGGGTCGACGTACCCGATCCAGTTCGAGAAGACGATGGACTTCTCCTCCTCGCTCAGATCCGTGCTCTGACACTCCCCGGTGTCGACCCGAGCGCCTTCCGTGCCGCACGCGGAGAGCAGACCGCCTGCGCTGAGAGCCATGCCGGCGACGCCCGCACCACGGAGCAGCGAGCGCCGTGAGAACCCCCCGTACTGGAGCTGCCTGGCCGCCTCGGCCATGAGTCGGTCAACACTCGGGTCACGAAAGGGGCCGCCTCGCAAGCGGTGGGTCATCTATCATCCTCCTCGCAGGTGAACGCCGTTCGGATCGTGTCACGCTGTCCCCCCCGAGACAAGGGATTCCGTTGAATCGTGACGTAGAAACTGCGGAATCGCTCGCCAGGTAGTGGTCTTCGGGGTCATTGGTGTGGAACCATGACCGACCATGGCGAGGAAGCAGGAGCGCGCGCGGGCGGTCCTCGACGACGTGGCGAAGGCGATCATAGAACAGCTCCAACAGGACGGACGCCGGTCGTACGCAGCGATCGGCAAAGAGGTCGGGCTGTCCGAGGCGGCGGTCCGGCAGCGGGTCCAGCGGCTGATCGAGAGCGGCGTGATGCAGGTCGTCGCCGTCACCGACCCGCTTCAGCTCGGCTTCGCGCGGCAGGCGATGGTCGGGATCGAGGTGTCGGGCGCACTCGAACCGGTGGCGGACGCGCTCGCGGACATGGACGAGGTCGACTACGTCGTGATCACGGCCGGCACGTTCGACCTGCTGGTGGAGGTGGTGTGCGAGAGCGACGAGCACCTGCTGACGCTGATCTCCGAGAAGATCCGACGCATCCAGGGCGTCAGCCGGACCGAGACGTTCATGTACCTCAAGCTGCGCAAGCAGACCTACTCGTGGGGTGTCCGCTGAGCACCACCCGCGCGCTGTGGGCCGACACCGCCGGCCCAGCCCTGCCTCTCCCCCCGCTCTCGGGCGACACGACGGTCGACGTCGCCGTCGTCGGCGGGGGCTTCACCGGCCTGTGGACGGCTCACTACCTCGCCGAGGCGGACCCGTCGCTGCGGATCGTCGTGCTCGAGGCCGAGACCGTCGGCTTCGGCGCCTCCGGCCGCAACGGCGGCTGGTGCTCGGCCCTGTTTCCCGCCTCCCTCGACAAGCTGGCGGCCCTGTCCGACCGATCGGCAGCGCTGGCCCAGGACGCGGCGATGCGTGCGAGCGTCACCGAGGTCGCCCGCGCCAGCGACGAGCTCGGGATCGATGCGCATGTCGCCGTCGGCGGGACGATCGTGCTCGCCCGGACCGTCGCCCAGGTGGCCCGCGCCCGCGCAGAGGTGGAGCACGCCCGGGGCTGGGGCATCACCGACGACCGGCTGCGGTGGCTCGACGAGGGCGAGGCGCGCACGGTGCTCGACGCCGAGGGCACGCTCGGCGCGACGTACACCCCTGACTGCGCTGCCCTCCACCCGCTCCGGCTGGCCCGTGGGCTGGCCGACTCGCTGGTACGCCGCGGCGTCGCCGTGCACGAGCACTCCCGGGTCACGGAACTGCTGCCGGGGCGAGCGGTCACGCCGCACGGAACGGTGCGGGCAGGAACGGTGGTGCGGGCCACCGAGGGCTACACCGCCCGGCTGCCGGGTCACCGTCGGGTGGTGGCTCCGCTGTACTCGCTCGTCATCGCGACCGAGCCGCTGAGCCCGGAGACCTGGGAGCGGATCGGGCTGCGCCGCCGGGAGACGTTCAGCGACCACCGACACCTGATCATCTACGGGCAGCGCACCGCGGACGACCGGCTGGTCTTCGGCGGGCGGGGAGCGCCCTACCACTTCGGCTCGCGCGTCTCCCCTGGCTTCGACGGCGACCCGAGCGTGTTTGCGCGACTGCGAGCCACGCTCGTCGAGCTCTTTCCCGTGCTGACCGAGGCCAAGGTCACGCACGCGTGGGGAGGCCCGTTGGGCGTCCCGCGCGACTGGTGCGCCTCCGTAGGGCTCGACCCCGCGACCCGCATCGGCTGGGCGGGCGGGTACGTCGGCGACGGCGTCAGCACCACGAACCTCGCCGGCCGCACGCTGCGTGACCTCGTGCTCGGCCGCGACACCGATCTCACGCGGTTGCCCTGGGTCGGCCACCGCTCCCGGTTGTGGGAACCGGAGCCGCTGCGGTGGCTGGGCATCAACGCCGGCCTGCGTGCGATGACCTGGGCCGACACCGAGGAGCGGCTGACGCGGCGTCCGAGCCGGGTCGCCCGAGCCATCGCCCCGCTCGTCGGCGGCTGAGGGCCGACGAGTCAGCCGAGGCCGTTCTCGACCGTGTCGGCTGGCCGGCCGCTCGACAGCCACTCGTCGAAGAACCCCTCGAGGTCCTCGCCGCTCACGGTCTCGGCCAGCGTCTGGAACTCCACTCGGGTGCCGTGGCCGTTGCGGTTGTCCGCGACCCACTGCTGCAGGATCGCCCAGAAGTCGGCCTCGCCGACCCGGTTGCGCAGCGCCTGGAACGTCATGGCGCCGCGCTCGTAGATCCGGTTGTCGAAGATCCGGCTCGCACCGGGGTCGCCGATCGCCAGATCCCAGAACGTGTTTCCGCCGCCGGTGACGTCGTACAGGCCGCGCATCCAGTCCGCGCCGGCCGTGCCTCCGTGTGTCTCCTGCCAGCGGATCTCCATGAAGGTCGCCGCGCCCTCGTTGAGCCAGATGTCGCGCCACCGACGCAGCGTCACGGAGTCGCCGAACCACTGGTGCGCGAGCTCGTGGACCACGAGCCAGGTCGCGCTCGATCCGACCGCGGGGTACGTCGGGATGGTCTGGTTCTCCAGCGCGAACCCGACGTCCAGGCTGGTCACGAGGCCGCCTACCTGGGCGAAGGGATAGTCCCCCAGGTCCTGCTCCAGGCGAGCCACGACCCTCGGTGTCCTCCGCATCAGCGCCATGTTGTCACGGCGCAGACCCGGCGGCAGCTGCTCGGAGACCACGGCACGCCAGCGCAGTCCGTTGCGGACACCGGTGTCGACCTGGAACTTCCCCGCGGCGAACATCGCGAGGTAGGTCGCCATCGGCTCCTTCGCGATCCACCGATGCGTGACCAGCTTCCCGTGCACCCGGCGCGACACCGGGCGGCCGTTGGCGAACACCTGGTTGCCGCGGGGCACGGTGATCGCGATGTCCATCCTCGCCTTGTCGGCGGGGTGGTCGTTGGACGGGAACCACCAGGGCGCCATGTGGGGCTGGTTCATCGCCACGACCTCGTGGCGACCGGCCAGCCAGTTGCTCTCCCCGGCGTACCACTTGCGGGCGGGGAAGCCGGCGTACTCCACCCGGACCCGGAAGCGGTCGCCGTCGGGGATCGTGGTCCGCGGGGTGATCCGCACCTCGTGCCGCCGCGGACGGGTGTGCGGGACGGTCCGCCCGTCGATCGTGACCCGGTCGACAGGCAGCAGGAAGTCGAGGGAGAAGGACGTGAGGTCCTGGGTCGCACGCATGGTCAGCGTGGT
>NZ_DASUTK010000055.1:0-4332 GCF_036374615.1 Nocardioides sp.
GACTACCGCCACCTGCACCCCACGCTGGGCGAGGACGGGAGGTGGACGGCACCGATCGAGCTGTCGGCGGGAACCACTCGGCTCTTCGCCGACTTCACTGCCACCGGTGGCCCCTCGCTGGTCCTCGGCACCGACGTCCACGTCGCCGGCGACTACGAGCCGCTGCCGCCACCGGACGTGACGCGCACTGTCACGGTCGACGGCTACCGGGTGCGGCTCACCGGCACCCTGGCCGGGGGCTCGTCGTCCGACCTCACGGCCGTCATCACGAGGGACGGCCGGCCGGTAACGGACCTGCAGCCCTACCTCGGCGCGTACGGCCACCTGGTCGCGCTGCGTGAGGGTGACCTCGCCTACCTCCACGTCCACCCGGAGGAGGCTGGCGCCGGGCCGCGGATCCCGTTCGTGGCCGAGGTGCCCAGCGACGGTCGCTACCGGCTGTTCCTCGAGTTCCGGCACCGCGGTGCAGTTCACCTGGCCGGCTTCACGCTGGCCGCGGGGGACGGCTACGCGGACGCGCACGGGGAGGAGGCAGACCATGAGCACTGACACCAGGGACTGGACCGAGGGTCCGTACGGCGACCTGGAGATCACCATCACCGGCATGACCTGCGCCTCGTGCGCCAACCGGGTCGAGCGCAAGCTCAACAAGCTCGACGGCGTCGTGGCGACCGTCAACTACGCGACCGAGAAGGCCAAGGTCCACTACCCAGCCACCGTCTCGCCCGACGACCTGGTCGCCACCGTGGAGCAGGCGGGGTACGGCGCGGTGCTGCCCCAGACCGAGGAACCGACCACCGCCGACGGTGCTGACGTCGACCGGCTCGCGCCGCTGCGGCAGCGGCTGATCGGCTCGATCGTGCTGAGCGTCCCGGTGGTCCTGCTGGCGATGGTCCCGGCCTGGCAGTTCGAGTACTGGCAGTGGGCATCGCTCACCCTCGCCGCACCGGTCGTGGTCTGGGGCGGGTGGCCCTTCCACCGGGCGGCCTGGCTCAACCTGCGGCACGGCACGTCGACCATGGACACGCTGGTGTCGATCGGCACCCTCGCGGCGTTCGGCTGGTCGCTCTACGCTCTGTTCCTCGGCACGGCCGGCGAGCCCGGCATGACCCACCCGTTCGAGCTCACCGTGGAGCGCACCGACGGCGCCGGCAACATCTACCTCGAGGCGGCCGCCGGGGTCACGACGTTCATCCTGGCGGGCCGCTACTTCGAGGCGCGGTCCAAGCGGCGTGCCGGTGCGGCGCTGCGGGCGCTGCTCGAGCTCGGCTCGAAGGACGTCGCCGTGCTCCGCGGCGACCCCGACGGTCGTCAGACCGAGGTCAGGATCGCCACCGACGAGCTGGCCGTGGGCGACCAGTTCGTCGTACGCCCCGGGGAGAAGATCGCCACCGACGGGGTCGTGGAGCTGGGCAGCAGCGCGGTCGACGCGTCGATGCTCACCGGTGAGTCGGTGCCGGTCGAGGTCTCTGTGGGCGACAGCGTCGTCGGGGGCTGCGTCAACGCCGGTGGGCGACTGGTGGTCCGCGCGACCCGGGTGGGAGCGGACACCCAGCTCGCGCAGATGGCGCGGCTCGTCGAGGACGCTCAGAACGGCAAGGCCGAGGTGCAGCGGCTGGCCGACCGGGTCTCCGGGGTGTTCGTCCCGATCGTGATCGCGCTGGCCGTGGGAACGCTCGGGTACTGGATCGGCGCCGACGCCGGTCTCTCGGCGGCGTTCACCGCGGCGGTCGCGGTCCTGATCATCGCCTGCCCCTGCGCGCTCGGGCTGGCCACGCCGACCGCATTGATGGTCGGCACCGGCCGGGGAGCCCAGCTCGGCATCCTGATCAAGGGCCCGGAGGTGCTGGAGTCCACGCGCACGGTCGACACGATCGTGCTCGACAAGACCGGCACGGTCACGACCGGCGCGATGACGCTGGCCGGGGTGCGGGTCGCCTTGGGCGAGGACGAGGGCGAGGTGCTCCGCCTCGCGGGCGCCGTCGAGGACGCCTCGGAGCACCCGATCGCCAGGGCGGTCGCCGCCGGCGCGCGCGAACGGGGCGAGCTGCCCCCCGTCGAGGGCTTCGAGGCGCTCGCCGGGCACGGTGTCCGCGGCCGGGTCGAGGGGCTCGACGTGCTGGTGGGCCGACCGTCCGGCGACGTCGACCACCCGGCCGGGCACACGGTGGTGGAGGTCTCGTGGGACGGGACTCCCCGCGGGTGGATCTCGGTCGCTGACGCGGTGAAGCCGACCTCGGCCGAGGCGATCACGCGGTTCCGCGAGCTCGGGCTGCGCCCGATGCTGCTGACGGGCGACCACGAGGCGGTGGCTCGCGCGGTCGCCACCGAGGTGGGGATCGACGAGGCAGACGTCATCGCCGGTGTGCTGCCGGCCGACAAGGTCGACGTCGTGAAGCGGTTGCAGGAGCAGGGGCGGGTCGTCGCGATGGTCGGTGACGGTGTCAACGACGCGGCCGCACTCGCGCAGGCAGACCTCGGGCTGGCGATGGGCACCGGCACGGACGTCGCGATCGAGGCGAGTGACCTGACGCTGGTGCGCGGCGACCTCCGCGTGGCGGCCGACGCGATCCGGCTCTCGCGGCGCACGCTCGCGACGATCAAGGGCAATCTCTTCTGGGCGTTCGCCTACAACGTCGCGGCGCTGCCGCTGGCTGCCGCCGGGCTGCTCAACCCGATGATCGCCGGAGCCGCGATGGCCTTCAGCTCGGTGTTCGTCGTCAGCAACAGTCTGCGGCTGAGGCGGTTCCGCGCGGCCCCCTAGAGTCGAGGCATGCGCGCCGAGCGGGTCGAGTCTGGTGACCCGGCCGCCATCGCGACCGGCCTGACCGACCGGCTGACCGATCCGCTGGGCGTGTTTGCGGCACCGGGTCGTGCCAACCTGATCGGCGAGCACACCGACTACAACGCGGGCCTCTGCCTGCCGATCGCGCTCCCGCACGCGACGTACGCGGCCGTGGCGCGCCGCGACGACGACGTGCTCCGGGTCGAGAGCGTGCAGCAGACCCAGCCGGTCGAGGTGCGGCTGTCCGCGATCACCCCCGGCAGTGTCAGCGGTTGGGCGTCGTACGTCGCCGGCGTCGCCTGGGCGCTGCGCGAGGACGGCCACCGCCTCCCCGGGATGCAGCTCGTCGTCGACGGCCGGGTCCCGCTGGGCTCGGGGCTCTCAAGCTCGGCGGCGCTGATCTGCTCGACCGCCCTGGCCATGTGCGCCGCCGCCGGGGTCGACGTCGACCGCCGGTCGCTCGTGCGGGCCACGATGCGGGCGGAGTCGGAGATCGCCGGCGCGCCCACCGGCGGGCTCGACCAGACGATCGCGCTGCTCGGCGAGCCCGACCACGCGCTGCTGATCGACTTCCGCGACCAGCAGACCCGACAGGTGCCGTGGCGCCCGGCGGACGCCGGCCTGACGCTCCTGGTCGTCGACACCCGGGCGACCCACGCCCACTCCGACGGCGGCTACGGGCAACGACGGGCTGACTGCGAGGAGGCGGCGCAGGTCCTGGGCGTACCGAGTCTCCGGGAGGCGACGCCTGACCAGGTCGAGAGCCTGGACGATGACCGGCTGCGTCGCCGCGCTCGGCACGTGGTCTCCGAGATCGGCCGCGTCGAGGACACGGTGGCCGCGCTCGAGGCTGACGACTGGTCGGAGGTGGGCCGGCTGTTCGCCGCCTCCCACACGTCGATGCGCGACGACTTCGAGATCTCGTGCGAGGAGCTCGACGCGGTCGTCGACACCGCGAGCACCCATGGCGCCGTCGGCGCGCGGATGACCGGGGGCGGCTTCGGCGGCTCGGCGATTGCACTGGTGCCCACGGACCGCATGGCGAAGGTCTGCGACGAGATCGCCGCAGTCTTCGCCGCTCGTGGCTGGGCGGCCCCGGGCGTGCTGCCGGCGCCGGCGTCGGCCAGCGCTCGTCAGGTCAGCTGACCGGCGCGTCGTCGCGCAGCGGGTGGGCGACCTCGTCGGCGGGCATCTTCGCCCAGACCACGGCGACCACGGCGAACACCACCGGCGCGATGCCGGCGGCGACGAACGTCGTCCGGAGCCCGACCAGCTCGCTGACGGGGCCGGCGAGTGCCATCGAGATCGGCATGAAGGCCATCGACACGAAGAAGTCGAGCGACGACACCCGGCCCAGCAGCTCCGGCGGCACACGACGTTGGAGCAGCGTCCCCCAGATGACCATCGGTGCGTCGAACACCGCGCCCATGACGAACGCGGCTGCCACGACGACCCAGACCTGGCCGGCGTACGCGATCACAATGAATGGAAGGCAGGCGACGCCCCACATCACCGTCATGATCGTGAGGTACCGGCGCGGCATCCGC
>NZ_DASUTK010000056.1:0-16576 GCF_036374615.1 Nocardioides sp.
GGGAAGAGGCGCAGGACCGCGGCCGTGACGACGCCGAGCGTGCCCTCCGACCCGATGAAGACCTGCTTGAGGTCGTAGCCGGTGTTGTCCTTGCGCAGGCCCCGCAGCCCGTCCCACACCTGCCCGTCGGGCAGCACGACCTCGAGGCCCAGCACCAGGTCGCGCATCATGCCGTAGCGCAGCACTGCCGTCCCGCCGGCGTTCGTGGCGATCGTGCCGCCGACCGTGCAGCTGCCCTCCGACGCGAGCGAGAGCGGGAGCAGGCGGCCGGCGTCGGCCGCGGCGCGCTGCGCGTCGGCCAGCACCACCCCCGCCTCGACCGTCAGGGTGTCGGCGACCGGGTCGACGTCGCGCACCGCCCTGAGCCGGGCCAACGACAGGACCAGCTGGTCGCCCCCTGCATCGGGCACGGCGCCTCCGGCGAGCCCGGTGTTGCCGCCCTGCGGCACGAGGGCCACACCCGCCTCGTGGCACAGCCGCACCACGGCCGCAACCTCGGCCGTCGTGCCGGGTCGCAGCACCGCGGGCGTCGAGCCCCGAACCGCCCCGGCCCAGTCCTCGACGTACGACGCCGTGTCGGCCGCCTCGGTCAGGACCCCGGCCGGTCCGAGCTCCGCCCGCAGCGCGGCGAGCAGGGCACCAGGGACGGCCATACCGACATCCTCCCCGACCATCCGCCCGACCGGAGAGGTGACCTGTCACCATCAGATCGTGAGCGCGTCCCCCGCCGGCAGACCTCGGACCAGGCGCCGCCGGGGCGGCTCGATGCCGGTGCTCGACCTGGCGATGTCGATCGGCGAGCGACTCCTCGTGTCGGGCATGTCCGCCAACGACGTCGTGGTGCAGATGCTGCGCGTGACCCGCGCGTACGGTCTGTCCAGCGTCCACGTCGACCTCACGTACACCTCGATGGGGGTCACCCACCACCGCGGCCCGACCCGCCGGCCGCTGTCCATGGTCCGGATCGTGCAGCCGGTGGTGGTCGACTACTCCAAGGCCAAGGAGATCTCGCGACTGCTGACCCGGATCGAGGCGGGGCTCAGCGTCGAGGACGCGCGTGACGCCTTCGACGAGATCTTCTGGGCGCCGACGCCCTACCCCTCCTGGATCGCGCTGCTCGGCAGCGGCGGGATCGCCGCCGGGGTCTCGCTGACGTTCTCCACCTCCTGGCTCCTCGCGCTGATCGCGTTCGTCACCGCCGCTGCCGCGGAGCGGTTGCTGCGCTGGCTGCACGCACGTCGGGTGCCGCCCTTCTTCGCGCAGGCCACGGTCGCCGGGGGGATGACCATGGTGGCGGCAGGGGTGCACCAGCTCGGCCAGTCGGGCCTGGCGCTGTTCGAGGACATGGACCCGACCCTGATCGTGGTCGGCGGCATCGTGATGCTGCTGGCCGGCGTGATGATCGTCGGCGCCGTCCAGGACGCGATCGACCAGTTCTACGTCACCGCATCGGCCCGGCTGCTGGAAGTGGTCATGCGGACCGGCGGCATCGTGGCCGGCATCTTGATCGCAGTCCGGATCCTCGAGGTCTGGGACGTCGCGTTCGTCATCGTCAATACGCCGGGATCGTTGGCGCCGCTGTGGGCGCAGTTCGTCGGCGCGGGCCTGATCTCCTTCTCGTTCGCGGTGTACTGCTTCGCCGACCTCGCCACCGCGCTGCTCACGGCGCTGGTCGGGCTGGTCGGCTACGGCGTGTACGCGGCTCTCAACGACGCGGGTTCCACCGAGGTCGTGGCGAACACGATGGCGGCGCTCACGGTCGGGGCGCTCGCCACCTTGCTGGTCCGCGGCACCGACGCCCCCGGCTTCGGCATGGAGAGCGGTGCCCTGCTGCCCCTGGTGCCCGGCCTCGCCCTGCTCAACGGCCTGCTCGAGATGATGGGTCGCGACCCGGACAACCCCGCCATCGTCGCGGGCGGGCGGTCGCTGTTCCTGGCACTGCTGGTCGCGCTCGGCATCGCTGCCGGCGCGACCCTCGGCACCTATCTCGGCCGCCCGGTCAACGACCAGCTGCGGCGGCTGCGTCGACGGGTGAAGACGGTGGCCGAGTCGCGGTACCGGCCGCCGGTCTGACGCGGCCGACGACGCTCAGCGGCCGAGCACCTCGCGGTCACCGGGATCCCGAGCGGGGTCGTCGGCCGGCAGCGCGTCGAACGCCCAGTCGGACCGCTTCCACTCCGGCACCGGGGTCGTGCAGTCGCTGCGGGGCACGAACCGCGAGCGTCGTACCAGCTCGTAGCGGTGGATGTAGCGCGGGCAGTTCGGGTAGACGGCCCGGGCACGCACCCGGACGATGAACTGGGCCTCGGGGAAGTCACCCTGCAGCGGGTCGTCGAGGTCGATGCTCGCCTCGCCCTCCAGGCGCATCCGGTGTCCCCGCTCGAGGTCGATGAACAGCATGCCCACGTGCGGGTTGACGAGCACGTTCCCCGTGGACAGGTACATGCCGTTACCGTCGTAGATCGGGAAGGCGAGCGTGTGCGGGTCCACTACGCGCACGAAACCTGGGTCGCCGCCCTTGTAGGAGCACGTCGGTCGCCCCTCCGCGTCCGCCGAGGCGAGGAAGAACATGTCACGGGCCTCGATGAACGCCCGGTCGTGCTCGTCGATGGTGTCGCCCACGAGCAGCTCGTCGATCCGGTCGGCGAGTGCTCGGGTGTCGAACCGGTCCTGCAGCGACCTGCTGCCCTCGTGGTACTCCGACGTCATGTCGCCTCCTGACGTGGTGAGGCCACCCGGGAGCGGACACGTGGCGCGCCGGCCTCGTGAATCAGTGTGCCGCCGTGCTGAGCCCGCGTCGAGCAGAGCTAGAGCGGGTCGGACACCCCCAGCGGAGGGCCGACGAACTCCACCCAGTTGGCGTGGCCGAGCGCCGAGAGCTGGTCTGGACTCACGGGACCGGGGAGGAGCTTCGCGTAGTCCTCGAACAGCCGCTCTGCGCCTGACGGCGTCGTGACCACCAGTAGTCGGCCGGGCTCGTCACCGACGTTCTGGAAGGCGTGCGGGGCGCCTCTCGGTCCGAAGGCCATGCCGCCCGTTCCGATCCGGAACATGGCCGCACCGGCCTTGAACCTGAAGTCACCCTCGAGCACGTACCAGACCTCGTCATCGCGGACGTGGGTGTGCAGGGCCGGGCCGTTCTTCGGTGAGATCACGAACTCCATGACCGTCATGGAGCCGTTCGTGTCGACGGTGTTGGTCTTGACGTGAACCGTGTCTCCGGTCGGTGTCTGGAGCTGGGTGCCCTCGCCGGCCCGGACGGCGAAGGGCTCGAGTGGACTGGCCATCGTGGCCCCCTTTCGATCCTCGACCCTAGGCGTGGCACTGCAGCGCCGCATCGGGTGGAATGCCCATCCACGGAGGGAGGTGAGTGGTCTGATCTGTGCACCCGTTCCCATGGCGCTCGAGCGCGCGGGGTGTCACCGTGGTCACGTGGATCCGGCCGAGTTCCTGGACGACGTGGCTGTCCGTACGACGCTCGTCGAGCATCTCGGTAAGTCCGGTGCTGCCCTCGAACGGGTGACGCTGGGCGACGGGCGGACTGTGATCGTCAAGCGGATCACGCCCGACACTGACCTGACGCTGGCCCTGTTCGACCAGCCGGTGGCGCAGGAGCTCGTGCTCTGGCGGTCCGGGGCGCTCGACCGGCTCCCGGAGCAGGTCGGGCACGTGATCCTCGACGGTTGGGTCGAGGGTGAGGACACGACCGTCATCGTGATGCGGGATCTCGGCGACACGGTCCTGACGTGGGAGGACCGGCTGGATGCCGGTCAGTGCCGCTGGATGCTCGAACGCGTTGCCGCACTTCACCGCGCCTACCTCGGCGACCCGCCGGAGGCGGTGGCGGCGCTGGCGCCGGCGCTCGAGCTGTTCGCCCCCGCCCGGATCACCGAGCTCGCCCGGCAGGGCAGCGGGCTCTTCGAGGTCGCGTTGCGCGGCTGGGAGTACTTCGCGGACCCCGACCTGGTGCCCTCCGACGTCTCGGACGCCGTGTTCGCCCTGCTGGCGGATGCGCACCCCCTGGTGCGTGCGCTCGCCAGCGGCCCGGTGACGCTGGCGCACGGCGACCTGGCGACGGTCAACATGGCGTTCGAGGGTGATCAGCTGGTGCTGCTCGACTGGGCGATGCCGCTGGCTGCCCCGGGAGCGTTCGACATCGGTCGGTTCCTGGTCGGCTGCGGCCACGTCGTCGACCTGCCACCGGACGAGATCCTCGCCGAGTACCGCCGACTGGCCGGCGCGGCGTACGACGAACGGTCGATGCAGTTCGCGCTGCTCGCCGCCCTCTGCTGGCTGGGCTGGAACAAGACGCTGGACATCGTGGAGAGCGACGACGAGGCGGTCCGTGAGCGCGAGCGGGTCAGCCTCACGTGGTGGATCAGGCACGCCCGAGAGGCGATCGAGAAGGGAGCATGGTGATGGATCTGGAGACCTTGTACCGGCGCACCGTCGACGGGTGGACCGCTCGGGTGGAGGGTGTCGGCCCCGACCAGTGGGAGTCACTGACCCCCTGCGCCGACTGGGACGTGCGCACGCTGGTCAACCACGTGGTCGGCGAGGACCTGTGGACCGAGCCGCTCGTGCGCGGCGCGACGATCGAGGAGGTGGGGGACCGGTTCGACGGCGATCTGCTCGGCGCCGACCCGCTGGCGGCCGCGCGTGACGCGGCCGTGGAGGCGACTCGCGCCGTGGGCGACGCCCTGCCGGCACGGGCGAAGGTGCACCTGTCGTACGGCGACGAGGACCTGGAGGAGTACGTCGCCCAGCTGACCGCCGACCACCTGATCCACGGCTGGGACCTGGCGGCCGCCACGGGTGGGGCGACCGAGCTCGACGGTGATCTGGTGGAGGCCGTCGCGGAGTGGTTCGCCGCGCGCGAGGACGCCTACCGTGCCGCGGGCCTCATCGGCGACCGGGTGGGGGGATCCGGTGACGCGCAATCAGAGCTGATCGGCCGGTTCGGCCGCGACCCACGCTGGGGGCAGCGCTCCTGAGCGCCACCGATTCCGGCGCGTGCCCCTGAGAGTGCGCTGGAGCGCACTCTGGGGCACACGCCGCGGATGTGGGCGCGCGGCTACGGTCGTCCCATGACCCTCACCGCCCACTCGATCATTGCCGGGACCGAGGCCGCGCGTCCGTCGGTGGAGGCGGCCACGGCCGCCGCCGCGGGGGCGTTCGACGTCTACCGCGACACCACGCCGCAGCAGCGCGGGGCGTTCCTCGACGCGGTCGCGGACGAGATCGAGGCCGGCCGCGGCGCCATCGTCGAGGCGGCGGTGTCCGAGAGCGGCCTGCCCGAGGCCCGGATCTCCGGCGAGGCCGGGCGCACCACCGGACAGCTCCGCCTGTTCGCCGACGTCGTCCGACGCGGCGACCACCTCGGCGTACGGCTCGACCCGGCGCTGCCCGAGCGCAAGCCACTGCCGCGACCCGACCTCCGTCAGCGGATGGTCCCGCTCGGCCCGGTCGCGGTCTTCGGCGCCAGCAACTTCCCCCTCGCCTTCTCCACGGCCGGCGGCGACACGGCCTCGGCACTCGCTGCAGGCTGCCCGGTCGTCGTCAAGGGCCACCCGGCTCACCCGCGGACCGGCGAGCTGGTTGCCCTGGCGGTGACCCGCGCCGTCGCCGCGCACGGCCTGCCTGCGGGCGTCTTCTCGTTCGTGCTGGCACCCGATGCGCAGAGCGCGATCGAGCTCGGCCAGGAGCTGGTCGCCGACCCCCGGATCAAGGCGGTCGGCTTCACCGGCTCCCGAGCCGGCGGCCTCGCGATCGTTGCCGCCGCCGCGGCGCGTCCAGAGCCGATCCCCGTGTACGCCGAGATGTCGTCGATCAACCCGGTGATCATGCTCCCCGGAGCGCTCGCCGACGGCGACCTCGGTGCTCTCGCCACGGCGTACGTCGGGTCCCTCACCCTCGGCTCCGGCCAGTTCTGCACCAACCCCGGTCTGTTGTTCCTCCCGGACGGGGCCGACGGTGACGCCTTCCTCACGGCGGTGGGTGACGCGGTGACCGCCAGCTCGGGTCAGCGGATGCTGACCGAGGCCATCGCCCGCGCCTACGAGTCCGGTGCCGCGGCGCTGCGTGAGGCCGAGGGCGTGCGGGTGCTGGCGCGCGGCACCGAGGGCGGCGACCTCGCACCCGCGCCGCAGGTGGTCGTGGCCGGGAGCCCCGCCGGCCGGGTCACCGACGAGGTGTTCGGCGCGTCCGGAGTCGTCGTGCGGTACGCCGACGTCGACGCGCTCGTGCCACACCTCGGTCGGCTCGAGGGGCAGCTCACCGCTACCGTCCACAGCTCGCCGCGCGACTCCGACGCGGCCCGCCGGCTGCTGCCGGTGCTCGAGGGCAAGTCCGGCCGGATCCTCTTCAACGGCTGGCCGACCGGGGTCGAGGTCTCGCACGCGATGGTGCACGGTGGCCCGTACCCGGCGACCTCGGACGCGCGCACCACCTCGGTCGGCACTCGCGCGATCGAACGGTTCCAGCGGCCGGTCTGCTACCAGAACCTGCCCGCCGACCTGCTGCCCGACGCCGTGCGCGACGACAACCCCTGGGGCCTCACCCGGCGGGTGGACGGCGACCTCCGGCTGCCGTGACTCTCAGGGCCGCATGATCAAATTGGCACCGTGAGCGAGAAGACGGTGCGACCACCGCACACGTCGATGGCGGCCGGCTTCGTCATCGGTGGGTCGGTCGGCATCGTGGTGACCATCGCCGGCCAGCTCGCCGGGCTGCACTCGCTCGAGACCCAGAAGCAGGTCACCAGCTTCGTCACCGACGGCCCCGGCGCCGAGCTCGGGATGGACCTCGAGACCGCACTCGACTGGATGCGGGTCATCCTGATGGTCGTTGCCGGCTGCGCCACCGCCGCAGTCGTGCTGGCGATCCAGGTCCTGCGCTGCAGCCGGGGTGCGCGGGCGCTGCTGACCGTGCTGGCCTTTCCGATCTTCCTCGGCGGCTTCGTGGCAGGAGGGTTCCTCACCGCCCTGGTGGCCGCGTCGATCGCGCTGCTGTGGGTGGGGCCGTCCGCACAGTGGCTGCACGACGGACCCGCGACGTCGAACCGCCGGTTCCTCGACCGGCCGATCCTCCCCGTCGACGCCGAGCGGGAGCGGCAGCAGCCGCCCCCGCCGTCACCGCCGTCACCGCCGTCCTCGTCGCCGTCCTCGTCGCCGTCCTCGGCGCCTGCACAGCACCGGCCGTCGCCGCAGCCCGGCACGGCGCGGCAGCTGTTCGTGGACCGACCGCCGGCGCCCGGCTCGCACCCGCGCCGGCCGGACGCGGTCGTGTGGGCGTGCATGCTCGTCTGGGCCGGCTGCGGGCTGGTCGTGGTGGCGATGGCGATCACGGTCGCGGTGGTCGCGGGAGACCCGGCCTTCGTGCTCGACCAGCTGCGCCAGCAGGACGAGGACCTCGCGGTCCAGGACCCCGACGTCCTGGTGAACGCGACGTACGTGACGGCGGCGGTGCTCGTGGTCTGGTCGGCCGGGGCCGCGGTGCTGGCCGTCCTCGCCTACCGACGGCGGAGGCCCGGCCGGCTGGGCGTCCTGGTCTCGGCGGCCGTCACCGGCGTGCTCTGCCTCGCCGGCGTCTTCGCCTCGGTCGTGCTGATCATCCCCGCCGGCGCCGCCGTGGCCACCGTCGCGCTGCTGAGCCGCCCCGAGGTCAGGGCCTGGTACGGCGCGCGCTGAGCCGCGCATGATCCAATTGGCCCATGAGTGACACGACGGGCAGCGACCCGCAGGGCGAGCAGCGGCCCTCGGGCGACGAGCAGCCGCCGGCCCAGCCCTACGGTCAGCCGCAACAGCCGTTCGGTGCGCCGCCGCCGAGCCCGTCGCCGTACGGCCAGCAGCCCACCGGTCAGCAGCCCGCCGGCCAGCAGCCCGCCGGTCAGCAGCCCGCCGGCCAGCAGCCGGCGGGGGCGGCGCCGCCGTCCTACACGCAGCAGTACGGACAGACGTACCCGCAGCAGGGGTACGGCCAGCCCGCCTACGGCCAGCCCGCGTACGGACAGCCCGCCTACGGCGGTGAGTACGGCGGATACGGTGCGCCGACGGACAAGCGGCCGGCGTCGGTCACGGCGGCGGGCGTGATCACGTTGGTCAGCGGCGGCCTGATGTTCGTTCTGCTCGCGGTCACGCTCGTGACCGTGCTGGCCGCCGGACCGGACTCGCAGTACGTCCAGGACATCGTCGACGAGATGGCCCAGCAGAACGAGGCGTACGAGGACTTCTCTGCGCAGACCATCATCAACATCGCGGCTGTCGGGATCGGGATCGCGCTCGCCTGGACGCTGATCGCGATGCTGCTTGCCGTGTTCGCGATGCGCCGCTCGAACGCCGCCCGGATCGGGTTGGTCATCTCGGCAGCCGTGGTGTGCATCCCGACCGGACTGATCGGCCTGGCGGGGGCGTTCTTCATGCTGCTGCTGAGCGCCGCCTGCATCGTGGTGATCATCTGCCTCTTCGCGGGCGGGGCGGGTGGCTGGTACGCGCGGCGGCACGGTCAGCAGCCGAGGTCGGGCGGGATCGCGCCGCCGATCGCCTGAGTCACTTCTCGAGAACGGCCCGGCGCAGCCGGCGCAGGCCGTCCTCGATCACGTCCGGCTCCTTGCAGAACGCCCACCGCACCAGATGCCGGCCCGCCTCGACGTCGTCGTAGAAGAACTGCTCCGGGATTGCGACCACGCCCGCGCGCTCGGGCAACGCCTCGCAGAACTCCAGACCGTCGGACCAGCCGAGATGGCCGACGTCGGTCGTCGCGAAGTACGTGCCCTCCGGCACCCTCGGGTCCAGCCCGATCTCGGCGAGCCCGGCACAGAGCTGGTCACGCCGCTTCTGGAGGTCCGCGGCGAGCTCGCGCGGGAAGTCGCGCTCGTGCTCGAGGGCGTGGGCGACCGCGTGCTGGAACGGTGTCCCGGAGGTGAAGCTGAGCCACTGCTTGGCTGCGAGGAGCCCGGAGACCAGCGACGCGGGCCCGGTCGCCCAACCGACCTTCCAGCCCGTGACCGAGTAGGACTTGCCGACGCTGGACAGGGTCAGGGTCCGCTCGCCCATCCCGGGAAGCGTGGCGATGGGCACGTGCTCGTGGTCGTCGAAGACCAGGTGCTCGTAGACCTCGTCGGTGATCACGACCAGGTCCCGCTCGATCGCCAGCTCCGCGACCGCCTGGAGCTCCTCGCGCGTGAGCACGGTGCCGGTCGGGTTGTGGGGACTGTTGAGCAGCACGAACCGGGTGTGGTCGGTGATCGCCGCGCGCAGTGCGTCGGCGTCAAGCCTGAAGTCGGGCGCGCGCAGGGTCACCGGGCGGCGTACGGCTCCGGTCATCTGCAGCATCGCGACGTACGAGTCGTAGTAAGGCTCGAGCACCACGACCTCGTCGCCGGGGTCGACCAGCCCGAGCAGGGCGGCCGCGATCGCCTCGGTGCAGCCGGTCGTCACGCAGACCTCACGGTCGGGGTCGAGGTCGATCCCGTAGTGCCGCCGCTGGTGGTCGGCGATGGCCGAGCGCAGCTGCGGGATCCCGATCCCGGGCGCGTACTGGTTCGCCCCCGCGGCGATCGCCTCTCGAGCCGCCTCCAGCAGCTGGTCAGGCCCGGACGTGTCCGGGAACCCCTGCCCGAGGTTGACCGACCCGGTCCTCACCGCCAGCGCCGACATGGTGCTGAAGATCGTCGAGGTCATCCCGTGGAGCCGTTGCGCCAGCATGCGCTCGACCCTAGTTGGTGCGGTAACGCCACCTCAGGTGCGCTCCCGGGACGCTGCAACATGCCGGGAGCGCCTGTCCGGTGGCGTTAGCCGCCTATCAGCGGATGCTCAGCGCAGGGTGTGGCCGCTGGAGCGCAGGTTCTCACACGCCTCGACCACGCGGGCGGCCATGCCCGCCTCGGCCGCCTTGCCCCAGGCGCGGGGGTCGTATGTCTTCTTGTTCCCGACCTCGCCGTCGACCTTGAGGACGCCGTCGTAGTTCGTGAACATGTGCGCGGCGACCGGGCGCGTGAACGCGTACTGGGTGTCGGTGTCGACGTTCATCTTGACGACGCCGAAGTCGACCGCGGCGCCGATCTCCTCCGAGGTCGAGCCCGAGCCGCCGTGGAAGACCAGGTCGAAGGGGCGCGCGTCTTCGCCCAGGCCGAGCTCGGCTGCGGCGGCCTTCTGTGCCTCGCGCAGGATCTCGGGGCGGAGCTTGACGTTGCCCGGCTTGTAGACGCCGTGGACGTTGCCGAACGTGAGCGCGGTCAGGTAGCGGCCGTTCTCGCCGGCGCCGAGCGCCTTGACGGTCGCGATCGCGTCGTCCGGCGTCGTGTAGAGCTGCTCGTTGATCTCGTTGGCGACGCCGTCCTCCTCGCCGCCCACGACGCCCACCTCGATCTCGAGGACGATGTGGGCGGCCCGGCACCTGGCGAGCAGATCCTCGGCGATCTTCAGGTTCTCCTCGAGCGGTACGGCGGAGCCGTCCCACATGTGGGACTGGAACAGCGGTGCCTCGCCGCGCGCCACCCTCTCCGCCGACAGCTCCACGAGCGGCCGGACGAAGCCGTCGAGCTTGTCCTGCGGGCAGTGGTCGGTGTGGAGCGCGATGTTGACGGGGTAGTGCTTCGCGACCTCGGCGGCGTACGCCGCGAACGCGACCGAACCCGTGACCATGTTCTTGACGGTCGGACCGGAGAGGTACTCGGCGCCACCGGTGGAGACCTGGATGATCCCGTCGGACTCGGCGTCGGCGAACCCCTTGAGGGCCGCGTTCAGGGTCTGGGACGACGACACGTTGATCGCCGGGAACGCGAACGACTGCTGCTTCGCGGCATCCAGCATCTCGGCGTACTTCTCAGGGGTTGCGATCGGCATGCCCAAACCCTAACCGCTACCGTTCGGTCGCTCGCGGGGCCGCCGCGCGGTGCCACATGGTGGACGCGCGACCGTCCCGGTTCCTCACGAACCGCCCCGCCAGGCGTCCTCGCCCGACAGGTCGGCGTACTCACGGACCCATGCGTGCATGGCGATCGCGGCGGCCGCGCTGGCGTTGATCGACCGGGTCGACCCGAACTGCGCGATCGAGAACGTGCCGTCGCACGCCTCGCGGGCGGCCTCCGAGAGGCCCGGCCCCTCCTGCCCGAACAGGAAGCACACCCTGCGCGGCAGCGCCATCGTCTCCAGGTGGTCCGACCCCGGCAGGTTGTCGATACCGAGCAAGGTCACGTCCTGGTGGTGCAGGTAGGTCGCGAGGTCGGTCACCGTCGGGTGGTGCCGCACGTGCTGGTACCGGTCGGTCACCATCGCGCCGCGGCGGTTCCACCGCCGGTTGCCGACGATGTGCACCTCGGCGGCGAGGAACGCGTTCGCCGTCCGCACGATCGTCCCGATGTTGAAGTCGTGCCGCCAGTTCTCGATGGCGACGTGGAAGTCGTGCCGTCGGGTGTCGAGGTCGGCCCGGATCGCCTCCAGGCTCCAGTAGCGGTAGCGGTCGACGACGTTGCGGCGGTCGCCGTGCCGCAGCAGCTCCTCGTCGTACTGCTCACCCTCGGGCCAGGGCCCCTCCCACGGCCCGACGCCGACCTCCTCGGGTCCGTACGGCATCGGGTCGTACGGCGCGCGCGAGTCATCCATCAGAAGGCGGAGACCGACGCGGGCGCGCGTTGCGGCCGGCTGAGCGCCCGCACGACGGCGGCCTGGCCGTGCCGGTCGACGGCCACGTCCGCGAGCAGCCCGATGACCCGTCGGACCGCCCCCTCGGGGAAGTTCGGGGTGTCGAGCCCGACGCTGGAGGCGAGGTCGTCGGAGTGGACGACCAGCTCCATCAGCCGGGTCGTGGCGAAGCCGGCCGCCGTCAGCGACCAGCCCTGCCACGGGATCAGGACCGGGTCGTCGTCGCCGACGCGCGCCAGTGCTGCGGGTAGGGCCTCGAGAGCAGACCTCGCGTGTGCGGCGTGGGGGTCCGGGCCACCCGCGGCCTGCCGGTCGGCGCCGGTGCGGATGCCGACGTTGTCCTCGTCGTCGAGGCCGGTGTTGGCCCAGGGCGCCTGCCGGTAGTGGTCGACGACCCGGATCGGCACGGACTCGTCGGGCGCGTCGGCGTACAGCCGGATCAGGGCGTCGACCTGGCCCGTCAGGTGGTGCGCCAGCCCGCCCACCGTCATGCCCTCGCAGGAGCTCTCGTCGGCCCAGGCAGCACGGACCGGGTCCGACAGGGCGAGGTCGACGGCAGCCGCCGCGGACGCGAGGACGTCGTCGGAGAAGGAGAGCGGCACGACCTGAGGCTACCGCCGCCCAGGTAGGGTCAGCGCGTGACGGAGTTGCTCCAGCCACTGCTGCTCGGCATGGACTGGATGGACCCCAACTGGCTCCTCGAGCGCTTCGGCGAGGAGCTCTTCTGGCTCAGCCTGGTCATCATCTTCGTCGAGTGCGGACTCTTCTTCCCGTTCCTCCCCGGCGACACCCTGCTGTTCGCGATGGGGCTGTTCATCTCGACCGAGCGGGTCGACGTCTTCCCGGGACCGGCCGGGGTGGAGCTGGCGGTGGCGCTGGCCCTGTTCACGGCGGCCGGCTTCCTCGGCAACGTGAGCGGGTACGAGATCGGCCGCGCCATCGGGCCCCCGCTGTACGAGCGGGACGGCCGGGTCCTCAAGCGCAAGTACTTCGACCAGACCTCCGCCTTCTTCGACAAGCACGGCAACAAGGCGCTCGTCATCGGTCGGTTCGTGCCGTTCGTGCGGACCTACATCACGGTGGTCGCGGGCGTCACCCGCATGGAGCGGACCCGGTTCTTCCTCTGGAGCGCGGTCGGCGCGATCCTGTGGGTCTTCAGCATCACGCTGCTCGGCTACTTCCTCGGCTCGGCCTTCCCGAGCCTGGGGGATAACATCGACCTGGCGATCGTCGTCATCCTCGGGTTCTCGGTGATCCCGATCGCTTGGGAGTGGCGCCGCCACCGCCGTACCCACGCCCCGGAGGCCGAGGACCGCGACCACGATGGGCGTCCTGACCGCGACGTCATGGGCAGCGACGTCGACCCGCGCTGAGGCGCTTCTGCGGAGCGGGGATCAGCGCACGGCGTCGAGCTCGGCCTTCGTCAGCACCGCCCGGACCTCGAGCTGCACGTCCGCGAGCGGGTTCTCGCCCGCCGGGCTGCGGTCGATCGCGCACAGCACGTGCTCGACGGTGGCGCCGTACTCCCGCAGCCGGCGCGTCGCGTCGCGCACCGCGCCGCCAGTGGTGATGACGTCCTCGACGAGGGTCACCCGGCGACCCGCGACGTCCGGCCCCTCGGCGAGCTTGCAGGTCCCGTAGGTCTTGGGCTCCTTGCGCACGAAGAGGGCCGGGAGCCCGGTCTCGGCGCTGAGCACCGTCGCGATCGGGATCCCGCCCATCTCGAGGCCGCCGAGCAGCTCGGTGCCCTCGGGGACCAGCGGTCGCATCTGCGCGACCACGCGGGCCAGCAGCTCGGGCCGGGCCTCGAAGAGGTACTTGTCGAAGTACTCGCTCGACACCTGCCCGGACCGGAGGGTGAACTCGCCGGTGAGGCGGCAGCAGGCGTTGATGTCGCGGGCGAGGTCCGGGTCGGTCATGGCCGGGACTGTAGTGGCAGGCTGGGGCCATGAGTCACCAGGACCTGATGGCCGGACCCCCGCCGACGTACCTGCCCGAGGACCAGGCCGCGGCCGACCTGCTCGAGGGCGCCGAACCGGCCGCCGTCGTACGCCGCCACCCGGCCTCGCCGATCGCCTGGGCCGCCCTCGCCGCGCTGGCCGCGGAGCAGGGGGCCGATGACGTCACGGTCTACGCCTATGCCCGGGTCGGCTACCACCGCTCGCTCGACCTGCTGCGCCGCAACGGCTGGAAGGGGCACGGCCCGGTCCCCTGGTCGCACGAACCCAACCGCGGCTTCCTCCGCGCCCTCGCACTCCTCGCTCTGTCCGCGAGGGCGATCGGCGAGACCGACGAGTGGGAACGCTGCGCAACCTTCCTCCGTGACTCCTCCCCTGAGGCCGCTGACGAGCTCCTCCCCAGCTGAGGCTCACGTGTGAATGGCGCGTAACGGTGCCTGAGGTGCGCTCCCACCCCCGTGTGACGGGGTCGGAGCGCACTTGAGGCACCGTTACGCGAGGGGACCGGCCGCGAGTCTGACCGGTTGGCATCCACAGCCACGGCTCGCCGACGAGCTGTCCACAGGACCGGCCACTGACGACCCACTCGAGGCGTCGCCGCGGGCAGGGTTCCCGGCATGGACTCCAGACTTCGCGCATGTGTGGCCGCGGGGGACGGCCTCGCGACTGCGGAGGCCCTCCGTGCGCACGGTTTCACAACTCGACAGATCACGGCGTGGGTGCGCACGGGCGTGCTGGTCGCCGTGCGACGGGGTGTCTACACGACGTGCGAGCTCTGGGAGTCGTGGGACGCATTCTCCGCCAGGCCGCTCGCTCGCATCCGAGCGGCAGCCACGGTCATCGAGATCGCCTGTGTGTTCAGCCACGACTCGGCCGCGATCGTGCACGAGCTCCCGCTCCTGTGGCCGCAGGGCGCCGCCGTCCATGTGAGTCGGGAGGACATGCGTGGCTCTCGCGTCAAGGGCGGGGTTCACCACCATGGTGCTCGCTTCAGACCTGAGCAGGTGCAAATCGTCGAAGGCCTAGAGGTGCTCGACCGGCCGCGCACGGTCGTCGACATTGCGCGTGAGCACGGCTACCGCGCCGGGCTCGTGGCTGCCGACGGAGCCATGCAGCAGGGCATCACGCGCGATCAGCTGCGCGAAGCGGCCGGGGACATGGCCGGCTGGCCGTACAGCCTGACGGTGCGGTCGGTCGTGAAGGATGCCGACCCAGGCGCGGAGAGCGTCATCGAGACATTGGGACGAGAGTTGCTCATGGAGTGCGGTCTCGGCCCGATCGAGACCCAGTTTCCAGTCCCTGTGAGCGGCGGCGTGGCCTGGTGCGATCTGCGCGTGGGCTGTCACATCGTCGAGTGCGACGGCCGTTCGAAGTCCCGGCCACTCGTCGACGGAGGCCTGGCGGATCGCGATCTGGAGCAGATCCTGTGGGACGAACGGCGCCGCCAGCGCGAGGTCTGCGCGGTCGGCCTGGGGATGTCACGTCTCGTGTGGGACGACTTCTGGGGCGATGCCCGTGAGCGTGCGAAGGACCGCCTCCTTCGCGAGGAGGCAGTCACGCGACGGCGGTTCGGCGACACCTTGCCGCCCCACCTCGAGGAGTTCGCGCGGAAGCTGCGTGGCCGGCGGTATCGCGCCGCCGGCTGACCATGGGTAACGGTGCCGCCAGTGCGCTCCCACCCCGTTGCAACGGGTGGGAAGCGCACCGCTGGCACCGTTACGCGCGTCTCAGCAGCGTTACTCAGCCGCCCAGGAGGTGCCGGACCCGCTCCGAACCGAGCGCCACGATCAGGGTGGGCAGTCGCGGGCCGCGCTCGGCGTCGACCAGCAGGTGGTAGAGCAGACCGAAGAAGGCCTTCTGGTCCGCCTTGACCTCGTCGGTCGGTGGGGCGTCGAGCGGGAGGCCGCGGGCGAGCTTGGGGACGCCGTAGACCAGCGAGGTGACCGAGTCGAGGTCGAGCTCGCCCTCGGGGAGTCCGGTCAGGAGCAGCCGCAGCCACTCCGACTCCTGCGGGCCGAGGGCCGACAGGGCGGCAGCGTCGGGAGTCGTACGCACGGTGGTCCGGTCGGAGGGCGGGACGAACTCCGCCATCCACTGCATGGCCTTGGCCAGCCGCGGCTGCAGGTCGTCGACCGAGTCGTGCGGGTAGCCGACGTTGCCGACGACCTGGCTGATCAGCGAGGACGAGCCGGCGGTCACATCGGCCACCGACGACAGCACCCGGAACGGCACCGTCACCGCCGACACGGGCAGCGCGCCCGCGGACACGGTCGCCGCGGCCCGCTCGTGGGCGAGCACCGCGCCGTCGCGCTTGCCGGACGCGGCCTTGCGGCCGAGCGCGTCCCACTCGTCGTACAGCCGGACCACCTCGGGACCGAAGTCGATGTCGAATGCCTGGCGCGGGTTGCGCCGCACGTAGAGCCACCGCAGGATCGGCGCCTCCAGGACGCGCAGCGCGTCGGCCGCGGTCGGCACGCCGCCGGCCGACGACGACATCTTCTGGACGCCGGCGAAGCCCACGAACCCGTAGCCGAACCAGGCCGGGCGCGGCATCTCGAACACCGACTCGACCAGCTCGTGGCCGACCGAGAACGACGAGCCGGGCGTCGCGTGGTCCATGCCCGCCGGCTCGAAGTCGACGTGCTCGAAGGCCCACCGCATCGGCCAGTCGACCTTCCACACCAGCTTGCCCTCGTCCTGCGTGGCGAGGTTGGTCACGCCGGTGAATCCGCACGAGGAGCAGGAGTACGGGAGATCGGTCGTCGCGTCGTCGTACGACGAGGGGGTGGTCGTGTCGCGAGCGCACTGCCGGCAGTAAGCCTTGAAGGGGAAGCGCGCGAGGTCATCGACGCTGGCGGCGTCGTCGGGGTCCACCTCTTTCGTGCGGTGCTGTGCCAGCACCTGCTCGATTCCGTCGCGGTGCGAGACGGCGTGCAGGATCTGCTCCCGGTAGACGCCTGCCTGGTAGCGCTCGGT
>NZ_DASUTK010000057.1:0-3780 GCF_036374615.1 Nocardioides sp.
TGCTGGCCGCCGACGCCGCCGACCGGCCCGACAGCATGCTCACCCACGTCGGGTACGCCGTCGCGACCGCAGGCCTGCTCCCGCTGCTGGTCTGGCGGCAGCCGCCCGAGGACCCGGACGCCGTGGTCGAGCCGGCCTCGCTGTGGGTCGTCGCGATCGCACTGGTGGCGGTCGCGGTCTGCGTCGTCCGGCTGGCGCAGACCCGGTGAGGGCACCGTGAAGGCCTCGACCGGGAGGCAGGTGCTGGTGGCGTGCTACGCCGTGTTCGCGGTGGCGGCCGGGGCCCGCTCACTGGTGCAGATCACAACGCGGTTCGAGGAGGCACCGCTGGCCTACAGCCTGTCGCTGGTCGCCGCGGTGATCTACCTCGTGGCGACGCTGGCGCTGCGACGTAGGTCGGAGCGGGCACGTCGCGTCGCACTTGCGGCGGTCGGTGTCGAGGCGGTCGGCGTGCTCGTCGTGGGCACCCTGTCCGTCGTTCGTCCCGAGTGGTTCCCGGACCAGACGGTGTGGTCGGACTTCGGCATCGGGTACCTCTTCGTCCCGCTGGTGCTGCCGTTCGTGGGGTTGTGGTGGCTGCTGCGCCACCCGGCTCCCGGGTGATCCGCCGAGGGTCAGGTGATGGTCATGCCCCCGTCGACCGGCACCGTCTGGCCGGTGACGTAGCCGGCGGCGTCGGACGCGAGCCACACCACGGTGGCGGCGAGCTCGCGCGGATCGCCCGTACGGCCGACCGGGATCCGGGGCAGCTGCGAGTCGAGGTAGCCGGGCGGGTACTGGTCGGTCATCTCCGATGCGAAGAACCCCGGCGCCACCGCGTTGACGCGGATTCCCTTGCGGCCGGTCCACTGTTGCGCGAGGTCGCGGGTGAGACCGATCAGGGCGGCCTTCGAGGCGGAGTACGCGGCCTGGGGCAGACCGCCGGTCGTCAGGCCGAGCACCGAGCTCACGTTGATGATGCTGGACCCGGGCTGCATCACCCGGCCGCACGCCTGCGCCATCCAGTAGCAGCCGTTGAGGTTGACGTCGATCACGGACCGGAACTGCTCGGGCGTCTCGCGGGTCGCAGGGACGGCGGTGCCGATGCCGGCGTTGTTGACCAGGATGTCGACCCCGCCGAGCCCGGTCACCGCAGCGTCCACCAGCGCCTGGCACTGCTCGGGGTCGGCGACATCCGTGGCGGCCGTGACCACCTTCCGCCCGGCGTCGCGCACCAGCTGAGCGGTCTCCTCGAGCCGGTCGACCCGTCTCGCGCCCAGCGCGACGTCGGCGCCCGCCTCCGCGAGCGCGCGGGCGAACGCGACGCCGAGACCGCTGCTGGCCCCCGTGACGACGGCGACCTTCCCGTCGAGGCGGAACATGTCGAGGACCGTCATGATCAGGACCCTAGTGACCGAGCCGTGTCAGCAGCTCGTCGGTCCAGGCGAAGACGCGGGTGGCGCGGTCGCCGAGGTCAGGGCCCGGTAGGAGCTCGTCGAGCCGGTCGGCGTACCCCTCAGGGAGGTCGGTGTCGAGGTAGCGGAGACCGAAGTCGTGGCGGGCCGGGCAGTGCTCGATCCGCAGCAGCTCGACCAGAGGCGTGAAGGTGAACCGGAGGTAGAACGCGTGGGCCTCCGCGAGCTCGCCGCGGGCGAGCGCCCGACGGACCAGCCACTCGGCGGTGCCACGGCGGGCGGCGATCTGGGCGACCGTGGTGGCACGGGCGGCCTCGTGGGGCGCCTCGTCCTCGGGCGCGAGCCGCAGCAGGCCGTCGGGGTCGTGCAGCACGATCGGCGTCCCGTGCCGGCGGGGGTCGATCACGACGGTGCCCGCTGAGGGCAGCGGGTGGATCGCCAGGTCGATGATGCGGGTCGGTCGCGACAGGTCACCGGGGTCGGGCTGCAGGTGGGCGAACAGCTGGCGGGTGCCGTCCGGCCAGCGTTCGCGGAGCACCTCCCAGACGTGGTCGACGTGGAGCTGCTCGGCGAGCAGCCCGTGCAGCTCGTCGTACGTCGCGTCGGGTGGGCCGTCCACCCAGAGCTCGGCGTCGAGGTCGGAGTGGTCGTCGTACCGGCCGGTCGCGGCGGACCCGCCGACGATGGCCAGCCGCACGTCGGGACTCGCCGAGGCGTGGTCGCGCAGCAGCGCCAGCACGTCGTCGTATCGGCTCAGGTCAAGCACGCTGGGACCCTAGCGCCGGCATTGGGTATCATGGCTGCATGCGCAGGTCGCTGCTCCTTAGTTAGCCGCGTCGGACCACCACCACCGACGCGGCTGCCCCTCGTGCACGAGGGGCTTTTTCATGTCCCGCCCGAGCAGTGCGACCGACGACGAGAGAGACAGATGAGCGAGCAGACCGAGCAGACGACCGACCGCACGTCGTACGACGTCCACGTGGTCGAGACCAAGTGGCAGAAGATCTGGGACGAGCTGCAGCCCTACGTCGCTGCGGACGACGTGGTGCTGCGCGGCGAGCGCGAGAAGCGGTACGCGCTGACGATGTTCCCGTACCCGAGCGGCGACCTGCACATGGGGCACGCCGAGGTGACGGCTCTGCACGACGTGATCGCCCGTTACTGGCGCCACCGCGGCTACGAGGTGCTGAACCCGATGGGCTGGGACTCGTTCGGGCTGCCGGCGGAGAACGCCGCGATCCGCAACGACGAGCACCCGGCGACCTACACCTACGCCAACATCGACACCCAGTTCGAGTCGTTCAAGCACTACGGCATCAGCTTCGACTGGAGCCGCCGGTTCAACACCAGCGACCCGTCGTACTACCGCTGGACGCAGTGGCTGTTCCTGAAGTTCAGGGAGCGCGGGCTGGCCTACCGCAAGAACAGCCCGGTCAACTGGTGCCCGCAGGACCAGACCGTGCTGGCCAACGAGCAGGTCGTCGACGGCCACTGCGAGCGTTGCGGAGCCGAGGTCACCAAGCGCGAGCTGACGCAGTGGTACTTCAAGATCACCGACTACGCCCAGGAGCTGCACGACGAGCTGGACGTACTGGCGCCGACCTGGCCCGACCGGGTCATCACCGCCCAGCGGAACTGGATCGGCCGGTCCGAAGGCGCCCACGTGGACTTCGTCGTGGAGGGTCGCGACGAGCCGCTGACCGTGTACACGACGCGCCCGGACACGCTGTTCGGCGCCACGTTCATGGTGGTCGCGGCGGACGCGCCGCTGGCCGCGGAGCTGGTGAGCGACGAGCGGCGAGCAGAGTTCGAGGCGTACCGCGACGAGGTCCGCATGGCGTCGGAGATCGAGCGCCAGAGCACGGAGCGACCGAAGACCGGCGTCGACCTGGGCGTCCGAGCGGTGAACCCGCTGACGGGTGACCTGATCCCGGTGTACGCCGCCGACTACGTGCTGGCCGACTACGGCACCGGCGCGATCATGGCTGTGCCGGGGCAGGACCAGCGCGACTGGGACTTCGCCACGGTGTTCGACCTGCCGATCGTCCGGACCGTCCAGCCGCCCGAGGGCTGGGAGGGCGAGGCGTACGTCGGCGAGGGCCCGGCCATCAACTCCGCGAACGACGAGATCGACCTGACCGGCCTGACCGTCGACGAGGCCAAGCACACCACCATCACCCACCTGGAGCGGAAGGGGCTGGGCCGAGGCACCGTCAACTTCCGGCTGCGTGACTGGCTGCTGTCCCGTCAGCGGTTCTGGGGGCCGCCGATCCCGATCGTGCACTGTGAGAAGTGCGGGGAGGTCGCCGTGCCCGACGACCAGCTGCCGGTCACCCTGCCCGAGCTGAAGGGCGCCGACCTGAAGCCGAAGGGCGTCTCGCCGCTG
>NZ_DASUTK010000058.1:0-18525 GCF_036374615.1 Nocardioides sp.
CGCAGCCCGGTCGCGCGGTAGTCGACGGCCTCACCGGTGCCGACGGTCACGACGTCGAGCCCGCCTTCGCGCGCCGGGTCTGCCAGCGCCGCGGCACCCGGATCATCGGCGCAGAGGACCAGGAGCCCGCCGGGCTCGATCCGTTCCAGGAACTGGAGGAACGCGGCCCGGTAGGCCTCCACGGTCCCCCACTGGTCGAGGTGGTCCGCCTCGACATTGGTGACGATCGCCGCCGTCGGCGAGTAGACGAGGAACGCGCCGTCGGACTCGTCGGCCTCGGCCACGAACCAGCGCGACTGCCCAGCGTCCGCGTTGTGGCCGGTGGCGCGGAGCACGCCGCCGACGGCGTACGTCGGGTCGGCGCCGGCCGCCAGGAGCGCCACGGTGAGCAGTGCGGTGGTGGTGGTCTTGCCGTGCGTGCCGGCGACGGCGAGCACGTCGTGATCGGCCATCACCGACGCGAGGCCGGCCGATCGCGGAAGCAGCCGCAGCCCGCGAGCCCGTCCCTCCACGACCTCCGGGTTGTCCTCCCGGGCGGCGGTGGTGATCACCAACGTGTCGGCGTCGCCCAGGTTCGCGGCGTCGTAGCCGATCGTGACGGGCACACCGAGCTCACGCAGCCCGGCGAGGAACGGCGTCTCGTTGTTGTCGCTGCCCGTGATGGGCACCCCGCGGCGCGCCATGATCCGGGCAATCCCGGAGAGCGCGGCGCCACCGATGCCCACGAAGTGCACCCGCCCGAGGTCCCGGGCCGGCAGCAGCTCCTCAGGGACCGGGATCCTCACCGCGGCTGCCCGGCGGTCTCGAGCACGATCCGCGCCAGCTGCTCGTCGGCGTCGCGCGGGATCAGGGAGGCCGCCGCGGCGCCCATCGCTGCCAGCCGGTCGGCGTCGATGGCGAGCGCCGGCACCGTCGCCGCGACCCACTCGGGGGTGAGCGCACCGTCCGCGACCAGCAGCGCACCTCCCGCGTCGACCACCGGCCGCGCGTTGAGCTCCTGCTCCCCGTTGCCGATCGGGAGCGGCACGAACACGGCGGGCAGGCCTACGGCGGCCGCCTCGGTGACGCTGGACGCCCCGGCCCGGCAGACCACGAGGTCGGCGGCGGCGTAGGCGAGATCCATCCGGTCGACGAACGGCACGGTGAGGTAAGGCACGTCCGTCCGCTCCGGGGTCGCCTCCCCCTGCGGTCCGACGACGTGCAGCACCTGGACGCCGGCGTCCGCGAGAGCCCGCGCGGCCCCGGACACCGACTCGTTGAGCCGCCGGGCACCCTGCGAGCCCCCGGTGACGAGCAACGTCGGGCGGTCAGGGTCGAGGCCGAACGACGCCCGCGCCTCGGCCCGCAGTGCCGGACGGTCGAGGGTCGAGATCATCCGGCGGATCGGCAGCCCGACGTACTCGGCGCCGCGCAGCGGCGTGTCCGGGAAGCTCACCGCCACCCGCAGCGCGATCCGCGCACCCGCCTTGTTGGCCAGGCCGGGCAGCGCGTTCTGCTCGTGCACCACGACGGGCAGCGAGCGCCGACGCGCCGCGAGGTACGCCGGCATCGACACGTAGCCGCCGTAGCCGACCACCACGTCGGGCCGCACCCGGTCGAGCACGTCGTACGTCGCTCGGACCGCGCGGCGCAGCCGCGCCGGCACCTTGAGCAGGTCCACACCTGGCTTGCGCGGCAGCGGCACCGGGGGGACCAGCTCCAAGGGATAGCCCGCCTCGGGGACGACCCGGTTCTCCAGACCGCGCGGGGTTCCCAGGCAGGTGATCTCGACGTCGGGGTCGAGCCGGCGCAGGGCATCGGCCGTCGCGATCAGTGGCGAGGTGTGGCCGGCGGTGCCGCCACCGGCGAGGAGTACGCGCATATCGGGCTCAGCCTAGGACTGGCCGTGGAAGCGGCCGGCGGTCAGCCCGGCGGACCGCTGTCGGCGCCGCTGCGCCAGCGCGCGCGCGGCTTCCGGCTCGCGGCGTGCGAAGCCGATCAGCAGCCCGAGCGCCACCAGCGTCGGCAGCAGCGCAGAGCCGCCGTAGGAGATCAGGGGCAGCGGGATGCCGATGACCGGCAGCAGCGCGAGCACCATGCCGACGTTGACCATCATCTGGCCCAGCAGCCAGGCGACGATGCCGAAGGACATGTAGCGCACGAACGGGTCGGCGGTCTGCGACGCGACCTTGATCGCGGCGTACGCGATCGTCAGGAAGAGACCGATCACGAGCAGCGTGCCGACCAGCCCGAGCTCCTCCCCCATCACGGCGAAGATGAAGTCGGTGTGCGCCTCGGGCAGGTCGCCCCACTTCTGCTGGCTGGCGCCGATGCCCTCGCCGAGCACGCCGCCCGAGGACAGCGCGAAGAGTCCGTGGGCGGGCTGCCAGCCCGCGTCGTGGTAGTCCTTGAACGGATCGACGAAGTTCGTGAGCCGCTCGCGGCGCTCGGAGCTGGTCGTGGCGAGCCAGACCGCTGCCACGCCGACCACCGAGAGCGCGAGCGTGAAGATCCGGGCCGGCGCCCCCACCACCCAGAGGAACGCCATCAGGATCGCGACCAGCACCAGCGCCGTACCGAGGTCGCGGCCGACGATCACGAGCAGCGTGATGCCGAGCAGCACCGGCACGACCGGGACCATCACCTGGTGCAGGCTGCCGAGCCGCCGGTCCTTCTGCGCGTAGACGTGGGCCGCCCACAGCACGATCGCCAGCTTGGCGATCTCCGAGGGCTGGATCTGGACCGGGCCCAAGGCCAGCCAGTTCTTGTTGCCGTTGACGACCACACCCATCTTGGCCGTGAGGGCCAGCAGCAGCACCGACACCACGATCGCGAGCCACGAGATCTGGCGGATCGCTTGATAGGGCAGCCGGGAGGCGACCCACGCGCACGGGATGCCGATCGCGACCCACAGCAGCTGCCGCTTCACGATCGCGTACGAGTCCCCGTCGTGGACCTCGTAGGAGTACACGCTCGAGGCCGACAGCACCATGATCAGGCCGATGGTGAGGAGCAGCGCGGTCGCGCCCAGCAGCAGGTAGTACGACGTGAGCGGCCGGTCGAGCGCATGGCGTGCCGCCCGGAACCAGCTGGGACGGCGCGGGCGCTTCGGGGAGTCGGCGGCGGGACCTGCGCCCGGGTCGGCGGTGGTCGTCACGGCGGTGGTCGCCCTCCCATCCGTCGGCCCTGTCTGTCTCAAGCCGGGCCTGTCGCTAGCCCTGTGCGGCCCTGCGCCTCACCTCCGCGGCGAAGGCATCGCCGCGCTCTCCGTAGTTCGCGAACATGTCCATGGACGCGCAGCCCGGCGCCAGCAGCACCGTGTCACCGGGCCGTGCCAAGTCGGCGGCGGCCGCGACGACCCGCGCCATGGGGTCATGCTCAGACTCAGTCTCGCCGTCCCCCACATCGATCACGGGCACATCGGGCGCGTGTCGCGAAAGGGCCTCGGCGATGACATGACGGTCGCGGCCGAGGAGGACCGCGCCGCGCAGCCGGTGACGGACCGCCTGCACCAGCTCGTCGAACCGGGCGCCCTTGGCGAGACCGCCCGCCACCCAGACCACGGGGTCGTACGCCGAGAGCGAGGACTGCGCGGCGTGCGGGTTCGTCGCCTTGGAGTCGTCGACCCACGTCACGCCGCCGATCTCGGCGACGGTCTCGATCCGGTGCCCGTCGGGGCGGAAGCCGCGCAGGCCGTCGCGGACCGCGGCCTGCGAGACCCCGTGTGCGCGGGCGAGCGCCGCGGCCGCGAGCGCGTTGGACACGAAGTGAGGCGCCCGCGACGCGAGGTCGTCCAGGGAGCAGAGCTCGGCGGCCGACGTCCGCCGCTCCTCGACGAACGCCCGGTCCGCCAGGATCTCCTCGACCAGACCGACCATGCCGACGGCCGGCAGGCCGAGGGTGAACCCGACCGCCCGGGCGCCCTCGACCACGTCGGCGTCGCGGACCAGCCGCTCGGTCGTCGGGTCGGCCACGTTGTAGACGCAGGCGCGGTGCACCCGCTCGTAGATCCGGCCCTTGTCGGCGGCGTACTCCTGCATCGAGGAGTACCAGTCGAGGTGGTCCTCGGCGACGTTCAGGACCGCCGCAGACTCGCAGCTGAGGGAGTGGGCGTAGTGCAGCTGGAAGCTCGACAGCTCCACCGCGAAGACGTCGTACGGCGCCGGGTCCATGACCGCCTCGACGACCGGCCGCCCGACGTTGCCGACCGCGGCGCTCCGGAGCCCCGCCGCACGCAGGATGTGGTCGAGCATCTGCACGGTGGTGGTCTTGCCGTTGGTTCCCGTCACCGCCAGCCACGGCACCGTGCGCTCGGGGTCGCGCAGCCGCCACGCGAGCTCGACCTCGCCCCAGACCGGCACACCGCGGGCTGCGGCCTCGCGGAGCAGGGGGTGGTCGGGCCGCCAGCCCGGGCTGACGACCAGCAGGTCGGTGTCCTCGGGGAGGCCCGCGGTGGAGCCTTCGCCCAGGCGCACCATCGCTCCGAGCACCTCGAGCAGCTGCGCCTGCTCGGCCTTCGTCTCGTTGTCGCTCTCGTCGAGCGCCGTCACCCGGGCGCCGAGATGCGTGAGGTTGTCGGCGGCCGCGAAGCCACTGACGCCGAAGCCCGCGACGGTGGCGCGGACCCGGGACCAGTCGCTGGTGCGGTGGTATCCGGCGAGATCGGTCATGGGTCAGTAGCCGACGACCCACTCGGCGTAGAAGATGCCGAGGCCGGCGGCGACACAGAGGCCGGTGACGATCCAGAACCGGATCACCACCGTGACCTGCTCCCAGCCGAGCATCTCGAAGTGGTGGTGGATCGGCGCGATCCGGAACACGCGATGGCCCGCCTTGACGCGGAACACTGTTCGGAACAGGCCTGAGGCACGACTGGCCTTGAAGACCCCGACCTGGATCATCACCGACAGGGTCACGACCACGAACAGTCCACCGAGGACCAGCAGCAGCAGCTCGGTGCGCGTCAGGATGGCGAGGCCCGCAAGGCCCCCGCCGAGCGCGAGCGAACCGGTGTCGCCCATGAAGATCGCGGCCGGCGGGGCGTTCCACCACAGGAAGCCGAAGCAGGCACCGGTGATCGCGGCCGCCACCACCGCGAGGTCGAGCGGGTCGCGCACGTCGTAGCAGGTGCGGCCGGGAGTGAGGTCGCAGGACTGGTTGTTCTGCCAGATGTTCACCAGCATGTAGGCACCGAAGACCATCACCGAGGCTCCGGTCGCGAGCCCGTCGAGCCCGTCGGTGAGGTTCACCGCGTTGCTGGTACCGGCGACCATCAGCCAGATCAGCAGCACCGCCAGGAAGGCGGGCAGGGTGAACGCCTCGTAGTCGCGGATGAAGGAGATGTGGCGGCTGGCGGGGGTGAGCTCGCGGTCGTCGGCCAGCGCCGGGAGCAGCGAGACGATGCCGAACGTGAGCGCCACCAGGCTCAGGCCGACCATCTTGGCCTTGCTGCGCAGTCCGAGGCTGCGCTGCTTGGCCACCTTGATGAAGTCGTCGAGGAAGCCGACCAGCCCGCACCCGACGAACAAGAAGATCAGGAGCAGCGCGGACGCGGTGGGCGGGTCGAGCGTGATCAGCTTCGCGAGGAAGTAGCCGCTGACCGCGGCCAGGATGATCACCACCCCGCCCATGGTGGGCGTGCCGCGCTTGGTGTGGTGGGTCGTCGGACCGTCGTCGCGGATCTCCTGGCCGTACCCGAGGCGGGTGAAGCCGCGGATGGCCCAGCGGGTGCCCAGCAGGGAGATCAGCAGTGCCAGGCCACCCCCGAGCAGGATCGCTCTCACTGGCTGGTCTCCTCTTCCTTCAGCAGTCCGTCGGCCACGTGCTCCAGGGCAGCGCCCCGCGACGCCTTCACCAGCACGACGTCGTCAGGCGCGACATTCTCCCGCACCTCGGCGAGCGCCTCGTCGCGCCCCGCCGTACGACGCGCCTCTCCCTGCCAGCCCTCGTAGCTCTCCGCGCCGTCGGCGAGCGGTGCAGCTCCCGGGCCGACGGTGACGAGCAGGTCGACGCCCGTCCTCGCCGCGTGCCGACCCACGTCGTGGTGTGCGGCGGTGGCGCCCTCACCGAGCTCGAGCATCTCGCCGAGCACCGCCACCGTACGGCCCGAGCGGCGGCTGCCGAGCTGGGCCAGGGCATCGAGCGCCGCTGTCATCGACGCCGGGTTGGCGTTGTAGGCATCGTTGACGACGACCAGGCCGTCGGCTCGCTCGTGCAGCTCCATGCGCCAGCGACTGGCGGGCACGGCCGTGCCGAGCCGTTCGGCGACCGTGCGCGGCTGCAGGCCGGCCGCGATCGCGAGGGCGGCAGCGGCGGCGGCGTTGGCGACCTGGTGGGCGCCCGACTGCGTCAGGGTCACGGGGTGCCACTCCCCCGCGTGACCGAGCTCGAACGACGGGCGGCCGAGGTCGTCGAACCGGACGGCACGCCAGCGGACGTCACCAGCGGTCCCGAACGTCAGCACCCGGGCGTCGGTCCGGTCGGCCATCGCCGCGACGAGGTCGTCGTCGGCGTTCAGGATCGCGACTCCCTCAGGCGGCAACGCCTCGAGGATCTCACCCTTGGCCACGGCGATCTGCTCGCGGGTGCCGAACTCGCTCAGGTGCGCGGTGCCCACGTTCAGGACGGTCGCGATGCGCGGAGGCGCGAGCCGGCACAGGTAGGCGACGTGGCCGACCCCGCGCGCGCCCATCTCGACGACGAGGTAGCGGGTGCCGCTCCCGGCACGCAGCACGGTCAGCGGGACGCCGATCTCGTTGTTGTGGTTGCCGGAGGTGGCGACGGTGGCACCCGCGCCGGTGAGCACGTGGGCCAGGTAGTCCTTGGTCCCCGTCTTGCCCTGCGAGCCCGTGAGCGCCAGCACTACGGGGTCGACGGCGTCCACGACGTGGCGGGCGAGTCGGCCGAGCGCCGTCACCGGGTCCTCGACGACGACGGTCGGCGCCGGCGTGGGCCGGCTGCCGAGGACCGCGTGCGCCCCTGCGGCGTACTCGTGGCCGTCGACGTGGTCTCCGACGACGGCGACGAAGAGGCCGTCCGGCTCGGGTGCCCGGCTGTCGACGTACGCCGGACCGGTGACCCGGGTCGCGGCGTCGCCGTGCACGGTGCCGCCCACCACCGCGGCGAGCTCTGCGAGCGTCATCGGGATCATCGGCGACCGAGCTCCTCCCGCGCCACCTCGCGGTCGTCGAAGGGATGGACCTGACCCGCGACCTCCTGGCCGGACTCGTGACCCTTGCCCGCGACCAGGACGATGTCACCGGCAGCGGCTCGACGCAGCGCCTCGCGGATCGCCAGCCGGCGGTCGCCGACCTCGACGACCTCGGCGGTGGCGTCGCCGGTGCCGGCGAGGATCGCGGCGCGGATCGCGGCCGGGTCCTCGCTGCGGGGGTTGTCGTCGGTCACCACGAGGACGTCGGCGAGCCGCGCGGCGATCTCACCCATGAGCGGTCGCTTGCCGGGGTCACGGTCGCCGCCCGCGCCGAGCACGACGATCAGCCTGCCCGACGTCAACGGCCGCAGGCTGCGAAGCGCCGACTCCACCGCGTCGGGCTTGTGGGCGTAGTCGACCACGACCGCGAAGTCCTGGCCGGCCTCGATCCGTTCCAGTCGGCCCGGCACGCCGGCGCCGGCCCTGATCCCCGCGGCCACCGCGTCCGCGTCGTAGCCGACCTCGGCACACGCAGCCACCGCAGCGAGCGCGTTGGACACGTTGAAGTCGCCCGGCAGCGGTACTCCCGCCTCCACCCGGACACCGTCAGGCCCATGCAGGACGAAGGTGCTGCCGGTCGCCGTGAGGTCGATGTCGGTGGCCCGCCAGTCGGCAGCGGCGCCGGCGACGGAGAACGTGCGCACCGGTAACGGTGTCTCCTCGGCAAGCCGTCGGCCGTAGGGGTCGTCGACGTTCACGAGGGCCCGGCGCGCACGCTCCGGGGTGAAGAGCGAGGCCTTGGCGGCGTAGTAGTCCTCGAGGTCGTGGTGGAAGTCGAGGTGGTCGCGCCCCAGGTTGGTGAAGACTGCGAGGTCGAAGACCACTCCGTCGACCCGCCCCATGACGAGTGCGTGGCTGGACACCTCCATCGCGCAGGCCTCGACACCGCGTTCGACCATCAGCGCGAACAGCCCGTGCAGGTCGGGGGCCTCCGGCGTGGTCAGGTCGGTCTTGACGTCCTCGCCCGCGATCCGGGTGCCGACCGTGCCCACCACGGCGGCGACGACGCCGGCCGCCTGGAGGCCACCCTCGGCGAGCCGGGTCGCCGTCGTCTTGCCCTGGGTACCGGTGATGCCGACGAGCCGCAGCGACGACGCCGGGTCGCCGTACAGCTCGGCGGCGAGGCCGCCGAGCACCCGGCGCGGATCGGCGACGACCAGGGACGGCACCCCGGGAACCCGGTCGGCGCCGGCCGCGTCGGTGAGGACGGCGACTGCGCCCGCCGCGACCGCGTCGGCCGCGAAGTCGATGCCGTGGGCTCGCTGGCCCGGCAGCGCGGCGTAGAGGTCGCCGGGACGGACCCGGCGGGAGCTCAGCGAGAGACCGGTGACAGCCGCTCCCAGGTCGCCCTCGGTACTGATGCCGCCGTGCCGCGCGAGCCAGTCGGCGAGGTCGGCGAGCGGGACCGGCGTCGGCTGCGACGGACGGGTCGCTGCCAGATCGTCGTCGCTCACCACGACCGCGAGGTTACCGCTGGGCGACGGCGCTGCCGTCACCACTCCAAGGGCAGCTGCGAGGGCTTGGTACCGGTCGGCGGCACGGCGTACCGGCGCAGCGCGTAGCCCATGATCTTGGCGAAGGCGGGGCCTGCGACCGAGCCGCCACCGCCGCCGTTGTTGGGGTTCTGCACGACGACGTAGATGGTGAACCGCGGGTCGTCGGCGGGTGCGAAGCCCGCGAACGAGACCGTGAACGTGCCGTCGTAGCAGCCGCACTCGGCGCCCACCCGCTGCGCGGTGCCGGTCTTGCCGGCGACCCGGTAGCCCGGGACGGCCGCCGCCGGGGCTGTGCCCTCGTCGGGGTCGGTGACCCGCTCCATCATCATCGCGGTCTGGTACGCCGCCTTCTTGCTCACGACGCGGCGGGTGGTCGTGTGGTCGGTACCGACGAGGGTGCCGTCGTCGGTGGTGGCGCTGCCGGAGATCAGCGAGGGGTCGACGCGCACGCCGCCGTTGGCCACGGTGTTGATCGCGGCCGCCATCTGCACGGCGTTGACCGAGAGCGACTGGCCGAAGGCGACCCGGTCGCCCACCAACCGGCTCCACAACGACTCGGGCGGCAGAATGCCGGCCGACTCGCCCCGGACGCCGATGTCCGTGGCCCGGCCGAGGCCGAACTTCGTGAGGTAGCGCCGCAGCTGGCCGCGCTCGAACTCGTCGGCGGCGCGGACGGTGCCGATGTTGGACGACTTGGCGATCACGCCGGCCATCGTCAGCCGCAGCACGCCGTGGTCGAACCAGTCGCCGATCGTGCGCCCGTCGCGGCGGAGCTCCGGCTTCACCACGATCCGGGTGCGCGGGGTGACCTTGCCGGCGTCGAGCAGGCCGGCCGCGGTCAGCACCTTCTCCACCGAGCCCGGCTCGTAGACGTCGTTCATGGCCCGTGACCCCAGGTCCTCCTTGTCGGCGACCAGCGGGTTCCTCGCGTCGAAGGTCGGGTGGTCGGCCAGCGACAGGATCTCTCCGGTCTCGGTGTCCAGGACGACCGCGAACCCCGACTCGGCGCCGGCGTCCTCGACCGTCTGACGGAGCACCCGCTGGGTGTACCACTGCAGGTCGAGGTCGAGCGTCGTGCGCAGGTCCTGGCCGTCGTGCGGCTCGACGACGGTGCGCTCGCCGAGCGGGATCCGGTTGCCGCCGCCCACCTGGTAGCGCTCCGACCCGTCGGTGCCCGCGAGCTGGGTGTCGAAGGTGCGCTCGAACCCGGCCAGTGCCTCGTCGGTCCCGACGAAGCCGACGAGGTTGGCCGCGACGTCGTTCGCCGGGTAGTCCCGGACCGGGTCGCGGCGGGTGTCCAGTCCCTCGAACCCTCGCTGCTCGGCCTCCTCGACCACCCTGGTCGCCAGGGTGGACGGCACTCTCCGGGCGAGGTACTCGAACCGGCTCCCCTCCTCCCGCAGCCGCGGCAGGATGGAGAAGTAGTCGACGTCCAGTCTCGTCGCGAGGAACTTGGCGATCTCCGGCGCCTGGTCGGCGGTCAGCATCGGGTCGGCGACCACCATCAGGCCCTCGATGGAGCGGGCGAACGGCTCGCCGTTGCGGTCGAGGATGTCCCCGCGCTTCGCCGGCAGCGACACCTCCTCGGTGCCCGAGACGGCCGCCATCTCGGCGTACGCCTTCGGGTCCACGCCCTGCAGCTGGACCAGCCGGGCAGCGAACACCGAGAGCACCAGTGCGATCAGCAGGAACCCGAGCCGCAGCCGGAACAGCGGCGACCCGCGCAGGGTGCCGCGCGGGCGGGACGCCGGACGGGCGGAGGTGCGCACAGGTGGTCGCCTCTCAGTCTCGGCCAGCGTGTCGGGTCACCGGGCGACCTTCGGCGCCGCGGCCGGCGAGGCCCGCCGCGGTCGGCCCCTCGGCCACGACCCGGTTCACGACCGGGTCGGGGTCGAGGAAGGCCGGCTTCGCGGGCGGCCGGGCCTTGAGCCGGATCGTGTTCGCTGGTGTCGCGGGCGTCGGCTCACCGAGCACCTTCCCGTTCTCCAGCAGCAGGTACGCCGGGGTGCCGCTGGGCACCATGCCCATCGCCTGGGCCCGTTCGGCCACCCGCTGCGGGTTGCGCAGGACGTCGAGCTCCATCTCGAGGATCTGCTGACGTGCGGTCAGTGTGCTGGCCTGCTGCTCCAGCGCCGTGGTCGCGAACGCAGCCTGCTGCATCGAGGTGTTGAAGAGGAGCAGCCCGATCACACCGCCGAGCAGGACCAGGCTGACGAGCGCGACGAACGGGACCCGCGCCGCCCGGGCCTGGCGCCGGGGCACCACCCGTAGCCGGGCACGCTCGACGGCGGCCTCGGCGATGCGTGGCATCCGGGCTCGCAGCTGGACGGCTGGACTGCTCATGAGGCGACTCCTCTGATCCGCTCGATGGCGCGCAGTCGGACCGATGCCGCGCGAGGGTTGTGCTCGATCTCCTCGGGACCCGCCCGCTCGGCCCCGCGCGTCACCAGGCGCAGCGCCGGCTCGTGACCCTCGGGGACGAACGGCAGGTCGGGGGGTACGTCGCTGCGGGTCGCGGCGGCGAACGTCTGCTTCACGAGCCGGTCCTCGAGCGAGTGGTAGGACTCGACGACCACCCGGCCCCCGACCCGGATGGCGTCGACGGCGGCCGGCAGCGCGCGCCGTAGCACGGCGAGCTCGTCGTTGACCTCCATCCGCAGCGCTTGGAACGTCCGCTTGGCGGGGTGGCCACCGGTGCGCCGGGCGGGAGCGGGGATGGTCTCGTACAGCAGCTCGACGAGCCGGGCCGACGTCGTGAACGGCAAGGTCGCGCGCTCGCGCACGACCGCGGCGGCGATCCGGCGGGCGAACTTCTCCTCGCCGTACTCCCGGAGGATCCGGGCGAGGTCGGCCTCGGCGTAGGTGTTGAGGACGTCCGCGGCGGTCGGGCCGGTGCTGGAGTCCATCCGCATGTCCAGCGGCGCATCCTCGCGGTAGGCGAAGCCGCGTTCGGTCACGTCGAGCTGGAGGGAGGAGACGCCGAGGTCGAAGAGCACCGCGTCGACGGCGCCGAGCCCGTGCGCCTCGAGGACCTCGGGGATCTCGTCGTACCGCGCGTGCACCGCGGTGAACCGGTCGCCGAAGGGTGCGAGCCGCTCACCTGCCAGAGTCAGCGCCGCCTCGTCCCGGTCGATCCCGATCACCCGTGCCAGGGCGCAGCGGGTGAGAACTGCCTCGCTGTGGCCGCCGAGGCCGAGCGTGGCGTCGACCAGCACCGCGCCGTCGTGCTCGAGGGCGGGCGTCAGGAGGGTGACGACCCGGTCGAGCAGGACCGGGACGTGGGAGGGGCTGGTCATGGTCAGCCCCGACGGCCCAGGACGGTGAGCAGCAGGAGACACGTGGCGATCGCCGTGGACGCTCCGGCGGAGAAGGCCATCAGCACGATCGCCTCGCGGGCCAGGTGCCGCACCCGCGGCCCTGCGTGCCCTGCGTGGCCCGGGACGCCGGAAGACCGGACGTCGGCGGCTGACGTGATGCTCATCTGTCTCGACCCCAAGTGGTGTGAACGTGCTGGTTCAGGTGGTGGTGCTCCGGATCGCACGGCCAGGTCCCTGCCCGCTCCCCCAGTGGAGATGTGCTGCGGGAAGTCGACGTCTGGTGCCGGGGAAGTTGCCCCAGAAGCCGAGAGGAGCGGGCCCGAGACCTCGCCGTGCGATCCGTTCTGTAGTTGTCTGGTGCTGCTGCCCGGCGGCTCAGGCCGTCGGGAAGACCTCTTCGCCGAGGTCGGAGAACTCGTCCTCGTGCGCATCGGAGTACGTCTGCCAGCGGCCGGCGTCCCAGATCTCCAGCCGGTTCACGACCCCGATCACGACGACGTCGCGGGTGAGCGCGGCGTACTCGCGGAGCATCGGAGGGATGGTGAGCCGGCCCTGCTTGTCGGGCTGGTCGTCAGAGGCCCCGGCGAACAGCAGTCGGGTGTAGTCGCGGACGCCGCGGTCGGTGACCGGCGCTGCCTGCGCCTTGGCCGCCAGGTCCTCGAACGCCGGGCGCGGCCAGACGGTGAGACACCGTTCCTGCCCCCTCGTGACCACGAGCCCCTCCCTCAGCTGGTCCCTGAACTTCGCCGGGAGGAAGAGCCGGCCCTTGTCGTCGAGCCTCGGGGTGTAGGTGCCCATCAACATCGATGGACCTCCCCTTCCCCGGAACCCGGCATCCGGGCTCATCCTCCACTGCGCTCCACCATACGCCACAACGCTCCACCGTCAACCATCTTTCGCCTCTTCTCACCCGCGTGTTTCCGCTGCTGTCGCCTCGATCGGACGCGTCCTCCCGCGTGGGATCGGCGTCAGCGAGTCGTGGGAGGGCGGTGGAGCGAGGTGGAGGAAAGCCGAGCGCGGTGGAGTCCGCTGGGGTGCCGGGGTCAGAATGGGATCGCAACCATTTCGTGACGTAGCACGTCCGAACCGCGACACGGCCTCGTCATAGGTTGCTGGGGCACACGAGACGACATGACCCCGCAACGGGTGGAGGAACGACGTGGAGACGCAGGAGACGGGGACGAGCAGCCACAAGGCTGCGGATCTGGAGACGCTCGGACGGGTGGTCGGGCAGGTCCGCACCAACGTGGAGCGCGTCATCGAGGGCAAGCCGGACGTCGTGTCGTCCGCCCTCGTGGTGTTGCTGGCGGAGGGGCACCTCTTGATCGAGGACGTCCCGGGTGTCGGCAAGACCATGCTCAGCAAGGCGCTCGCCCGCAGCATCGACTGCTCGGTGCGGCGGATCCAGTTCACGCCCGACCTGCTGCCGTCGGACGTGACCGGCGTGTCGGTGTTCAACCAGAACACCCGTGAGTTCGAGTTCCGTCCCGGCGGCATCTTCGCCAACATCGTGGTCGGCGACGAGATCAACCGGGCGTCGCCGAAGACCCAGTCGGCGCTGCTGGAGTGCATGGAGGAGCGGCAGGTCACCGTCGACAACACGACCTACCAGCTCGACAGCCCGTTCATGGTGATCGCGACCCAGAACCCGATCGAGATGGAGGGCACCTACGCCCTCCCCGAGGCGCAGCGCGACCGCTTCATGGCGCGGGTGTCGGTGGGCTACCCGGTCGAGGCCGCAGAGATGGCGATGCTCACGACGCACACCAAGTCGAACCCGCTCGACGACCTCGAGCCGGTCACCGATGCGACCGAGCTGCGCAAGCTGATCGGCATCGTCGCTCAGGTCTACGTCGCCGACGCGGTCCAGAAGTACGCCGTCGCCCTGACCGCAGCCACCCGGCGCAGCAGCGACCTGACACTTGGCGCCTCACCTCGGGCGACGCTGCACCTGGTGCGGGCCGCGAAGGCTCGGGCGGCGATCGCGGGGCGCGACTACGTGCTGCCCGACGACCTGCGCACGCTCTCCCAGCCGGTGCTCGCGCACCGGCTGCTGCCGAGCGTGGAGGCTGCGATGAGCGGCCGGTCGACCACTGACATCCTCAACGCCATCGTGGCCGCGGTCGCGGTCCCAGGTGGCGCGCCCACCTCGTGATCGGCAGCCTGATGGGTGAGGGTCGTGCGTGACGCGCTGTCCGGGCTGACCCTCCGCGGCCGGGCGTTCCTCGCCGCGGGAGTGACCGCGATCGTCTGCGCGGTCGTCATGGGCCAGCCGCAGCTGACCCGCGTGGGGATCCTGGTCGCCGTGCTGCCGCTGCTGGCGGCGGTCCTGATCGGCCGGAGCCGCTACCGGCTCTCCCTGGTGCGAACCGTCAACCCGCAGCTGGTGACGGCCGGCTCGGCCGCCAAGGTCTCGCTCGCGCTGACCAACGAGGGCCGGACCCCGAGCGGCGTCCTGATGTTGGAGGACCAGGTTCCGTACGTGCTGGGCACCCGTCCTCGCTTCGTCCTGGAAGGAATCGGTCACGGCTGGCGCCGTGACGTCACCTACCAGATCCGCTCCGACGTACGCGGCCACTACCAGATCGGGCCGATGTCGGTCCGGGTCTCCGACCCGTTCGGCCTGGTCGAGCTCGGGCGCTCCTTCCGTACGACGGTGCCGCTCACGGTCGTTCCGCGCACCGTTCCCCTCCCCCACGTGCCGCTCGGCGGGGCGTGGACCGGGACCGGCGACAACCGGCCTCGCGCGTTCGCGGCGGGCAGTGCCGAGGACGTCACCGTCCGCGAGTACCGGCAGGGTGACGACCTGCGCCGAGTCCACTGGCGCAGCTCGGCTCGGGTCGGGGAGCTGATGGTGCGTCGCGAGGAGCAGCCGTGGCAGAGCCGCGCGACGCTCTTCCTCGACAACCGCGCCCGGGCCCACCGCGGTCAGGGCATCGCCTCGTCTCTCGAGGCAGCGGTGTCGGCGACCGCCTCGATCGCCGTCCACCTGAGCCAGCGCGGCTTCACCGTGCGGCTGGTCACCGCCACCGGTGACGACCCGACCACGACCTGGCACTTCCGCGACGCCGAGATGAACACCGGTCCGCTGCTCGAGTCCTTGGCAGTGGTGGAGGCGGTCGACCAGTCCTGGCTCGAGACCAACTGGCTCGCCGATCCACAGCAAGGCGGGCTGCTGGTCGCGGTCGTCGGTGCGGTGACCGAGCTCGACGCCCCGGTGTTCCGCCGGATGCTGCACCACTCGATGCCCGCGCTTGCGGTGGCGCTCGACGTGGAGGCCTGGGGAGGCCGGCCGGGGTCGGGTCCGGCGACCCCGATCCTGACCGGGCAGGGCTGGCGCGCGGTCACGCTCGGCCCGCGCGACCGGTTGGCGGCGGTGTGGCAGGACCTCGGGGTCAGCAACGCCCGGGCCGCCCGTGGCCCCGGCGATCCCCGCACGGGGGCGATCCGATGACCACGCGTCGTCGCGCGCTCGTCGACAGCATCGCCCTGACCGCCGCGGCGGCGGGCACCAGCTGGGTCGCCACGACGGCGTGGCGCGGCTTCACAGAAGCCCCCGGCCGCTACGCCTGGCCACTGCTGCTCCTGGCGATTCTCGTGGCGGGGATCGGTGCGGGGCTCCGTCACCTCCGCTGGCCGCCGTCGCTCGTGCTGCTGGTCCAGCTCGTCGTCGGCCTGGTCGTCGCCGCCAGCCTGGCCGGTGGGGCGCTGGTGCTGACCCGAGACGGCTGGCTCTCGTTCGGCTCGGCCGTCAGTGGCGCCCTCGACACCGCCCAGCGCTATCAGGCTCCGGTTCCGGCCGAGGCGCCCGGGATCGAGTCGCTGCTGATCGTCGGCGGCTTCGTCTGCATCGTCGTCGTCGACTTCTGCGTCGGCGGGCTACGCCGGGTGTCGCTGGCCGGGTTGCCGCTGCTCACCATCTACAGCATCCCGGTCAGCATGATCTCGGGTGGCGTGCCGTGGTGGAGCTTCGCGCTCACCGCGGGTGGTTTCCTGCTGATGCTTTTCCTCCAGCACCGTGAGCAGACCACGCGCTGGGGCCGCGGCATCGGCGAGGACGGCAGCACCGGCTCGACGGTCTCGATCAGCACCACCGCGGTCCGCACGTCCGCGGCCGCCCTGGCCGGTTCGGCGCTCGTGCTCGCCGTCCTCGTGCCGCAGTTCGTCCCCACCCTGTCCCTGAGCGTGTTCGGGTTCGGGCCGGGCAACGGCTCCGGCGGCGACATCACCGTCGAGAACCCGATGACCGACCTGCGTCGTGACCTGCTGCGCGGCGAGAACCGGCCGGTGCTGCGTTTCGAGACCGACGACCCCGCCCCGTCGTACCTCCGGCTCGCGGCGTTGACCCAGTTCAACGACAACGAGTGGAGCACGGGCACCCGCGACATCCCTGACGACCAGCGCGCCGAGGGCGCGGTGCCGATGGACGAGATCGACCCCGCGGTCGACCGGGTCCGCTACGACTACTCCGCGACCGCCAGCATGAGCTTCGAGTCCGACTTCCTGGTGCTGGCCTTCCCGAGCGACCGGGTCGAGGCGCTGGGTGACTGGCGCTACGACACCGACACCTTCGACTTCATGGCAGTGCCGGACGGACTGAACCTCGCCGGGCTCAACTACCAGTTCACCGAGGTCGAGCCCGACATCCGGCCAGAGCTGCTGCGAGACGCCCCGTCCTGGTCGGGCAAGGTGAGCCGCGACTACATCGAGCTCCCCGACGACTTCCCGACGTCCGTCCGGAGCATCGCGCAGCAGGTGACCCGCGACTACCCGACGCGTTACGAGAAGGCGGTCGCGCTCCAGGACTTCTTCCGTGAGACCGGCGGGTTCAGGTACGACATCGCGAACGCCGAGACCGGCAACGGCGTCGACGAGCTGGAGGCCTTCGTGACCGAGGGCGACGGCGGCCGGGTCGGGTACTGCGAGCAGTTCGCGTCGGCCATGGCGGCGATGGCCCGCTCGCTCGGCATCCCCGCGCGTGTGGCGGTCGGCTTCCTCAACCCCACGCCACAGGACGACGGGTCGTGGCTCTACTCGACCCACGACTTCCACGCCTGGCCCGAGCTCTACTTCGCGGGTGCCGGATGGGTCCGCTTCGAGCCCACGCCCAGTGACCGGGCCGAGAACGTCCCGTCGTACGCCCAGGGCACCGGAGCGTTCAACCCGCCGACCGAGACGAACAGCGGCCCGACCGAGGACCCCGCCACGATCAACCCGCGCGACCCCGGTCGGACCCTCGACCCGGGCGACCTCTCCGAGGGCGAGTCCGGCGACGGCAGCGGTGGCCGCGGGATCTGGGACAACCTGCTGGTCGTGCTGGCGATCCTCGTGCTGCTGGCCTTGCTGGCCCTGGCGCCGCGCCTGATCCGGCAGGCCCGGGCGCGACAGCGCCTGGACGGAGCCGTCGAGCCGGCCTGGGCCGAGCTCCGCGCGACCGCGATCGACCTCGGGGTGCCGTGGCCGGAGTCCCGGTCACCGCAGGAGACCCGCGACTCCCTCGTGCGGTTCCTCGGCACTCCCAGCTCCGGCGACGGGCTGGAGCGTCCGGTCCGCGGCGAGCGGGTCGCGCCCGAGGCGGTCGAGGCTCTCGACCGGTTGGTGCTGACCCTGGAGCTGCTGCGCTACGCCCGCCCGGACTCGGTCACCGAGGACACCGTCGGTGACGGTCCGATCGACCCGCAGGTGGTCGACGACACCCGGACCGTGCAGGCCGCGTTGTACGCCGGCGCCACCCGGCGCGCGCAGCGGCGTGCGACCTGGTGGCCGGTGTCAGTGCTGCCGTGGCGGAGGCGGGCCGAGCTCTCGGCGGAGGCGGCGTCGGAGCGGACCGGCGTGGTCGATCACGTCGGCTGATCGGCGCCCCTGATCAGGCGGCCCGCTGCGGGTCGCTGACGCGATTTGGCGCCGGAGGCTGTCGCGAACCACCTTGCTTGACGTCAAGCAAGCGCGACACAGGGACATGTCGGGCAGCGTGAGTCTGCGGTGCTCCCGCCTGCTCCACAGGACGCGAATGGGTGGAGTCCCGGTCAGCTCAGAAGCCGCCGGACTCCCGGCGACGACGCCAGCGCTCCTCCATCCGCTCCATGAAGGACTCGCTGGTCTTGGTGCGGCGCGGGCGACGCTCACGGCGGCCGCCCTGCAGGAGCGTGAGACCGCTCTTCTGGTCGGCCTGCTGGGCCGGGGTGTCGGCGGGGGCGCCGCGCTGTCCGCGCAGCGCACTGAGAGCAACGGTGGCCGAGGCGAGCATCACGACGAAGCCGCCGATGCCGATGGGGATCCACTGCATGACGAGCCCCGTCATCATGACCGCGACCCCGATGACGAACACGACTCCGGCGATGACCGCCCTTCGGCGAGCCACGCTGCGCAGTGAGGTTCCGCGCAAGGTTGAGGCGAACTTGGGGTCCTCCTCGACGAGCGCGCGCTCCATCTGCTCGAGCAGTCGCAGCTCTTCCTCGGAGAGAGGCACGGTTCCTCCCTGGGGGTTCGGGGCTCTAGGCCAAGTCTAGGCAGGTGGTGGTGA
>NZ_DASUTK010000059.1:0-8696 GCF_036374615.1 Nocardioides sp.
CCAACGCCGAGGTGTGGTTCCGCAGCCCCGAGGCCGCCGAGGCCGCCGGGTTCGTCAACGCCGAGGCGAAGGCCGACGAGAAGGCCGACGAGAAGGCCGACGAGAAGGCCTGAGCGCCACGCGGCCGCGGCGCCCCGGACCGGTCCGGCCCCGGCCGCCCCACCATCACCGCACGCGCACCGAGCCGAGTCATCGAGAAGGGCTCGAGGAAGAAGGAATCATGACTGTCTCCGCCGCTGACGTCAAGAAGCTCAGGGAGCTCACCGGCGCCGGCATGATGGACTGCAAGAAGGCGCTCGAGGAGGCCGAGGGCGACTTCGAGAAGGCCGCCGAGCTGATCCGCGTCAAGCTGGGCAAGAAGATGGCCGAGCGCGGCGCCGAGCGCGAGGCGTCCGCGGGCCTGGTCGCGGCCTCCGGCGGCGCGTTGGTCGAGCTGAACTGCGAGACCGACTTCGTCGCCAAGGGTGAGGAGTTCGTCGCGGCCGCGCAGCAGATCGCCGACGCGGCTGCTGAGGCCAAGGCCCCCGATGCCGAGGCGCTCAAGGCCGTCTCCGTCGGCGACAAGACCGTGGCCGAGGTCGTGGAGAACCTCGCGATCACGATCGGCGAGAAGATCGAGCTCGGCCAGGTCGCGTACTTCGAGGGCGACGTGGTCACCTACATGCACAAGCGTGCGGCCGACCTGCCCCCCGCTGTCGGGGTCCTCGTGGAGTACGCCGGTGACGAGCAGGCCGCCCGTGGGGTCGCCATGCAGATCGCCGCGATGCGCCCGAAGTTCCTCACCCGCGACGAGGTCCCGGCCGAGGTCGTCGCCAAGGAGCGCGAGATCGCCGAGGCGACCTCGCGCGAGGAGGGCAAGCCCGAGCAGGCGATCGCCAAGATCACCGAGGGCCGGCTCAACGGCTTCTTCAAGGAGGTCGTCCTGCTCGAGCAGCCGTCGGTCACCGAGACCAAGAAGACCGTGAAGTCGGTGCTCGACGAGGCCGGCACCACGGTCACCCGTTTCGTCCGGTTCGAGGTCGGCGCCTGACGGCTCCGCCGCCCCGGCCCCTCAACCTCCTCGTCCGACGCCGCCGCGGCTCCGCCGCGCCGGCTGGGCTCGGATAGGGTTTCGGCCGTGACGGCGTACACGCGGGTTCTCCTCAAGCTCTCCGGCGAGGTCTTCGGCGGCGGGCGGGTCGGAGTCGACCCCGACGTCGTCTCCCAGGTCGCCCACGAGATCGCGGCCGTGGCTGGGCAGGGCGTCGGGATCTGCGTCGTCGTCGGCGGCGGCAACTTCTTCCGCGGCGCCGAGATGCAGCAGCGCGGCATGGACCGCGCCCGCGCCGACTACATGGGCATGCTGGGCACGGTCATGAACTGCCTCGCGCTCCAGGACTTCCTGGAGAAGGAGGGCGTGGAGACGCGGGTCCAGACCGCGATCACGATGGGCCAGGTCGCCGAGCCCTACATCCCGCGCCGCGCCATGCGACACCTCGAGAAGGGCCGGGTCGTGATCTTCGGTGCAGGCGCCGGAATGCCCTTCTTCTCCACCGACACGGTGGCCGCGCAGCGTGCGCTGGAGACCAAGTGCGAGGTCGTGCTGATGGCCAAGCAGGGCGTCGACGGCCTGTACTCCGCCGACCCGAAGATCGACCCGACCGCGACCAAGTTCGAGACGATCACCTATCAGGACGTGCTGATGAAGGGGCTCAAGGCGGCAGACGCCACGGCGTTCGCCCTGTGCATGGAGAACAAGATGCCGCTCATCGTGTTCGGAGCCGAGGAGAAGGGCGCGATCGCCCGCATCGTCGCAGGTGAGAAGATCGGAACGCTGGTCAGCGCCGGCTGACCCGACGACACGACACAGGAGTACGCCGTGATCAACGAGACCCTCCGCGAGGCCGACCAGAAGATGGACAAGTCGGTCGAGGCGACCCGTGAGGAGTTCGCGGCCATCCGCGCCGGGCGCGCCCACCCCAGCATGTTCAACAAGATCCTGGTCGACTACTACGGGACGCCCACCCCGCTGCAGCAGCTCGCCTCCTTCACCGCGCCCGAGGCCCGGATCATCCTGATCCAGCCGTACGACATGGGCGCGATGCCGAACATCGAGAAGGCGATCCGCGACTCCGACCTGGGGGTCAACCCCGCGAACGACGGCAAGCTCATCCGGTGCGTGTTCCCCGAGCTGACCGAGGAGCGTCGCAAGGAGTACATCAAGGTCGCCCGCACCAAGGCCGAGGAAGGCCGGGTGGCGGTCCGCAACCTGCGGCGGCACGCGAAGCAGACGCTCGAGAAGCTGGGGACGGACGGCGAGGTCGGACAGGACGACGTCACCGGGGCCGAGAAGCGCCTGGACTCGATGACCAAGAAGCACACCGACGCCATCGACGAGATGCTCCGCCACAAGGAAGCAGAGCTGATCGAGGTCTGAGACACCCATGACCTCCACCCCCGCACCGGCGAAGGACCACGGCCGCGCCGGTCGTAACCTTCCGGCCGCCATCACGTCCGCCGTGGTGCTGCTGGCTGCGATCGGCGCGTCCCTGGCCTTCTGGAAGACCGCCTTCCTCGGCATCGTCGCCGCGGCGGTCGTCGTGGCGGTGTGGGAGCTGCGCCAGGGCCTCATGGCCAAGGACATCGACCTGCCCGAGCAGCCGCTGATGGTGGGTGGCGTCGTGATGGTCGGCGTCGCCTACTTCTACGGCGCACCAGCGCTGGTGACGGCGACCGCGGTGACCGCTCTCGTCACGATGCTCTGGCTGCTCAGGCGCGGCGTCGACGGGTACGTGAAGACGGCGACGGCATCCGTGTTCACGCTCGTCTACGTGCCGTTCCTCGGCTCGTTCGTCGCTCTGCTCCTGGCCGAGGGCGGTGCCACCGACTTCGAGCGCTGGGACGACGGCGTACGCGGGATCGTCGTGTTCATCCTCGTCACCGTTGCCTCCGACACCGGTGGTTACATCGCCGGTGTGCTGTTCGGGAGACACCCGATGGCCCCGGTCATCTCACCGAAGAAGTCCTGGGAGGGCTTCGCCGGCTCCGTGACGCTCTCCGCGGTCGCGGGCTGGCTGCTCGTGGTCTACCTGCTGGACGGCGACTGGTGGGTCGGCGTCGTCCTGGGCGTGATCGTCGCGGTGATGGCCACCCTCGGCGACCTCTGCGAGTCGGTGATGAAGCGCGACCTCGGCGTCAAGGACATGAGTCAGGTGATCCCCGGCCACGGCGGCCTGATGGATCGGCTCGACTCCCTGCTCGCCACCATCGCCCCCGTCTGGCTGCTGCTGCACTACACCGTCTTCGCCTGACGCCCTGTCCGGTCGACGCGCGGTTGGGGGTATGTGCCCGAGGAGGCATCGCCCCGTCGTACCGTTGAGGCATGACGGAGTCGGACGTCCGCGACCACGGGCCGGAGACGGCGGGGGAGCGGCACTGGTGGGACTGGTGGCACGAGTCCCACCCGACGTTCGCCGCCCTGACGGGCTTCTTCAGCGGCATGCTGTTCGTGACGGCCGTGCCTGGCGGGTTCGCCGGCGTCCTGCGCCTGTTGTTCCACTACGACACCGCCGCCAAGCTGTTCCCGTTCGTGCTGCTGTTCTTCCTGGTGCCGACGGCGATGCTCTTCACCCCGCGCACCCGGCGGTTCGCCAAGTTCATGTGGCTCGGCATGATCGTCACCGTGCTGGTCGTCGGCGGCGTGACGTCGCTGGTCCTCTACTTCATGGTCCAGTACGAAGGCTGACCGCTGGCCGGTGGTTTCGAGACGGGCCTGGCGGCCCTCCTCAACCACCTGAAGCGGGCCTGGCGGCCCTCCTCAACCACCTGAAGCGTGAGGATGTGACCGCCCGACCGAGCGGGTGCGAAACTGAGCCGGTCATGACCGACTCCCCCCGACAGCTCCCGCTGGTCCTCGCCGAGCCCCGCGGCCGCAAGAAGCCGCCGCGTCACCTGGCCGACCTCACCGAGGCGGAGCGGGTCGAGGCGGTCACGGCGGCCGGCCTGCCGGGCTTCCGCGCCAAGCAGCTGTCGACCCACTACTTCAGCCGGCTGGTCGACGACCCGGCCGAGATGACCGACCTGCCCGCAGGGCAGCGCGACGAGCTGGTGGCGACCCTGCTGCCCCCGCTCATGACACCGCTGCGGACCATGGAGGCCGATCGCGGCACCACCCGGAAGACGCTCTGGAAGCTGTTCGACGGCGCACTCGTCGAGTCGGTCCTGATGCGCTACCCGGGCCGGGTCACGATGTGCGTCTCGAGCCAGGCCGGCTGCGGCATGGCGTGCCCGTTCTGCGCTACCGGCCAGGGCGGCCTGCAGCGCAACATGTCGACCGCCGAGATCGTGGAGCAGGTCGTGGCGGGTGCCCGCTCACTCGCGCGCGGCGAGGTGCCGGGCGGCACCGCCCGCGTCTCCAACGTGGTCTTCATGGGCATGGGCGAGCCGTTGGCCAACTACAAGGCCGTGATGGGCGCCGTACGCCGCCTCACCGACCCGGCGCCGGGTGGGCTGGGCATGTCGGCCCGCGGGGTGACGGTCTCGACCGTCGGCCTCGTGCCGCGGATCAACCAGCTCGCCACCGAGGGCATTCCGGTCACCCTCGCCCTCAGCCTCCACGCTCCCGACGACGAGCTCCGCAACGAGCTGGTCCCGATCAACACCCGGTTCTCCGTCGCGGAGTCCGTCGAGGCAGCCTGGAACTACGCACGGACGACCAAGCGGCGGGTCTCGATCGAGTACGCGATGATGCGCGGCATCAACGACCAGGCGTGGCGGGCGGACCTGCTGGGCGACGTCCTCAACTCGTACGGGGACTGGGGCTGGGTGCACGTGAACCTGATCCCGCTCAACCCGACGCCCGGCTCGAAGTGGACCGCGTCCGACCCGAAGGACGAGCGCGAGTTCGTGCGCCGGCTCGAGGCGAAGGGCGTGCCGACCACGGTCCGCGACACCCGTGGCCGTGAGATCGACGGCGCCTGCGGCCAGCTGGCCGCGACCGAGGTCTGACTCACACCAGCAGCGCCGCTGCCTCGGCCGAGCTGTCGACGAGGTGCACCCGGTCCGCCATGTGACGGTCGGCTGCCAGCCCCTTCAGCAGCGGCCACACCGGCAGTGTCCGCGTCCAGTAGTCGTGCCCGACCAGCACCATCGGCGCCACCGTCGACGGATCCGCGTAGTAGTTCTCGCACGCGTCCTGGAAGACCTCTTGCACGGTCCCCGCAGCACCGGGGAGGAAGACGATCCCCGCGTCGCAGACCTCGAGCAGGATCGCCTCCCGCGTCGCGTTGCGGAAGTACTTCGCGATCGACGTCGCGAAGACGTTGGAGGGCTCGTGGCCGTAGTGCCAGGTCGGGATGCCCAGGTTCTCGGTGGCCGCGTCGCCGACCTCCGCGGCGACCTCGAGGCCGGTCCGGGCCCAGGCCGTCAGGTCGGCGTAGTCGGCGAGCCTCGCGAGCGAATCGAGGTGCGCCTCGAGCTCCGAGGCATCGAGGGCCGCGCAGCGCGCGCCGAGGTTGGCGGCCTCCATCGCTCCCGGGCCGCCGCCCGTCGCGACCGTGTACAGCGCGCCGAGCGCGTGCCCGAGGCGGGCCGCCTCGTCGTACTCCGCGCTGCCCCGTCGCAGCGCGTGCCCGCCCATCACTCCGACCATCCGGCGGCCGTCCACGAACCCGGCCAGCGCCTCGTCCATCGCGTGGTCGTGCAGCGCACGGAGCATGGACTCGCCCGGGGTGCGTGGTTGCCGGGACCAGGCGTACGCGCGAGCGTCGAAGCCGTCCTCGTAGGACCGCCCGGTCAGCACGGCGTCGTACAGGTCGGCCGGCGAGTAGAGCGTCGTCCGGGCCGGGTCGACCGGCCCGGCGGGCAACGGCGGCGGATCGTAGCCCGCCAACGACCCGACCAGGACCGGCGCATGTCGACGCATGCGCCCATTGAACAGGCTCGGCGAACAGGCTCGGCGAACAGGCTCGGCTGTGTCACCCGGCCAGAAGGTCGACGTCGTCGTGTGCCCGGAGACGCCGGACGACGGCGACTGCGGCGGCCCGACCGGCCCGGTTGGCGCCGATGGTGCTCGCCGAGGGCCCGTAACCGACCAGCTGCACGCGGGGGTCGGCTACCGCCGTCGTGCCGTCGAGCCGGATGCCCCCGTGCGGACTGCGAAGGTGCAACGCAGCCAGATGGCTCACGGCGGGACGGAAGCCGGTCGCCCACACGATCACGTCGACCTGCTCGAAGGTGCCGTCTGCCCACCGCACCCCGTCGGGCTCGATCCGCTCGAACATCGCGCGGCGACGGTACGCACCTCGCCGCTCGGCCTCGTGCTCCTGCTCCCGGAGTGCAAGCCCGGTCACGCTCACCACGCTGGCGGGTGGCAGCCCCCGACGTACCCTCTCCTCGACCCGCGCCACGGCCGCCCGGCCCGCCTCGCGGTCGAGCTGGTCGGAACGCCAGACCGGGGGGCGCCGAGTCGTCCAGAGCGTCTCGGTCACCAGGGCGATCTCGCCGAGGAGCTGCACGGCCGAGGCGCCGCCGCCGACCACGAGCACCCGCCGGCCGGCGAACGCGTCCGCACCCGGGTACGCCGAGGCGTGCAGCTGTTCGCCGCCGAACGTGTCCATCCCCGGGTAGTGGGGGACGAACGGCGAGGTCCACGTCCCAGTGGCGTTCACGAGAGTCCGGGCATGCCAGGTCCGGTCATCCGCGTGAACCACGAGCAGGCCGCCCTGGTCGGTGACGCGGTGGACCCGCACCGGTCGTTCCACCGGGAGGCCGTTGACGGTCTCGTAGTCGGCGAACCAGCTCGGGACCACGGCGTTGGCCGGCTCCGGCCCCCGGTCCGGCGCGGGCGAGCCGGGCAGGTCCGCGACACCGTGCACGTCGTCCATGCTCAGCGAGCTCCACCGGTGCTGCCAGGCGCCGCCGGGCGCGGCGTTCGCGTCGAGCGCGACGTGCTCAACGCCGAGTCGGCGGAGGTGGTACGACGTGGACAGACCCGCCTGGCCGGCCCCGATGACCAGCGAGTCGAGCACGTCGTCCACGTCCACGTCCACGCTGACGTCAACGCCACGGCCTGGCGCGGTATGCCCCGACCGCCCCGGAGAGACGCCTAGAACGCGTGGGCCAGCAGCTCGCCGAACACGTCGTGCTCGTCGACCTCCAGCCCGCGGGATCGGAACCAGCGGCAGATGTTGGTGCAGTCGCGGAGCAGGAAGTCCATCCCGGTCGGGTTGCCGACCAGGTCGATCACCTGCGGCAGGTCGATCACGACCAGCCGCTCCCCGGCCGCCAGGATGTTGAACGCGGAGAGGTCACCGTGCACCATCCCGTGCCGCGCGAGCTCGGCGAGGAAGTCGCGCACCTGGTCGAAGTAGGAGACGAGCAGGTCTCGCTCCGGTCGGGTCTCCGCGAGTCGCGGTGCGGTGTCGCCGTCGACGGTGATCCACTCCATGAGGAGCTCGGTGCCGTCGAGCTGGACCGGGTAGGGGACCGCGATGCCGAGCGACCACAGGCGCTTGAGTGACTCCCACTCCGCCCACGCCCACTGGCCCGCGGCCACGGTCCGCCCGAAGGCCGTCTTCTTGGCCATCGCCCGGGTGTCCCGCGTGTTGCGGACCCGTCGGCCGGCCGTGTACCCGGCCGAGCGGTGGAAGTTCCGGTGCTCCTCGTCGCGATACCGCTTGGCTGCCATCACGACGGTTTCGCCCACGGCGTCGGACCCGGGAACGGCGCGCTCGAGCAGGAAGACGTCGGCCTCCTTGCCGGTCTTGAGGATGCCGAGCTCGGTGTCGACCGCGGCCTGCGACGTCACGACCCAGTCGGGCCGCGGCTCGGGGCCGCGACACAACGGATCGACGCTCAGCCAGGTGCTCCAGCGCTGAAGGTCGTCGTCAGGCTCGTCCAGGCTCTGGAAGTCGAAGACGAAGCGAGGGTCGATGCCCTCGTAAGGATCGGTGAGCCGGTCAGTCCCCGGCTCCGGGACGTAGGAGTGCATTCGTGCTCCAGGTGAAGGAAGAGGTGTGGTCTGCGTGCAGGCCAGCGACAGTCGTTGTCATGTCACGCCTCCTCGGGTCTGGGCACGGCTCCGTACGCCGCGCGGCCACACCATGATGAAGGGTGGGTGCGCGCACGGCAACCCAATTATCGGCCGTGGCAGGCGCCGACCCCTCGCGCCCCGACCATCGGGTCTGAATCGGGTTGTTGGCACGTTCGTTCAAGGAGCGCGTTTGCACGAACGTTCCAACAACAAGAAAAGGGGGACCCGTGCCTGGAACTGCCTGAAGCCGTCCATCATGGGACGGCTCGTGATCCTCGCCGAGCCCCGGTACCGATCAGCGGTGGACTAGGTTGTGCTCATGCTGAGACCCCGCCGTCCGGCGGGTGTGGCCGCCGTTCTCGTCGCGAGTCTGATCCTGCCCCCCTCGTTCGTGGCTCCCGCGGCGACGGCCGTCCCGACCGAGCGCAGCAGCGCCGGGATCGGCGACGCGTACTTCCCGCTCGACGGCAACGGCGGGTACAACGTGAGGAAGTACCGGATCCGCGACCGCTACCGGTTCGCGACGAAGCACCTCTCGGGCCACACCACGCTGACCATGCGTGCGACCCAGGACCTCACGTCCTTCTCCCTCGACTTCCTGCTGCCTGTCGACCGGGTCACGATCGACGGGCGGACCGTCCCGCACACCCGTCCGCGGCGGCACGAGGTGCGGATCACCCCGCGG
>NZ_DASUTK010000060.1:0-13702 GCF_036374615.1 Nocardioides sp.
CAGCTCGTCGAGGAGCGGCACGTCCTCGACCGACATCGACTCGCCCGACGACCACGACTTCACCAGCAGGCGCTGGTCCTCGTTGGAGACGACGCCCTCGCCCACGCGGGCGAGGAACTCGGGGTCGCGCAGCCAGCCCAGGACGGTGGCGGCGTCGAGCGGCGGCCACCAGTCGACCGCGAACCGGACGAAGGCGTCGTTGCCGAGCAGCTCGTCGTCGAACGCCTCGCGACCGCGCTCGCGGCCGCGCTCGCCCCGGACCTGGCGCCAGAGCGCGTCGAGGAGGGTGGTGGCGACGCGGGGCAGCTGCCGGTTGCGCTGGCCGTTCGCCATCAGCTGCCGGCGGAGCCGACCGAGCACGGCACGGTCGAGCAGGATCACGTCGTCGCGCCAGAACAGCCGGAACTCGGACGGGCTGCCGGGCGCCGCCTGCCGCGCGGCACGCCGGACGAGCTCGGCCATCCGGGCCGAGCCCTTGACGTCGGCGACCGACGGCTCGTCGTGACGTGTGGCGCGGAGGCCGTCGACGACCTCGCCCAGCGAGCGCAGCGCCACCGCGGTCTCGCCGAGCGACGGCAGCACCCGCTCGATGTAGCGCATGAAGACGCCGCTGGGGCCGACGACCAGCACGCCGCCGCTCTCGTAGCGGCGTCGGTCGGAGTAGAGCAGGAAGGCCGCGCGGTGCAGGGCGACGACGGTCTTGCCGGTGCCCGGGCCGCCGGAGATCGACACCACGCCGCGGGCCGGGGCGCGGATGGCCTTGTCCTGCTCGGCCTGGATGGTCGCGACGATGGAGTGCATCGACCGGTCGCGGGCCCGCGACAGCTGCGCCATCAGCGCGCCCTCGCCGACGATCGGCAGGTCGGTGTCGACACTGTCGTCGAGCAGCTCGTCCTCGACACCCTCGACGCGTCTGCCCACGCACCGCAGCACCCGGCGACGTACGACGCCGTGCGGCTCGGCCGCGGTCGCCTGGTAGAACACGGCGGCGGCCGGTGCCCGCCAGTCGATCAGCAGGGAGTCGCGGTTCTCGTCACGCAGCCCGATCCGGCCGACGTAGCGCGGCTCGGGGTCGAGCTCCTCGCGCAGGTCGAGCCGCCCGAAGACCAGTCCCTCGTGGGCCGCGTCGAGCTGGGCGATCCGTCGGGCGGCCTGGAAGACCATGGCGTCGCGCTCGACCAGACCTCCCTCGTGGCCGAGCCTGCCGCGCCCGAACCCTTCCCGGGCCAACGCCTGGGCGGCGGTGGCCGACCGCTCGAGCTGAACGTAGACGCGGTCGACCAACGCCTGCTCGGCCTCGATCTCGCGCTCCGCGAGGTTGTCGCTCACTCTGTCCCTGTCCCCGTAGTCCTGATGCCTCGCCGATTTCCGGCAAGTCCTCAAGCCTACAAGGGGTCCGGCGGACAGTTCAGTCGAACCGCCCGTAGAACGCGAAGCCGAGCCGCACCCCGTCGGGCACCGGGACCTCCACCACCATCCTCGCTCGTGAACCAGGCTGGAGCCGGAAGGTCGAGACGCCGTTCCCGGTGCCTGTCAGAGCCACGTCGCGGCCGCCGTTCCACGTCGTGTCGACCTGTCGGTCCCCCGCCCCGCTGTACATCGATTGCACCAGCTGGGGGACGCCGTCGGTGTTCGTGTACTCGAGGACGGGCGTGCCGGGCTCCCGGGTCAGCTGGCCGTCGTACTCCCACAGATGGCCGTCGTACTCCACGAGAGTCGGCGCGTCGTGCCCCGCCACCCGGCCAGCTGGCTCAGCCACGACGTACGCCGCCACGCCCAGCCGGGCGCCCGGCAGCTCCACGGCCGGCCCCTCGACCCGTCGCGACACCCAGGTCCGGGCCGTGACCTTCTCTCCGGCGGGAAAGTCGCCCGGGTCGTACGAGGTCGCGTCAGCGGATCCGGCGTCGATCGGTGGAGTCTCGGAGCACCCGCCGATGGACAGCGGGCCGCGGTCCTCCACCTCGACGTTGACCCAGTAGCCAGTGGGGACGCCCGTGCAGAGCTCGGAGATCCTGAGCCCGCCGTCCGGGACGGTGAACTCCAGAGAGACGTCCGTGTCGCCGACGTCGCCGATGACGCCGTCGATCAGTGTCTGGTCGGCCACCTGCTGCCGGAAGGTGATGCCGTCGACCGTGATGCCCTCCGGTCGCTCGTCCCCGAGCTGGTAGAGCGCGATCCCGACACCGGGCCCCTCAGCCCTCACTGTCACGTCTCCCTCGTACCCCGGCCGGAGCCAGACGAAGTCGGTGAAGTCCGCGGCACCGGACACCGTCCGCTCCCCGTCGTCGGTGCGGACGACGACCCGCTGGTCCTCGCCGGCCGTGGTCCAGGTCAGCAGCTGGGGCGCCTGGCGTCGCTCGATCCCGAAGCGGAGCCGATCCTGGTCGGTGTCCTCCGCCGAGCCGGCGAAGTGGTAGGTCCAGCCCAGGGAGGTGAGGCTCTCGGGTGCCGCGGACCCGAGAACCGTCCGGTTCGCCGGCTGCGGCGTCCGGTCCGATGTCAGCGTCGGAACCGCGAGGGCTGCGGCCGCGGCCAGCACCGCCGCGGCCCCGACCCCGGCGGCTCGACGACGCCGTACGACGCGCGCCCGGCCGGCGACAGCAGCCACCCGAGCGGCGGCGGTCTCGTCGTGGACGTCGGCGGCGTGCCGGTCGAGGGTCTCGCGGAGGTCGTGGAGCGTGTTGTTCATCGGGCCTCTCCCTCCGTCAGTGACGGGTCGATCCGCAGCTTGGCGAGCGCCTTGCTGGCCTGGCTCTTCACAGTGCCGACGGAGATCCCGAGCAGGTCGGCGGTCTCCGCCTCGGTGAGGTCCTCGAAGTAGCGCAGAACGACGACCGCTCGCATCCGCCGCGGCAGCCGACCGAGCGCCTCCCACAGGTCGCCGGACTCACCGACCCGCTCGTCGTGATGTCCACGATCGGGCAGCTCGTCGGTCGGCTGCTCGCCGTTCCACTTGCGCCGCCACCACGACGCATAGGTGTTGACGAGGATCCGACGCACGTACGGCTCGGGGCTGCCCTCGACCCGCCCCCACGCGAGGTAGGCCTTGGCGAGCGCCGTCTGGAGGAGGTCCTCGGCCAGCGTGTGGTCCCGGGTCAGCAGGTAGGCGGTCCGCAGCAGCGCCGACGAGCGCGCGGCCACGAACTCCTCGAAGCCCGGAGTCACCATCGTGGCCTCCCCCGAGATCGTCATGGTCGTCATGCCTGGTCCTACCTGCCGAAGGGACCGGATGGTTGCCTACTTCTTCGAGCGGGTCAGGAACGCCGTCATCGCCTCGCGCGCCTCCTCGCTCGCGAACAGACGGGCCGACAGTGCCGCCATCTCGTCGCCGTGGGCGTCGATCCGGGCAATCAGGTCCCGGTTGAGGATCGCCTTCGACTCGCGCAGCCCCTGCTCAGCACCCGTGGCCAGGCTGCCGCACACCGCCGCGACCTCGGCCTCCAGATCGTCGGCGGGCACTGCCTTCGTCGCCAGGCCGTACGCCGCGGCGGCGGTACCGTCGAACACCTCCCCGCCGAGTGTGGTCAGGGCCGACGCGCGGGGCGACATGCGGTGATGGACGGTGAGGCTGATGATGGCGGCCGCCAGACCGAGCTTCACCTCGGTGAGGGCGAACGTCGCGTCCTCGGCAACGATCGCGACGTCGCTGGCGGCCACCACCCCGATCCCGCCGGCGCGCACGGCTCCGAGCACCTCGGTCACGACCGGCTTCGACATCGTGACGATCAACCTTTGCAGCGCGACGATCCGCCGCGCCCCTTCCTCCATGCCCTCGGTGGTCGCCTCGGAGAGGTCCGCACCCGAGCAGAACACGCGCCCCGACGAGCGGACCAGCACGACCCGCACGTCGGCGTCCGCCTCGGCCGCCTCGAGCCCCGCGAACAGCCCCGACACCAGCTGCCGACTCAGTGCGTTGCGGTTGTGGGGTGAGTCGAGGGTGATCGTGGCCAGCGGCCCGTTGACGTCGTAATGCACGAGCTCGGTCATGCGCGCCATCTTCTCCCACCGTGTGAGTGCGGGTAACGGTGCCTCGGTGTCGCTCCCCACCTGTTGCAGCGGGTGGGGAGCGCATCGGCGGCACCGTTAGCCACGAGAAGGTCCATCCCATCCGAGAGGCGGGGCGCGACGAACACCCCGCATGCGACAGCGACTGATGTACGCCGGGTTCGGAGTGCTCGCCACGCTGGTGGGGATGGCGGCGGGACATCTGGTCGCCGCCCTGATCGACCCGGCAGCCTCACCGGTCCTGGCGGTGGGGTCCACCGTCATCGACCTGACTCCGACGCCGGTCAAGGAGTGGGCGGTCGCGACGTTCGGCACCGCCGACAAGCCGATCCTGGTCGGATCGGTGACGCTCGGTGCGCTGCTGCTCGCCGCGATCGGCGGGCTGCTGGCGCGCCGGCGTCTCGCGTCCGGCGTGCTGGTGCTCCTCGCCCTGGTCGCCGTGGCTGGCCTGGCGGCGGTGGCCCGACCCGGCGCCGGCCCTCTCGACGTGGTTCCCGCCCTCGCGACCGCCCTCACCGGGGTGGGTGCGCTGTGGTGGCTCACCCGCTCGGCCGCCGTGCCGGCCTCAGCGCCCGACCGCACGCCCCCGCCCGGCGCTGAGCTCCCCAGCCGCCGCGGGGTCCTGATCGCCACCGCTGTCCTCACCGCCGCTGCTGCCGCGGCAGGCGGGGTCGGACGGCTGGTCGCCGGGCTCCGCGCAGACCCGGCGGACGTGGCGCTCCCCGGCCCCACCGATCCGGCGCCTCCGTTCCCGACCAGCCTCGACCGCACCGTGCCCGGCATCACGCCGTTCCGGACGCCGAACCGGGACTTCTACCGGATCGACACCCGGCTGACGCTGCCCACGCTCGGCGTCGAGGACTACGAGCTCGTCGTCGACGGCGATGTCGAGAACCGGCTGTCGTTGAGCTTCGACGACCTGCTCGCCATGGACCTGATCGAGCGTGACATCACCCTCACCTGCGTCTCGAACGACGTCGGAGGGCCGTACGTCGGCGGCGCGCGCTGGCTCGGGGTCCGGCTCACCGACGTCCTCGACCTGGCCGGCGTCGGACACACCGCCGACCAGATCCTGTCCACCGACGTCGACGGCATGACGATCAGCACCCCGCTCGCGGTCGCCACCGACGGCCGCGACGCGATGCTGGCCGTCGGGATGAACGGCCAGGCACTCCCGCGCGAGCACGGTTTCCCGGTGCGGATGGTCGTGCCCGGCCTCTACGGGTTCGTCAGCGCCTGCAAGTGGATCACCCGGATGACGCTGACGACCTACGACGCCCAGGAGGCGTACTGGACCGAGCGCGACTGGGCGGTCGAGGCGCCGATCAAGATCGCCAGCCGGATCGACACCCCGAGGTCGTTCGAGGAGATCGGCGCCGGCCGCACGTTCATCGCCGGCATCGCCTGGGCGCAGCACCGCGGCATCGGCGGGGTCGAGGTCCAGATCGACGGCGGCGACTGGCAGCCCGCCGAGCTCGGTCCCAGCGCCGGCCTCGACTACTGGCGCCAGTGGTACCTGCCGTGGGAGCCGGACCCGGGTGAGTACTCCCTGGCCGTCCGGGCTGTGACCGAGGCCGGCGAGGTGCAGACCCCCGCCAAGGCGATGCCGTTCCCCGACGGCGCGTCCGGCTATCAACGCATCGTCGTCAGAGTCGGCTGACGGCGCCGCTGCCTGCCGTTTGGACACAAACGGCGACGACACGCCGGGCAAGCGTGCCGTTTCCGCCCAATCGACCGAGCCGACCAATCCGCTCCGTGCTCGGTGCCGAACCACCGACATCACACCCACGACCGGAAGGTTCCTCACCATGTTGCACACGACCACTCTCCGCAAGACCGGCCTCGCGGCCGCCGCCGTGTCGCTGTCGATCGGTCTGGCCGCCTGCGGCGCCGACGAGCCGACCAGCGCCGACGAACCGACGTCGGAAGACACCGCGATGGCCGACGAGTCCGGGGACACCGGTGACGGCGGGGACGCCATGGGCGACCCGGCGGCGCAGACCTACGGCGCCGCGTGCGGCGACGTCCCCACCGAGGGCGACGGCTCGTTCGACGGCATGGCGACCGCCCCGGTGGCCTCGGCCGCCAGTGCCAACCCGCTCCTGAGCACGCTGGTGACCGCGGTCGGCGCGGCCGACCTGGTGGAGCCGCTGAACTCCGCCGAGGCGCTGACCGTCTTCGCGCCGGCCAACCCGGCGTTCGACGCGTTCACGAAGAAGCAGCTCAACGGCCTGCTCAAGGACAAGGACGCGCTGACCGGCGTCCTCACCCACCACGTCGTGCCCGAGCAGATCAGCCCCGACCAGCTGACGGGCGAGTTCGAGACGCTGGCCGGCGACACCATCACGATCAACGGGTCCGGCGAGGCGGCGACCGTCGGCGACGAGGAGGCCACCGTCCTGTGCGGCAACATCCCGACCGCGAACGCCACGGTCTACGTGATCGACGCCGTCCTGATGCCCTGACCTTCCGTCAGGACCGGCGACGAGACAGGATCGTGACGTGGACCACCTCCGTGCGGTTCCCTCCGGCGCTCCCTCATCCGAGGGTGCGCCGGAGGGCGCGGTGCTGGGCGACCTCCTCGCACGTTCGGCCCGCGGGGACTCCCAGGCGTTCGCGCAGTTCTACGACGCCACGTCGGCCCGGTCGTACGGACTCGCGCTGCGAGTGGTCCGGGACCCGTCGCAGGCGGAGGAGGTCGTACAGGAGGTGTACCTCGACGTGTGGCGCCAGTCCGGCCGGTACGACGCAGGGCGCGGCAGCGTGATCGGCTGGTTGCTGACCATCGTCCACCGCCGGGCGGTCGACCGGGTCCGCAGCGCCGAGGCGGCGACCCGCCGCGACGCGACGTACCACCAGGAGATCAACCCGGTCGCGCACGATGCGACCGCGGAGGCCGCCGAGGCCTCGCTCGAAGCACACCGAGTCCGGACGGCGATGCAGGCGCTGACCCCGATCCAGCGGGAAGCCCTGGAGCTGGCCTACTTCGGTGGCTACACGCACACGGAGGTGGCGACCATGCTCGACCTGCCGGTCGGTACCGCCAAGACCAGGATCCGCGACGGACTGATACGCATGCGCGACGCTTTGGGGGTGACCACGTCATGAGTGACATCGACATCCACTCGCTCGTCGGCGCGTACGCCGTGGACGCCCTCGACGACCTCGAGCGAGCCGCGTTCGAGCGGCACCTGGCCGAGTGCGCCGCGTGCCGGGCCGAGGTCGACGGGCTGCGCGAGGCCGCCGCGGTCATCGGCTCGTCGGCGACGCACGACCCACCCGCCGGACTGCGCGACCGGGTGCTCGCCGACATCGCGAACGTACGACCGCTCCCGCCGCAGACCGCGCCCGCTGCCGAGCCGGCCGAACGGCAGCGGCGCCGGTTCCGACCGGCGCTGGTCGCCGCGGCCGCCGTGGCGGTCCTCGCCGTCGGCGGCGGTGTGATCGTCGCCGAGCCCTGGGCGGACGACACCAGCCAACGGCAGCCCACCGTCGCCGAGCAGGTGCGAGCGGCCGAGGATGCGGAGACGTTCACCCAGACCCTCGACGACGGAGCGGTCGCGACCGTGATCCGCTCGAAGTCGCTCAACCGCGCGGTCCTCGTGGCCGAGGACATGGAGCCGGCCCCGGCGGGGAAGGTCTACGAGCTGTGGCTCGAGCACGAGGGCGTCGGGATGGTCGCCGCCGGGCTGATGGAGGAGGGCCAGCGTGAGGTGGTCCTCGAGGGCGACCCGGCCGACGCGGTCGGGTTCGGCATCACCGTCGAGCCCGACGGCGGCTCGGACCAGCCGACCTCCGATCCGGTCGCGCTGATCGCGTTCGAGAACGCGTGACTGCATGGTGACCGAGCTGCTCGTCGTCGCCGGCAGCTCACTACTGGTGGCGGTGGCGGCGATGACGGTGACCGCCCTCGTGGCGCGGCGACTCGGCCGGGTCAACGTCGTCGACGTCACTTGGGGGCTGGCGCTGCTCGCGGTCGCGGTCGTCTGCGCCCTGCTCTCCCCCACCTGGCAGGCGTGGCTGCTCGTCGCCCTCGTCGGGGTCTGGGGCGGTCGGCTGTCGTGGCACATCCTGGCCCGCTCCCGGGGCGAGGGCGAGGATCCGCGCTATGCCGAGATGCTCGGTGACGGCGGCTTCGGCACCGCGGTGACGAAGGTCTTCGCCCTCCAGGGCGCCGCCGTCTGGCTGGTGTCGCTGCCGCTGCAGGCGGCGGCGGTGACCGACGTCGCCTGGGCGTGGGTCTGCGTTCTCGGGGTGGCGGTCTGGGCGGTCGGCGTGGTCTTCGAGACTGTCGGCGACCGGCAGCTCGCGGCGTACCGCACCCGGCCGCGCGACCAGCGCCCGCCCGTGCTCGACTCTGGGCTCTGGGCCTGGACGCGACACCCGAACTACTTCGGAGACGCCCTGGTCTGGTGGGGGATCTGGGCGGCCGGCGCGCTGGCGGCGGGCTGGCTGCCCGCCCTCGTGACACTGGTCGCGCCGGTCATGATGACCCACTTCCTGCGCAACGTCACCGGTGCCAAGCTGCTCGAGCACACCATGTCCCGACGCCCGGGATGGGACGAGTACGCCGCCCGGGTCCCGCTCTTCGTGCCCCGGCCACCGCGTCGCGTCACTCCTCGAGACTGAGGGCGAGGCGGCCGAGCAGTCCGGCGAGCCTGCCACGCTCGGACGTGCTCAGGACGCCGAGGAGTGCGTCCAGGTTGGCGAGGTGGTCGCCGATCATCCGGTCCACCAGGTCGAGCCCGGAGGCCGTGAGGCGGATCAGCTTGCCGCGGCCGTCGTCGGCCGTCGCCTCCCGGTCGACGTAGCCCTGCGCGACCAACCGGTCGACGCGCTTGGTGACGGCCCCGGTGGTCACGAGCATCTGGTGGCTGAGCTCCACCGGGCGCAACGCGTGCGGCGCACCGGCGCGTCGCAGCGCCGTGAGCACGTCGAAGTCACCGTTGCCCAGGCCGACGGCGGCGAAGGGGGGCCGCAGCGCCGTGTCGAGCAGGTGGGCCACCCGGGTGATCCGGGCCGAGACCAGCAACGGGGACGGGTCGAGATCGGGCCGCTCCCGCGCCCACTGCTCGACGACCCCGGCAACCATGTCGTGACTCACCCTTGCAGAGTACCTTCCATGGAAGTAATATTGCTTCCATGGAAGCGACTAACGCAACTGTTGAGCCCGTCACCATCCCCCAGCGTCTCGACATCGACGCGCACGCCGCCGGCTTCTCCAAGGCGATGGCGCACCTGGACCACGCGACGACGAAGGAGCTCGACCGGGTCGGGTTCGATCCGCGACTGCGAGAGCTGGTCCGGATCCGGGCCTCCCAGCTGAACGGGTGCGCGTACTGCGTCGACATGCACACGAAAGACGCCCGGGTCGCCGGCGAGACCGGGGAGCGGCTGACCGCGCTCCCGGTCTGGCGCGAGGCGCCGTTCTTCACCCGTCGTGAGCGGGCGGTCCTGGCCTTCACCGAGTCGGTGACCCGCCTGTCGGAGACCCGCGTGCCGGAGAGCGACTTCGAGCTGGTCGCCGCAGAGCTCACGGCGGACGAGCTCGGCGCCCTGGTGGCGCTGCTGGTCACCATCAACGCCTGGAACGCGATCGGTGTCAGCACCCGAGCCTGGGAGGCGGGCTCCTACCAGCCCTGACACGCAGCGGTTGTCCGCCACGCGCCACTCGCTACTGTCGAGACATGAGCGAGCACTCCCAGGACGATCCGGGCGGCCCGGAGGGCACGACCGGCGAGCACCATGCCGACGACACCATCGAGTCGCCCGACACCGGCGCCCGTTACGACGAGGACGGGACCGTCGAGTCCACGCCCGAGGACGAGCGGGTGCTGCTCGAGGACGACGACGAAGCGTGACCGACCCGAGCGACCTCGTGGACTGACCGGGTGGCGCTGAGTCCGCAGGAGGACACCAACCGGCGGATGCTCCGCGCTCGCGACGAGATGGACCGGCGGTACGCCGAACCCCTGGACCTGGTCGCGCTCGCGAGTGTCGCGCACCTCTCGCCGTCCCGCTTCGGGCGAGTGTTCAAGGACGTCTTCGGCGAGACGCCGCACCGCTACCTGCAGCGACGGCGGGTCGAGCGGGCGATGGCACTGCTGCGCCAGACCGACCGGCCGGTGACCCAGGTCGCGTGGGACGTCGGCTTCGCCAGCCTCGGGACGTTCAGCCGGACCTTCAGCGCGATCGTCGGCTGCTCACCGAGCGAGTTCCGGCAGCAGACCGAGGTCGTGCACGTCCCCACCTGCTTCGTGGCGGCGTGGACCAGGCCCCGGGAGAGGACGACGGTTTCGGAGAAGCAACCGGACTCGGGGGCTGACTAGCGTCGCCCCCATGACCACTCACGTCTCCTCACTCCGGATCACCAGCGTCAAAGTCCTCGACCAGGACGAGGCGCTCGACTTCTACTGCGGCAAGCTCGGGTTCGAGGTCCGCGACGACGCCGACCTCGGCTTCATGCGCTGGCTGACGATCGGGCTGCCCGGTCAGGAGTTCCCCCAGCTGCTGCTCGAGCTCCCCGGCGGACCGCAGCAGGACGCCGAGACCGCGGCCGCCGTGCGCGACCTGCTCACGAAGGGCGCGCTGGGCGGTGTCTTCCTCACCAGTGACGACGTCCTCGCGACGTACGAGACGCTGCGCGACGCAGGTGTCGACATCACGCAGGAGCCTGTCGAGCAGCCCTACGGCACCGACTTCGGGCTGCGGGACCCGTTCGGCAACCCGATCCGGATCAGCCAGTTGTCCGGGGCCACCGACGAGGAGATCGAGCGTGCTTACCGCGAGCAGGCCGACCGGGTCTGACGCGCATTCGATGGTCGGTGCTCCAGGGGCGGGCCGTGGACAGAGACTCAGCGGTCAGTCGTCGCCTCGTCGATCTCGTGGGTGTCGCCGTCCCGGCCCTCGAACCGGACCGAGACCGACTCGAAACCCTTGTGGCGCTGAGCCTGCGCGTACAGCGCGTAGGCGCGGCGGTCCGCCTCGGTGAGGTCCACCGCGTCGGTGAAGGGAGTCAGCAGGGCTCGCGGCCACAGCCGACGGGCGAGCACGACGTTCAGCTCGATGCCGAGCACCGCGATCAGGGCGGCGATGAAGATCAGGCCGATCAGGCCGAGGACCAAGCCGAACGTCTGGTTGACCCCGCTCGCGTTCGCCAGCACCTCGGTGGCGTAGACGGCGCCCGCGAACTGCAGCGCCATCCACCCCACCGCGGTGAGGAGAGCTCCGGGCAGCCCCCGCTTCGGAGAGTGGCTGCGCGCGGCCGCCAGCCGGAACAGCAGCGTCAGCACGGCGGTCACGATCAGCACGGTCAGCGCCACGATCAGCCATCGGATCGCGGCGTTGGCTGCCGGCCCGAACACCTCGGTCGTGCTGCCCAGGGCGGAGAAGATCGAGACGCCGAGCACGGCCAGCCCTGAGAAGACGAGCAGCAGCAGGCTCCGCAGCCGCATGAGGAACGGGTTCGGACGGCTGTTCCGGGGCACGGCCCAGGCCGTGTTCATCACATTTTGGATGGCCTGCCCGAGACCGAGCGCGCCGTAGACGGCGGCGAGGGTGCCCACGACGACGGCGGTCACCGAGCCGGTCAGTCCCTCGGGTCGACCGAGCTGGTCTCCGATGATCGGGAACTGGGCCAGCGCCGAGTCGAGCGCGTCGGCCTGGAGGTCCGGCCGGTCCTGCAGCACGAACCCGAAGATCGTCGAGGCCAGCAGCAGCAGCGGGAAGATGGCCACGAAGGCGTAGTAGGTCAGCATCGCGGCGAGCAGGTTGCCCTGATCGTCGACGAACTTGTAGACCACGGCGATCGGCACACCGACGACGCGGTGGCGCCGCTGGAAGCCGTCCACGCCCGCGACGCCTGCCATGGTCATCAGTGTGGCGCCTCGGGGCGCCTGCCCGCAGTTCCGCTCCGCGACGCCCGCGGAGTCAGGCCGGCCGCGCCACCTGCTCGGCGAGCCGTTGTGGAGCCTGCAGACAGTAGGAGTCGGTCAGCAGCTCGGCCAGCTCCTCCCAGTCGGTGTCGTCGTCGAGCAGCATCCCGACGACGTTGGCGCCCCAGCTGGCCCGGAAGTACGGCGCGCCGAGGTGCTCGAACGCCATCACCTCGTCGGGCTCGGCCCGGAAGGTGATCCGGAACAGCTGGTCCTCGCCGCCGAAGACGTGCGCGATGGTCGCAGAGCCGACCCGCCACCGGGTGCCGACCCAGGCGTTCTCCTCGAGCGCCTCCGGGAGGCGCGCCATGATCTCCGCGATCCGCAGCACCATCGACTCGGGCACGAGCGGTCGCTCAGGTCGGCTGGCCACGGACCGAGCGTGCCACAGCCAGCCGACATCACGCTTGCCGTGGCACAGTCGACCCATGGACGCCGTCGCAGCTGCGTTCGAGGCCTGCCCGCGCGAGGGGTTCCTCCCGAAGCGCGAGCGCCACCGCGCGTCGTACGACGGGCCGATCCAGATCGCCGGCGGCCAGACCAACTCCCAGCCGCGCACGGTCGAGGCGATGCTCCGGCTGCTCGACGTGCGGCCCGGCCAGCGGGTGCTCGACGTCGGCTCGGGGTCAGGCTGGACGACCGCGCTCCTCGCGCACCTGGTCGGCAGTGGCGGCCAGGTGCTGGGAGTCGAGCTCGAGCCGGAGCTGGTCGAGTTCGGGCGGGACAACCTCGCCCGCACGGGTCAGCCGTGGGCCCGGATCGAACCGGCCGACCCGGACGCCCTGGGCCGCCCCGACGACGCGCCGTGGGACCGGATCCTGGTCTCCGCTGAGCCGCGCGAGCTCCCGGGCGAGCTCGTCGAGCAGCTCGTCGACGACGGCGTGATGGTGATCCCGGTGTCCGGCACGATGCTGCGGGTCACCAACCCCGGGGCGGTCGTCACCCGCCACGGCGGTTACCGGTTCGTCCCGCTGCGCTGACCCCGACCCTGCCGCCGCCGCTGCGGTCCGGCGTCGCGCAGCGCCACGACCGAGGGCGGCGCCGGTAGGTCGTCGGGGAGCCACGGCGAGCGCACCGGCTCGCCGTACGTACGGTGGATCGGGAGGATGCCGGTCCAGACGTCGTCGGGGATCACGTCGAGCTCCTCGTCGACGTCCTTGTCGCTGACCTTGAGCAGCCAGTTGTCGTCGGTGATCTCGAGCGCGAGGGCGACCGTCGCGACCAGCTCCGTCTTGAGGTGGCCGCGCAGCTCGGCCCGGCGCCCGGGGACCAGAGTGTCGGAGAGTCGATCGAGGGCGGCGACTGCATCGTCGCCCGTGAGCCTCACCAACGGGCCCCGCACCACCGCCGACCGGTAGTTGGCGGAGTGCTCGAACAGCGACGTCGCGAGCACGATCGCGTCGATGGCGTGCACCGCGACCACTGCCTCCGACCCCGCGGCTACCTGTCGCAGCGCGCCCGCCCCGGTGGAGCCGTGGAGCAGCAGCCGGTCGCCGTCGCGGGCGTAGAACATCGGCACCGCCCATGGCCGGCCGTCCGTTGTCACGGTGGCGAGGGTGCAGACCAGCTCCTCGTCGAGCAGCCGGTCGAGCTCGGCGCGCTCCGACCGGCGCTTCTCCTTCAGGCGGGTCAGGTTGTCCAGCGTCACCGGACGATGGTGCCACGACGGACTGCCATACCGCGGCGTGTGCCTGAGAGTGCGCCATGGCGCACTGTTGTGTCTCAGGACATCGCGGACACATATGTCTCAGGACTTCGCGGAC
>NZ_DASUTK010000061.1:0-35692 GCF_036374615.1 Nocardioides sp.
CCAACGAAATGGGCCCTGACTTGCGGAGACGCGGGTCAGGGCTCGTCTGTTGTGCATGCGAAGGTCACGCTGGCCGGCAACGCGCGTCTGCGTCGAGTCCATTACGGCGGAATGAAGTGACTACACGAGCATGTGGCTTCCGCGAACCCATCGTGTCGTCAGGCCCGTAGTCTCCGAGCATGAGCGAGCGCGTTGCCGTGTACATCGACTTCGACAACGTAGTCATCTCCCGCTACGACGACGTGCACGGCAAGCAGGCGTGGCGCAAGGACGACCCGCGTCAGTACGGACAGCCCACAGGCTCGAAAGACCCAATCGACGTAAGGCTGACGGCGGCACGCGTCGACATCGGCGCGATTGTCGACTTCGCCGCGTCGTTCGGAAGCGTATCGCTGAGCCGTGCGTACGCCGACTGGTCGGTACCGGTCAACGCGTCGTATAAGGCCGAGTTGATCGAGCGCTCGTTGCACTTGGTCCAGTTGTTCAATGCCTCCGGGGTCAAGAACGGTGCGGACATCAGGCTCGCCGTTGACGCTGTCGAGGATCTGATGCGCCACCCCGAGATCACTCACGTCGTCTTGGTCGCCGGCGACTCCGACTTCGTCCCGTTGGCCCAGAGCTGCAAGCAGCTCGGCCGGTACGTCGTTGGCATCGGAGTCACGGGTTCGACGAGCCGTGCACTCGTATCGGCTTGTAACGAGTTCATCGACTACTCCCACCTGCCCGGCGTGACTCCTCCTGTCCCGGCAGCGAAGAAGACGGGCGCGGCGAAGAAGTCACCAGCCACGAAGCCGACCAAGACTTCAGGTAAGAACGCTGCCGAAGCCGCGGCAACCGATCTCCTGATCCGCGCCATTCGTGTCCTCCTGCAGAAGAGTGACGACGATTGGGTCTATGCCGCCGGCGTCAAGAGTCAGATGCAGCGCATGGATCCCGCATTCAAGGAGAAGTCATTGGGCTTCTCATCGTTCCGCTCCTTCGTGGAATCCCGCAGCGGCCAGGTCGCCTCGAAGGTCGCGGACAACGGTCAGCTCACGTTGCGGCTGAAGTGAACAAATGTCGCGCCGGAGCAAGCCTGCCTCGCGACCATGGGCCGAAGGCGGCGGTGTGACGCACCCCGGCAAAGCGCGGTTAAATCTTGGGGCCCGGCCTCTCAGGTCATCCGGGATCCACGGAGCTGCGAAGGGGATTTTCCGTTGCGGCCGCTGTCATCGCGACCATCAGGGCGACCGCCGAGGAGTTCGACAGCCTCTGGTCCCGGCACAGGGATCGCCAGGTGTGAAACGAGATGGCGTGAGCAACCGCGGCCCGCACGGTCTTACGGCGCCGCCCGGGAAGCGACCGCGTCAGCCGATCCCGCCACTCTCGTTCCCGGGCGAGTCGGGCTTGGGTGATCCGGGCAGGCACAGCCGCTGTGTCCCTCAGGACTGACTGGAGCATCGGCTCACCGTCGCGGAAGTAGCGGTAGATGTCGGTCAAACCCGAACGCAGCACGGCGAAGGGATCGTCGTGGACATCCCACGCGTCCGGGTCAGGAAGCCGCTGGCGGGAGAGCCACTGGCCCGAGCAGGCCAGGAACAAGGACTCGTCGTCGGGAAAGTGTCGATACACCGTGGCCCGGGTGACACCGGCCCGGTCGGCGATCGCTGAGATGGTGGCGTGAGCCGGCCCTACCTCGGCGTGAAGCACCTCAGCCGCGTCGACGATTCGGGCCCGAGTCTGCTGCTCCTCCTCAGCACGCTTCACCTTGCGGTAGGTCCGGGATTTCGTTGAACGAATGTGTTCAGACAAATTGTTGACACCAGCTCTCGGCAGCGGGACGCTTTTGGTAGTACACAATTGTATTCCGAAACTGCGAGGAAGGAACTGCTCCGATGGGCAGTGTCGAGGCACCACCGCTCACGATCGTGCAACCCGGCGAAGGGAAGGAGATCTTCCTCGGCACCATCGGGGTGGTCTTCAAGCTGTTCGGCGAGCAGACCAACGGGCTCGTGTCGATCGTCGAGCATCCGTTCCCTGTGGGCGCCTGCGTCCCGGCGCACCTGCACACCAGGGAGGACGAGTACTCCATCGTGACCGAAGGCGAGATCGGGTTTCGATCGGGTGACCGAGAAGTCGTACTCGGCCCCGGCGGCTACATCACCAAACCGCGAGGTGAGACCCACGCCATGTGGAACGCGGGGAAGGCGCCCGCCCGAATAATCGAAGTGATCAGCCCAGCAGGCTTCGAGCACTTCTTCTGGGGCGTGGGCGAGGCCGCCGCCGAAGGTCCTCCCGACCCCGAGCACATCGCTGCCCTCGCAAGAGAACACGGCCTCGAGATGGGCAACGCGCCGTGGCTGAACGACGTGATCGCACGCTACGACCTCACACCGCCGCCCGGTGCCGGATGAGCCAAGGGGCCACCCAGGGGAGAGCCCTTGGCCTGGCCCAAGCGGGACGACCGGGATCACCGCGTCCATCTGGCGACGTGACGCCGGCGCTTGGACAGGAGGGTCGAGTCAGCCATCGTGCCGAGGCGGCTGCCCGAGCAGCCACCTCGGCACGATCCCCCTCCCGGTTGCCTTACCGGAGGATCGACACCAGCGTCCGGGCGCGGACCTCGGTCCCGTCCGACCAGTCGACGGCACCGAGGTAGCGCGTGTCGGCGGCCAGGCCCTCCCAGGCCAGGGTCACGCTGGCCGGCTGCGCGGCCGTGACCGCCTGGCTCGCCGGGGTGACCGTCAGGTTGCCGGCATCCGCGTTGCCCAGCACGAAGCTGTTCAGCTGCACCGGCAGCACGTCCGGGGTGCCGGCGAAGTAGTCGATCTCCACCGTGTAGGTGCCTTCCAACCCGGGACCGGTGAGGTTGACGGCCTCCTCGGCGGTGGCGCCGGCGCTCGAGCCGACCTCCTCACCGTCCTTGAGCACCTCAAGGTCGACGTCGGTGCCGGCCGGATAGTCGGCGTCGTACGTCGCGAACCGGACATGCGTGGCACCCGCCGGCACCGTCACGTCCACCGTGGTGATCCCGTCGCGCCCGGTCGGGCGCTCGTCGACGTGCGCCGGCACGAGACCGACCACTGACGTGGAGAGCGTGCCGGTGTAACCAGCCGTCACGTCGACGTCCTGGCTGCCCGAGGTTCCGGTGCCGGTGACCTCACCCGGCGCCGACACGGCCTCCGGCTCCAGGGCGATCGAGCTGCGCACCTCGTGGCCGCGCTTGTCGGTCCACACCAGCGTCCCGAACGCCCACTCCCCGAGGGGAGCGGTCGTACGCGTGAAGCGGATGCCGAACGAGCGCGACTGCAGTGGGGGCACCGTGAGCTTGCTGCTGCTGAAGGACCAGGTGAAGCCCTCCAGGCCCTCGATGCGGGCCTTGTACTGCGAGGCCTGGTCCGGCGAGGTGTTGGTGACCGTCCGGCGCACCGTCTCGGTCCCGGCCAACCCGGCCACGGCGATGCTCGGATAGTTGAGCTGGCTGGGCTCGATCGAGCCGAAGCTGTTGCAGACCGAGGCCGCGAAGACGAGCTGGAACTGCCCGATGCCGCAGCCGTACTGCACCCAGTCGGTCAGGTCGTTGTCGTAGACCAGCCCGGGGCTGAACGACCGCCCCGGCCGGACGTGCCCGTTGCCGTAGTCGAGCGGGCTGGCGTCGGCGCCGGTCCGCTGGATCTGCCCGCCCTCGTTGTCCAGGTCGGTCGCGGTGGTCATCAGCGCCGACTTGACCCACATCGGCGACCAGTTCGGGTGCGCCTGGCGGATCAGTGCGGCGATGCCGGAGATGTGCGGGGTCGACATCGAGGTGCCGGAGACGGCGTTGAAGTTGTTCCCGCCGTGGCCGGGCGGCGCCACCGCCGCGATGACGTCGACACCGGGGGCGGTGATGTCCGGCTTGAGCAGGTCTCCGCCGCCGGCCAGGGCAGGGCCGAACGACGAGAAGCCCGCCATCTCCGGGGCACGCACCGGCGTCGGGTCGCGTGGCGAGATCTCCGCGGTCGCTCCGGTGGTCTTGGCGTACGACTGCACGGTGGCACCGTCGGTCGCGTTGAGGTGCACGGTGGGGACGGTGTGGAAGTCACCATTGAGCGACTGCGCGTTGGACGTGTTGACCAGCACCATTCCGACACCGCCGGCCTCGGCCACCGCCTGGCTCTTGTCGACGCGGTCGTTGACCCCGCGGGTGCAGACCACGATCTTGCCGTCGACCAAGGCCGGGTCCAGACCGGCCGGGGCGCCGTCCTCCCAGTCCTCGGAGAAGCACAGGCTTGCCGCGGCGTCGGATGCTCCCGGCGCCTTCGCATCGATCGAGTCGATCAGCGAAGAGCTCGCCACGCCGACGTCGCTGACACCGACGCCGGTGTACGAGGCGCCGTTCCCGAGGGTGACGGTGGCCTGGTTGCCGCGGTCGTGGCTGCTCGCGGCCACAGTCATCTCCCACGGCGAGTTGTGCGCCACACTGCTGACGCCGATGGTGTCGCCGGAGTTGCCGGCGGACGTGGACACGAAGACGCCGGCGTCGGCGGCGAACATGAATGCGATCTCGTCGGGACTGACGACAGAGGTGCGCGAACCCGAGATCGAGTAGCTGATGATGTCGACGCCGTCCTCGACCGCGTCGTCGATGGCGGAGACGATGCCCGACGTGTTGCCGCTGGCTTGGCCGGTGCCGGTGTCCCACAGCACCTTGTACATCGCCAGACGCGCCGCTGGCGCCATACCGGACACGTTGCCGACCGAGCCGCCGTTGATCGTGGCGGGGACGCCGTTGTTGCCGGCGGCGGTGCTGGAGGTGTGCGAGCCGTGCCCGTTGAAGTCACGGGGTGAGATGAACTCGTGGTCGCCGATGGTGTTGCCCGCGGTGTAGTAGCGCGCTCCGATCAGCTTGTTGTTGCACGCGATCGGCTGCTCGACGCCGGCGTCACAGTCGCCGTGCCATTGCGCGGCGATGTCCGCCGCGTCAGGACGCGGCTCGGGAAGCGCGGCGAAGGACGGGTTCTCGGCCCAGATGCCCGAGTCGAGGACGCCGACGATGATGCCCTCGCCGGCCTTGCCCGGGCCGCCGAACCGCTCCTGCCAGACCCCGGACGACCCGGTCATCCCGAGGAAGTCCGGCGTCGTGATGGTGTCGGCGTACCGCTGCTCGTCGCGCCAGACGTGCACGACCGCGGAGTCCTTCTCGAGGAGGGAGACCTGCGCGGAGGACAGCTCGGCGGCGAAGCCGTTGAAGGCCACCGTGTAGTCGTCCACCTTCGCCGACACAGGGACGCCGGCGTCGCGCAGGACCTCGTTGTGGGCGGACTGCAGGTGCCGGGCGTACCCGCGGGCGTTGCCGGTGCGGGTGTTCAGCTTCCTGCCGGCCTTGGGCGAGGTCGCAGTGAAGCCCTGGACACCACCGGTGTACGACGACAGCGGGTCGCCCTTGGTCATCACGATGTAGCGGCCCGCCTCGGCGGGCGCGGCCGGTGGTGCGGCGCCGGCAGTCTGCGTGGACAGGGGCGCCAGCAGGGCGACCGGGAGCAGTGCCGACGCGGCGGCGGCGGTGACGAGGGTGACGCACCGCCGAGAGATCGGCGATCGCAGCAGTTTCATGAACAGCCTCCGAGATGAGAGCCCCGCGATCGCGAGGGATGCAAGGTGAATGTAAGTCCGTCGACGTGCCGAAGGAAGGGGTGAGGTGCCGAAATTCCGAACACTTCTTGGTCGGAGACCCCACCCGCCTACGTGGGCGGTCCTGTCGAGCGCCCGGAGAGGGCCGTGGGTCAGCCGAGGCCTGGGCGGGCGCCGGGTCCGACGTGCACGCTCGCCAGGAACGACACCATCGACTGCTCGTCCCACCCGGCGTCGTCCGGGAACTGGATCCGCACCACTCCGTGTGGTTCGTCAGCGCGGGTCCAGGTCGCGATCGTGGTGTAGCCGGAGCTGACCGAGAGCCAGAAGCGCCGCCCCTCGTGGTCGATGACCCGGCCTTGGGGCGCGTGGCCGTCGAGCATGATCACCAGCTTGCCGCGGTAGTCGTCCGGGTGGCTCGACGTCGACCCGTCGTCGGGCGCGATCGTGACCGCCTGGGGCCGCTGGCCCTGCACCGACCACCCGGTGGGCGTCAGGTCGAACGTGTACGGCGACGCGTCGAACGGCTCGGCGACCAGCTGGACCTGCGCCGACTCGGCGGCCTGCGGCGGCCCGGCGGAGTCGGTCAGGAGAGTTGCTGAGGCGACTCCGAGCACGGTGGCCACCGCGGTACCGGCGAGGCAGAAGCGGAGCCGGCGGCGGAAGCGCGCAGACGCCGCTGCCCGGGCGCGGACCAGGTCGGCGAGCGGCTCGGGGTCGGGGCGGTCCGCCTCGGCAGCGAGCAGCAGCACCTGCTTCACGTCGTGGTCGTGGGTCATCGGGGCACCTCCAGGTCGATCGGGTCGTCGAGAGCGCCGAGCACGTCGCGGAGGTGTGCGAGCGCCCGGGCGTTCTGCGACTTCACGGTGCCGGTGGAGCACTGGAGGATCCGCGCGGTCTCGGCGACGTCCAGGTCGTGCCAGTGCCGCAGGACGACGACCGCGCGCTGCCTCGGGCCGAGCGTCGCCAGGGCGGCGAGTACGACGTCGCGCAGCTCGATGTCGTCGTTCTCGGTGACGCCGTCGGGTGCGTGGTCCGCCACCACGGTCTCGCGTCGGCGGTGGGCCCGGCGCATCTCGTCGAAGAAGACGTGGGTCAACGTCGTACGGGCGTAGGCGAGCTGGCTCGCGGCCCGGCGTACCCGAGACCACGAGAGGTAGAGACGTGTCAGCGTCGCCTGCACGACGTCCTCGGCGAACGCCTCGTCACCCGCGCAGAGCAGCGCGGCCGTGCGGACCAAGTCGCTACGGTGGTTGCTCGTGAACGTCACGAACTCTGCTGACCGTTCGTTGTCTCGCACGGTCCCCCCTTCACCTCTTTGACGGGTGCCGCTCGTGGAAGGGTTGCATGCAACCTCGCCGGTGTCCGATCCGGTCAACTAGTCGTGAAGAAGAGAGCGGCGCTGGCCGGCGCGGTCACCGTGCTCGTGTCTGGCTGCGCATCGCCCGACCCCGGACGGGGTGACCGGCTGGCACCGGACCCGACCGCACCGACCGCCACGGTCGCCGTCACGCAGGCACCCCGACCCACCCACGAGTTCGACCGGGCAGCGCACTCGACGACCGACCCGGCCAGCGTCTGGGTGATCGTGAACAAGACGCACCCCATCGAGCCCCTGGACTACCGGCCGGAGATGTCGCTGGTGCGCGGCTACCAGGTCGCGACGCCCGCGGCCGGCCCGCTCAGGCGCCTGCTCGCTGACACCGATCGACGAGGACTGGGCCTCAAGATCGCCAGCGCGTTCCGGTCCTACGCCTACCAGCAGGGCGTGTATGCGAACGCCGTCGCGGTCTATGGCGAACGGGACGCGGACCGGCTCTCGGCCCGGCCGGGCCACAGCGAGCACCAGACCGGGCTCGCCGTCGACCTGGTGACGCCCGCGAGCCCGGCCTGCGACTTCGACCCGTGCTTCGCGGGTACACCGGGCGGGCGGTGGCTGACGCGGGCCGCCTGGCGCTACGGGTTCGTGGTCCGCTATCAGCCAGGCACGACTGCGATCACCGGCTACTCACCTGAACCCTGGCACCTGCGGTACGTCGGCCGGGCACTCGCGGCCGAGCTCCGCCGTACAGGTGTCGTGACCCTGGAGGAGTTCTTCGGCGTCCGTGGCGGCGACTACCGAAGCTGAGGCACCGGCCACCGCACGTGCGATTGCCCCGGTCTCAGCGCTTGGGTGCGGCACACGACTCACCCACGGCGGCTCGCTCGACTCGGGCGTCGTCCGATTGGCCGAGAGCGAACCGGTAGGACGCCCGGACCAACCCCAGCACGACGTCGCGCTCGTGGTCGTCGCGGGGCGCGTAGATCAGTACGACCGTCCGAGGCGCCTGTCCTGTGTGCGCCAGGAAGTGCAGCTCCGCCCAGCCGGCATCGACAGCGGCCTCGGCCAGGGGGACCGGCAAGGTGGCGTGGAGGCTGAAGTCGCCACCGGCGTGGCCGTGGCAGAACTCCCGGCCGATCATGAACGCCTCGGTCGGCCCGGTGCCACACTCCGGTCCGAGCAGCAGGGCACGAGCGCCCTCCACCGAGATGCCTGAGTCTCCCCGGCGCACCCAGGGCCAGGTGGCGGCCTGCGCGATGACCTCTTCGAGGTGCTGTCCGTCGGCGGGTTGCTGGTCGAGCTGGGAGTGGGGGAACGTGTTCGTGGTCCGCGGGCGGGTGCCGGCGCGGGTCGGGAGCTGCAGCTGCGTCCTCATGTCAGTGACCTCCCAGCCAGAAGGCCTCGATCGCGATGCCGTCGGGGTCGCGGAACGTCATCTGGGCGTGCGGCGATGGCTCGTCGACCTCCACGATGGTGCTGTGCTCGACGCCGTGGGCGTCGAGATGGCTTGCCCAGTGGTCCAGGTCCGCCCGGCTCTCGACCGCGAGCGCCAGGTGGTCGAGCCCCGTACGTCGCTCGCTGAACATCTGCCGGTCCGCGCCCGGGTGGTGGTCGAGACCCAGGAACAGCGCGGTGCCGGGCCGGGTCATCACGACCGCGTGGCCCTCGCCGGCCGAGTGCGGCTCGACGAACAGCCGGACCAGGCCCATCACCTCGGCGTACCAGGCCTCGCTGGTCGCGACATCACGGACGGTGAGGCCCACATGGCTGATCCCGGTCAGGCTCGGGACGGTCTGGACGGCGGCTTTGCTGGTGGTGGTTGTCATGGTGTCACCCTCACAGGAATTAGTGTGGATGTTGATTCTAATCAGATTGATGCTCTAGAGTCAAGGCATGGCGACCCGCTCCTATGACGCGACCCGACGGCGAGAACGCGCCGATGAGGAGCGCCGCGCCACCCGACGCCGGGTGGTCGAGGCAGCCCGCGAGCTGTTCGTGACCCGCGGTTACGTCGCCACGACCGTCGCCGATATCGCGAAGGAGGCGGGCGTGGCCCTGCAGTCGGTCTACAACGCTGGGAAGAGCAAGGCCGCCTTGATGCACCTCGTCGTCGACCTGGCCGTCGCCGGCGACGACCAAGAGGTCCTGCTCACCGACCGGCCGAGCTTCACCGCGATCACCGAGCAGCCGACCGCCGAACGCCAGGTCGAGACGATCGCAGCACTCATCGCCGAGACGATGCAGCGGTTGGCGCCGGTCTGGGTCGCCTACCGCCAGGCGGCCGCCGTCGACCCGAGCGCAGCCGCCAGCCTCGAAGCCGCCCACCGGCGCCGCAACGAGACCTTCTCGACCATGATCGGCATGGTCGACCAGGAGCGCCTCCGCCTCCCGCCCGACGAAGCCACCGACACCGCCTGGGCTGTCGGCAGCATCGACGTCTATCTGCTGCTCCGCTCGATCCGCGGCTGGGACCACGAGCGCTACGCCCGATGGCTGACGCGCACTCTCGTGGACCAGCTGGTCGAACCTGCTTGACGGGCCGGCCGCGTCCTGTCGCTCAGGCAGCGACTGGCTGGGGAGCGACGAGGGCGAGCCGCACGACCATCGGCCGTTCGACGCGTGGCTGCTCCAGCAGGTGGAAGGGACCGTCGGCCTCGAGCACCCCGCCGCCCTGCGGCGCCAGCTCGAGTCCCACCAGGGAGAGCAGCCGCTGTGAGCGGTGGTTGGAGCCGAGCACAAGCGCTTGGAGCTCCCGGATCCCGGACACCGCAGCGACCGTCGTGACGGTGTCGAGCAGCGCGGCGCCCAGGCCGAGGCCGTGGAACTCGTCGGCCACCTCGAACGCGATCTCGGCGCTGCACGGACCCACCTTGAAGTATCGGCCGATGCCCACAGGCCGATCCCCGATGCTCGCCAGCCAGGCCACGTGGTCGGTGCCGTCGACCGCGGTGAGCGTGCGGGTCATGCTCGGCGTCAGCTCGGGCACCGCCTGGAGGTACCGGGCGTAGCGCGACTCCGGGGACATCGCGTCGAAGACCGCATGCAGCGGGTCGGCCTCGTCGGGCCCCAGCGGCCGCAGCCAGGCGGTCTCGCCCTGGATCGCGGCCGGAACCTGGCTCACGCGGCGGATCGGAGAGGTGAAGGAGAACACCGACATGCTGACCTCCTGGTCAGGTCCCACACGGCGACTGCCGCCGTTTTGAGTAGAACAGCATTCTCAGCAGAAGTATGCTCTAGTGTCAAGAGGCGCGTCGAGACAACCCTGCGTCACACGACAGACCCGACGAGGTGTCGGAGCAGCGGCTGATGCAGCTGGGCTGATCAAGAACTGCGTCGTGGTCGCCGGAGCTCACGAGGTGGTCGACGGCCTCACAGATATCGGCACGCTGCCCACAGCTCCCAGGCGGCCCGCCGAGCTACCGCGGGCCGCCCGGAGTACCCGTCACAGGTTCCGGCACTGCCCGGCGACGGGCCCCCTGACGGTGTTCGGTCGGTCCTCGTCGGTCGGCGGCGGTGCGTTGTTCCGGCAGGAGAGCGGACCGTCGATGTCGTTCGCGGCGATCACGGTCGCAGTCTCACCGGTCCGGTTGCCGTCGACGGTGACCGGCGCGTGAACCTCGTTCCCGTCCAGGCGCACCGGCCCCGTGCTCGAGCGGACCGTCACCGGCCCGACGACCGTCGTCGAGCTCACCTCCACGGAGGTGGCACCGCTGGTGCTGAGCGGGCCGCCGACGTAGGCGTCACGAGCCCACAGCCCGGCACCGCTTCGCACCGTCACCGCCGCGTTGACCCGCGATCCGGGGGCGAGGCACGCCAGACCGGAGGTGACCGTGAGCGGGGTCTGGCGCACGCCGGTGACCACGGTGTCGCAGGAGGCGTCAGTGACGGTGAGTGTCACCGTCACCGGGACGTACGGCGTGGCCGGGTCGTCGCTCGAGACACAGAGCTGGGCGGTGTGCTCGCCGGCAGCCAGTCCGGTGCTGTCCATGCTCACCGTGACCTCGGTGGACTCACCGCGCCCGAGGCCGCCGGATCCCGGCTCGACGTCGAGCCACGGCACCTCGTCCGGGGTGCTGCAGGGCAGCAGGTCGGGCATCCGGACCTCCGAGATGAACCGGCCGCGGCCGCCGGACTGCTCCTGCTGGCGCACCGTGCCGGTGCGGTCGATCTCCCAGACGCCGGTGTTGCTGGTGACCAGCATGTTGCCGTTGCCGAGCGGGTGGACGCCGGCGAAGGAGTTGCCGGGCGGCACGTAGTGCCCGACGTGGTTGCCTGCGGTGTCGTACTCGTGGATCCCGGCGGGCAGCGTCGAGGAGGTGCCGGTCCAGTTGGCCACGAGGACGTTGCCGTCGTCGGTCTCACTGGTCTGCTCCGGCCAGTTGAGGTTGGTGGCGAACGGCGGGTTGGCGGTCGAACCGTCCGTGCTGAAGCTGTGCACCTTCCGGCTGCCGTTGGCCGAGACCAGCATGTCGTCGTCGCGGAACGTGATGAACCACGGCCCGTCCATCCCGTCGCTCTCCTGCTCGACGTAGCGGCCGAGGTAGTTGCCGTCGCGGTCGAGCTCGATGATCGAGTCGGCGTTGGGACCGGTGGCCACGGTGACGAGCAGCGTGTCATCGGGCGACCACGCCATGCCGCGGATGTTCTGCATGATCGAGAAGTCCGGCACCCCGTCGCCCGGGGCGAAGAAGCCCTGGAAGTTGCCGTCGAGGTCGTACTCGGTGATCACGTGGCGGACCTGGTCCGCGACCAGGAAGCCGGTGCCGTCGAGGTTGGGCAGCACGTGGTTGGGCGTGTAGAGCGTGCTGTCGGCGTACGCGTGATGCGGGATGAACTCGGGATCGAGGAGCGTCCCGTCCTGGGCGTCGAACGCCATCACGCCACGGTTGCTCGACCCTGAGTTGGGCGCCAGGAGGACACCCTCGCGCAGCTGCTGGATCCGCTCCTCGGACGGCCCCGCCTCGGGGTCGGCGAGAGTCCAGTCCAGAACGCCGTACCCGCTGTTCCCGACCGTGATCGTGTCGGTCGTGACCACGCCCGCCGGCTGGGTCGACGCGAGCTCGTCGCGGTCCACCTCGACCACGGGGATCTCCACGACCTCGAGGGTCAGGGCGACCGTGGCGACCGGCGTGTGCGGGTCGTTGCTGGCCAGGCACAGCGACGCCTCGTAGGTGCCGCCCGCCATGGCGGTGGTGTCGAAGGTGACGGCGACCTCCTGCGACTCGCCCGCGGCGAGCGAGCCGGACGACGGATCCACGCTCGCCCACTCCGGCAGCGCGCACTCCGCACCCTCCTCGCTGACCGCCCACTCCATCGGCGCGCCACCGGCGTTGGTGACGGTGACGGTCTGGATCTCCTGCTCGTCCACGCCGAGCAGCGTGGACAGCTCGGCCGGCTCGACGACCATCTCGGCCTCGGCCTTGACCAGCACCATCGGGTAGTGAACGTCGGCGACCTCCGCGCCACCGGCGTGGGTGGCGTCCGTGGTCAGCGTGATGTCACCGAACAGGTGCTCGCCGCCGACCAGGTCGCTGGCGTCGGCCGTGGCGGTGATGGTTTGCGTGGCTCCCGGCTCGATCGTGAACGTCGCCGGCTCCACGGTGACGCCGACACCCTCGGGTGCATCGACCTCGGCGGTGTACGTCGCCGAGGTGTCGGCGACGTTGGTCACCTCCCGCGTGAACGTGCAGATGTCCAGGCAGTTCTGGTCCACGAAGGCCGGGAGGTTGAGGGTGCGGGGGTCGCCGCCGGTGGCCGGGTCCGCGGCGAGGAAGTCCTCGGTCGACTCGTCCATGACCAGCCCGACCCGGCCGGCGGCTTCGAGGTCGAGGAGGCCGGAGCCCACGTCGAACGGGTCGGCGGCGGTCTCGCCGTCGTCCTTGAGCAGCTCTTGGTCGTCCGCGGTGGACGCCAGCGCCGAACGGATCGCGGCCGGCGACCACTCGGGGTGCAGCGCCTTCAGCAGCGCGCCCGCCCCCGCGCCATGCGGTGAGGCCATCGAGGTGCCCTGCATGAACTCGTAGCGCGCCGCTTCACCACCGGACGCCATGGTCGCAGCCAGGATGTTGCGGCCCGGCGCCGCGAACGTCGGTGCCAACAGGTCGAAGTCGCTCGGCCCGCGGGAGCTGAAGTCGCTGACCATCCGCTCCCACCCGGGATGCATCGTCAGCACCGTGGAGCTGTCGATCCGCACCGTCGTGGCCGGGTGGGCGACGACGTGCTGCCGCAGCCGAGTGCCGTCGCCGTTGTCGAGCATCACCGACGGGATGTCGGTGCCCTCCAGCGCTCCCATCACGACCGGCGGGCCGACGAACTGGTTGGTCACGATCACCCCGATGGCGCCCGCGTCGTCGGCGTTGTCGACCTTCACCGAGAAGTTGCAGTCGCCGCGCTCGATGAGGGCGATCGCGCCCTGGAAGGCGCCGGCCGGGAAGGCCTCGCACCCGCGGAGGTTGCCCTCGTCGACGACCGACGCCTCCCGCAGCTCGGCCTCGACCGGAGCGGTCACCGCCGGTCCCGTGCCCGGCACTCCGGCCAGCCCCACCAGGTCCTCCGGAACGGAGTCGCCGACGACGGACACGTCGTGGGCGATCAGGCGCGGGCTGTTGGTGGCGGCGACGGCGGCGTTCCAGGGGGCGGTCTTGGCGACCGTGCCCGCACCCGGCCCGTCGTTGCCGGCCGAGGCGGAGACGAAGATCCCGGCGTCGTACGCCGCGAGGAAGGCTGCGTCGACCGGGTTGTTCCACGGGTTGTCCGGGCCCGAGATCGAGTAGTTGAGCACGTCGGTGCCGTCGATGATCGCCTGGTTGACCGCGGCGACGCTCCACGACGACAGGCAGGTGAGCGTGCACACCTTGTAGGAGATGACGTTGGCCCGCGGCGCGACCCCGGAGACGGTGCGCGTCAGCGTGTCCTCCCCGACCGTGAACACCGCGTCGTGCTTGTTGCCCGCCATCGTGGAACCGGTGTGGCTGCCGTGGCCGTTCTCGTCGGTCGCGGTGCTCCCGCTGAAGTCCCAGGCGCCGATCAGCTTGTCGTTGCAGATGTCCTGGTGGCGGGGCGCACCGGGTGCGCACACGCCGAGGTAGGTGCCGCTGCCGAGCGGGTTCTCGTGGACGTAGCCGTCGCCGTCGACCGCCGCGAAGCTCGGGTGGCCGGGGTTGACGCCGGTGTCCAGCATCCCGACGATCACGCCCTCTCCGCGGCTGCCGATTTCCGCTCCCGTCTCGCCCTCCCAGATCGCCGGTGAGCCGATGATCTCGTTGCTCACGTCGGTGTCGAGCTTCCACTTCTGGTCCGGGTAGACCGCAGCGACTCCGGGCATTTCCGTGAGAAGCTGCGCCTCCTCGCGAGCGGCGCGGACCACGATGCCGTTCAGCGCGTGCTGGAACCGTGCCGTCACCGTCACGTCGCGGCCCAGCATCGCCTCGAGGTCGCGTGCCACGTCCTTCTGCCGGTCGACGAGGTGCTCGACGTACGCCCTGCTGGCACGGCTGTCGACGTCCAGTCGGTCGCGGCCGGTGGCCGCCGGGCTGGTGGCGCGGAGGCCCGCGATGCCACCCGGGTAGCTCGCCAGCGCCGGCTCCTCCAGCTGCACGATCCACAACCCGCTGTCCGACTTCGGGAGCTTCTCGGGCGGTGTCGCCGCGTCCAACGCGGCTCCGCGGTCGGACTGGTCGGCAGCACGTGCGGCGGACCGATCCGAGCGATCCTCGGGGACGGCCGCGGCCACCTGGGGGATAGAGAGGCCCAACCCCAACGTGAGGCCGAGCGTGGTGAGGACTGACAGGGCAGAGCGGACGAACCGGTCCCGAGAGCGCAACAGAACTGCCTTTCCGAGAGAGCGCGGTCCCGACGGGCCCGCAGAGGCGCTGTGACCCTAGTCACACCAGTGGTCGGGGGTCAATGGATCCGGCCGGGGGCATGCCCGTCGGTACGGTCGTGTGATGACCAACCACAGGCACCGTGGGGCCGACGGCGGTACCGAGGCCGGCAGATGACGTTGCGGGTGATCGATGCTCCGGAGCGGCACCGGTACGAGGCCGTCCGAGACGGCGTGGTCCTCGGGTTCGCTGCCTATCAGAAGACCCACGAGCTGATCGTGTTCACCCACACGGAGGTCGACCCCTCCCTCGAGGGGCAGGGCGTCGGTGGAGCACTCGTGCAGGGCGCCCTCGATCACGTGCGAACTCTCGGCTTACGCGTGCTGCCGATCTGCCCCTTCGTCCAGGCGTGGATGCTCCGACACTCCGAGTACAGCGACCTGGACTATCGGCGACCGGACACCAAGGTCACTGACTGATCGCCCCTCCCCGGGCCACATCTCCACCCATCCGAGGCGATGACCTGTCCGAACACTCCTCCACAGCATGCGGGGACCGACTCCGCGCAGTGAACCGAAGGGGAGACAGGCATGAGGCAGAGGAACACGACGATCGCAGCTGTCGGGGTAGCCGGGCTGGCGCTGGCCGCAGGAGTGCTGAGCGGTCCCGCCACCGCCGGGGACACGGATGGCCGGTCGCTCCGGGCGATCGGGCTGGTCGGAGACACGAAGCTGGTGTCGTTCGACGTCGACCGGCCCCAGAAGACGCGTGCCGTCGGGCAGGTGCGCGGTCTCGTCGGAGACACCGCACTGGTCGGCATCGACTACCGGGTCCAGGACTCGAAGCTGTACGGCGTCGGCGACTCCGGCGGCGTCTACACGATCAATCCCCGCACGGCGAGGGCGACCCGCGTGAGCCAGCTGACCGTGGCCCTGGACGGCACCACGTTCGGCGTCGACTTCAACCCCGCGGCGGACCGGTTGCGTGTCACCAGCGACACCGGCCAGAACCTGCGGCACGACGTCAACCCGGCCGGGGTGACCGTCGCTGACGTCACCTTGTCCTACCCGCCGACGGCGCCTCCGGCGACCGGGATCAACGGCTCGGCGTACACCAACAACGACCTCGACCCCGCGACCGCGACGACTCTGTTCGCCATCGACACGCTGATGGACCAGGTGGCGGTCCAGGCGCCGGCCAACAACGGGACCCTGTCTGCGACGGGCAAGCTGGGTGTCGACGCCAGGCGCGATGTCGGGTTCGACATCGTCAGCCGGGTCGACGGTGGCAGCACCATCAAGAACACCGCGTACGCCTCGATCACCACGGGTGGTCGAGCAGCGTTCTACAAGGTGCAGCTGCTGACGGGCCGGGTCAGCCCCGTGGGCTCGTTCCCGAGGTCCCACCACGTGCGTGACATCGCGCTGCCGATCGACAGCTGACGTCGGTCGACAGGTGACCCAGGCTCACCCGCTGCCGGCGTGATCGCGCCGGCAGCGGGTGACTCCATAGGTCGCTCGGGTCACGCGAAGCGGCGGCGTGCCGAGCACGCCGCCGCTGGGTGGGTCTGGAGACGGAGATCAGGCGACGACGCCGAAACCGCCGGTCCACGAGACCTTCTCGTTCGCAGCCAGGCTGATCTGCAGGAAGCCGAGCGCCTCGAGCTCACGCGCGCGCTTGAGCGAGCCAGCGTCGATGACCTTCAGGCCGCCCGAGGCGACCACCCCGGCCAGCGTCGACTTGGCGTCCGTGTCGTCACCTGCGACCAGCACGGTCGTGGTGTTCTCGCCCACGGTGCCCGAGGCCAGCGTGCCGGCGAAGGTGGTGTTGAAGGCCTTGAGCACCCGCGACTGGGGGAGCTCGGCGGCCAGCTCGATGGCGGCCGAGCTGTCGGCCGGGACCGTGAGCGAGTCGAACGTCTCGAAGTTCACCGGGTTGGTGATGTCGACGACGATCTTGCCGGCGAGGCTGTCGCCTCGAGCAGCCAGGACGGCCGGGATGGCCGCGTAAGGGACGGCGAGGACGACGATGTCGCCCGTGACCTGCGTCTGGTCGTTCTCGCCGAGCAGCTCGACGGTGTGACCGCCCCTGCCGACGACGCTCGCGATGGCCTGGGCCATGGTGCCGGTACCGATGATCGAGACGTGTGCCATGTGGATCTCCTGAAGTCGATTAGTTGTTTGTACAAGTAACTCTCCCACGAATTACTTGTTCCGTCAACTAATGGACTACGATGTGACCATGGACACGCGTTGGCTGGACGACGACGAGCTGACGGCCTGGGTAAGGCTGGTCGCCGTCGTGGAGCTGCTCCCGGGCGTGCTCGACGCCCAGCTGCGGCGAGACTCCGGGTTGACCCACTTCGAGTACTTCGTCCTCGCGATGCTCTCCGAGTCGCCCGACCGGACCCTGCGCATGACCGCGCTGGCGCAACGCACCAACGCCACGCTGCCCCGGCTGTCGCACGTCGTGAGCCGTCTCGAAGGTCGCGATCTCGTCGAGCGTTCGCCCGCGCCGGACGATCGACGGGCGACCCACGTCACGTTGACGGCCGAGGGCTGGCGAACCATCGTGGCCGCCGCCCCCGGGCACGTCGACAACGTACGGCGACACGTCATCGATGCGCTGAGCGCCGCGCAGCTGCGGCAGCTGAGCGAGATCGCCGGGGTGCTGCTGGAGCACCTCGACCCCGACGGCCTGATGACGGCCGTCTATGAGCGCCCGGCGACGGGCTAGTCCGACTCCCTGGCGCCGAGACTGGTCGCGGCACCACAGTCCCGCCTGGATCGCTAGGGTCGGGGTGTGGACCGGCGCCATCTGGAGTACTTCCTGGCGGTGGCAGAGCAGGGCAGCTTCACCCGCGCCGCGGCGACGCTGTCGATCGCGCAGCCCTCGCTGTCGCACGCGATCGCCCTGCTCGAGCGTGACCTCGGCTCCCAGCTGTTCGACCGGAACGGCCGCGGGTCCCGGCTGACACCCGAGGGTGAGGCGCTGCTCGAGCCGGCCCGCCAGGCGCTCCGGTCGTTCCAGGTCGCTCGGGGTGCCGTGCGCGCCGTGAGCGAGGGTGGCTTCGGCCAGCTCAGCATCATCACCAACACCCTCTGGGCCGTGGACCCGCTCTCGCTCATGATCGGCAGGTTCCGGGCCCTGCACCCCCACGTGCAGGTGACCGTGGCGGACCCGGGCCGGCGCAGCGAGGTGCTCGAGATCGTCCGGTCCGGTGGTGCCGAGCTCGGCCTGGTCGACGGTGAGCCTCCTGCCGGCCTGCTGCGCAGCAAGTGGCTGATGGAGCAGGAGCTGGTGGCCGTCCTGCCGGCAAGATCCGACCCGGTGGGGCCCACGATGACGATCGCGGACCTGGTGCCGTTCGGTCTCGTCAGCACGCCGGAGGGAACCGCCCTGCGCACCATGGTCGACGAGCGACTGGAGGCGGCCGGTCGGCCGGGGGAGGTCGCCGTCGAGACCGCTCACCTGGCCTCAGTGGTGCCGATGGTCCTCGCCGGCGCGGGGGCTGCCCTGCTGCCCCAGGGGCTGGCCGCCGACGCCGCGGTCAAGGGCGCCCGGCTGCTGCGGCTCGACCCGCCGGCGCGGGCGTCGGTCCACCTGCTCTGGCGCGAGGGCCGGTTGAGCGCCCTGGCCCGGCAGTTCGTCGATGTCGCCACCGGCGGACCCACGGACGGCGGCCGATGACCGCACGGACGGGAGAGGGCCGCGGCCAGTGGCCGTCCTGGGTGTACGGCGTCGGCGAGACCCCCGACCACCGCTTCAGCCTCGCCAACGAGCGGACGTTCCTGGCGTGGGTGCGGACGTCGCTCGCGCTGGTCGCGGGCGGCGTGGCCCTGGACGCAGTGAACCTGGACGGTCCCGCCGAACTGCAGACCGTGCTCGCAGCCTTCCTCGTCGTGCTCGGCCTGATCGGCGCGGCCGTCGCCTGGCTGCGCTGGGCGGCTGCGGAGCGGGCGATGCGACTGCGGCGACCCTTGCCCGGGACCGCGGCGCTGGCGTGGCTCGCCCTGGCACTCGTGGTGGTGGCCGCCTGCCTGGTGGTGCTGGTCCTGTGAGCGCCGCCGCCTCCGAGCAGCCCGACCAGTACGAGCGCACGTTGCTGGCGTGGCGGCGCACCGCTCTCTCGCTGGTGGCCGCCGGAGCACTGGTCGGTCACCTCGCACTGGGCGAAGAGGCACGGCCGGCGCTGGCCCTGATGCTTGCCGGGGTCGCCGTCGTGGTCGGCTTCGTGTGGCTCAGTCGTGATCGCCGGATCGGTGCCACGGGCCTGGCGCTGCTGGCCGGCGTCGCGCTGCTCGGGGTGACAGCGTTGGTCGGCATCGCCTCACGGTGACGTTCCTCTGCAGTGATAGTCAAAGACTATCTCTACGGTAGACAATGCCTCATTGACACCCCCCAGCGGCGCCGACCAAGGTGGAACGGGACCGGCGCCCGAGGAGGCCCGTAGTGAAGCGATACCTCAAGGATGTCGACCCGGCCGTCTTCTGGGGGTCGGCACTGCTGATCGCCGGGTTCGTCGGCTGGGGGCTGATCGCTCCTGCGAGTCTCGGCACCGTCATGTCGACCACGCTGACCTGGGTGATCGGCAACTTCGGCTGGACGTTCGTCCTCATCGCCTTCGGGGCGCTCGCGCTCTGCATCGTGCTGGTGTTCCACCCCTGGGGCAGCATCCGGTTGGGACCGGACGACTCCAGACCCGACTTCAAGACCTTCTCGTGGGTGTCGATGATGTTCGCGGCCGGCCTCGGCGCCGGCCTGCTGTTCTTCGGCGTCGCCGAGCCGGTCTCGCACTGGACCGCCCCGCCGCACGGGCTGGCGGAGCCGCAGAGCAACGAGGCGGCGCTGGTCGCGCTGCGCTACACCTACTTCCACTGGGGGTTCAACGGTTGGGCGATGTACGCCGTGATGGGCGGTGCCATGGCCTACTTCTCGTTCCGGAAGGACCAGCCGATCCTGGTGAGCTCGACGTTCATCCCCGTGCTCGGCCCCGATGCGTCGACCAAACCGCTCGGACGGCTCGTCGACGCGCTCGCCATCGTCGCCACCCTCTTCGGGACCGCCACGGCGCTGGGGCTCAACGGGCTTCAGCTCAACAGCGGACTCGACTACCTGCTCGACGTACCGAAGTCGAACGCCGTGGCCGTGGCCATCATCGTCGTGGTCACGACCCTGTTCCTGATCTCGGCCACCTCCGGCGTCGAGAAGGGCATCAACTTCCTGGCGAACATGGGGATGTTCGCCACGATCGGGCTCTTCGTCTTCTTCCTGGCCCTGGGCGGCTCCACGGTGCTGGTCATCTCCCAAGGCATCGAGTCCATCGGGACCTACCTGATCCAGGTCCTTCCGATGTCGCTGCAGACCGGCGTGGGTGACGAGCAGTGGATGGCCGGCTGGACGATCTTCTACTGGGCCTGGTGGGTCTCGTGGGCGCCGTTCGTCGGCATGTTCGTCGCCCGCATCTCCCGAGGTCGGACGATCCGCGAGTTCGTGCTCGGCGTCGTCGCGGCGCCCACCGGGTTCGGGTTCTTCTGGTTCGCCGTGGTCGGCGGCGTCGGGATCGAGCTGCAGCGCACCGGCGACGCGGACATCGTCGGATCGCTCGCGACGCCCGAGCTGTCCCTCTTCACGGCGCTCGACGCGCTGCCGCTCCCGGTCTTCAGCTCGGCTCTGTGCATCCTGTTGATCGCGCTCTTCTTCATCAGCGGCGCCGACGCGGCTTCGGTGGTGATGGCCACGATGGCCTCGCGCGGGTCCATGCGGCCGCCCACGTTCGTCGTGGTCGTGCTCGGCGTGCTTATGGGCGGGATCGCGTGCGCGATGCTGCTGGTGGGTGGGCTGACAGCCCTGCAGCAGGCGGCCGTGCTCGGATCGGTGCCCTTCACGTTCGTGCTGGTCGGGGTCGCCTGGTGCTGGATCAAGGCGATGCGCGAGGAGGCGAGAGAGACGCAGGACGACGCCGTTGCCGCTCATCCGAGACGCGCCCCGACCACCACCCGGGCGGACTCATGAAGGCCCGGTTGGTCCTAGCGGCCGTCGCGCTCGCCGCGCTGGCCGCGGGATGCGGCGAGTCCAACACCGAGCGCGACGCCTCCCAGCAGCCGCAGGGCGCCTCGCTGCGCGTCACCATCGGAACCCAGGAGTTCCCCGAGGCCCGGATCCTCGGTGAGCTGTGGCGGCAGGCACTGGCCGTCAACGGCTACGCCGTCGACCTGCGCAAGGGGATCGGGCCGGCGGAGGACCTCGACCAGGCGCTCCGCGACGGCGAGATCGACGGCTACGTGGCCTACACCGGGACGGTGCTGTCGATCGTGGCCGGCGAGGAGGTGTCGGGGCTCGACCCCGAGGAGACCTACGAGCAGGCGCGGGCGTACTACGAGACGCAGGACATGGCGATGAGCGAGATGACGCCGTTCGAGAACAAGGACGCGATCGCCACCACCACGGCGTACGCCGCGGAGCGCGACCTCACCAGCATCGCGGACCTGCGCCAGGTGGGTGACTTCGTCCTCGGCGCCCGGCCCGAGTTCGAGGACCTCTATCTCGGTCTCGAGGGGTTGCAGCAGGTCTACGGGCTCACCGGGGCCGAGTTCCGGCCGTTCGCCCTCGGCGCCCAGTACGCCGCGCTCGACAACGGCGACGCGGACGCCGTCAACGCGTTCACCACCGACCCGCAGCTCGACACCGGCAAGTACACGCTGCTGGAGGACCCCGAGCGGCTGTTCGGCTCCCAGAACGTGGTGATGGTCGTCAGCGAGGACAAGCTGGACTCCATCGACGCGGACGCGTTCCTCCGCGTCGTCAACGCGGTCAACAGCGAGCTCAGCGAGCAGGCGATGGTGCAGATGAACGCCCGGGTGACCGAGGGCCAGGACGACGGCGACGTCGCGAAGTCCTTCCTCCGGACCGTCGGCCTGACGGAGCCGCTGCGTGAGAATTGACCTGGGTCAAGCCGGCACCGACGAAGGAGACCACCGTGCCCGAGCGTCGTAACCCCTTCGAGGGCGTCACTGACTTCTTCAGCGAGATGGCGCGGATGCGCTCGGTCGGCCTGCACGGCGGCGCGGAGCGCGGTACCGAGCCGACCGAACGCACCCACGCGTCGGCGTGGGTGCCCGCCACCGACATCCTGGCTCAGGGCGACGACCTCGTGATCCGGGTGGAGCTGTCCGGCGTCGACCCTGAGGACGTCGACCTGCGCTTCACCCACGGCGTGCTCACCGTGTCGGGCACCCGGAGCCCCGACCTGGCGGACGACACGGCTGAGTTCTTGATCCGGGAGCGCTTCTACGGCGAGTTCCGGCGCGTGATCACATTGCCCGACGGCACGGACGCCGACCAGATCACGGCCGAGTTCGAGGACGGTCTCGTGGAGATCACGGTGCGCAACGGGGTCAGCCCGTCCGACAGCACCAAGATCGCGCTGGCCGACAAGTCCGAAGGCGTCACGTCGCGGAAGGTCTCGAGGGGGAGCTGATCAGGCCCGTCCGGGCTGAGCGTCAACGGCTGTGATCCGGACGGTGCTCCATCCGGTTCTCCGGGGGCTCGTCGGGCGGCCAGTCCGCAGGCACGCCGCGGTCGACGAATCCGGCCTTCTCGTACGCGCGGATCGCCCGCGCGTTGTCCCTGCGGACCATGAGGTACGTCGAGCGACCCTGCTCGGTCGCCCACTCGACGACGGCGTCGATCAGCGCGGCGGTGACGTCGGAGCCGCGAGCCGCGGGGTCGACCCACATGGAGATCAGCTCCACCGACTCCTCGCCCTCGGGCGCTCCGCTCGTGACGCCGACCGTCTCCTCGCCGGCGCGGGCCAGCACCGTCAGCGGCACAGCGGTGAGCCGTGCCCGCCAGCGCTCCTCGGGAGCACCCACCCAGTCGTCGTACCGCGACCCGAACGCGGCCGGCGCGTCGGCGAGCGACCGCAACCGGATGTCGCGGAACGCCTTCCAGTCGTCGGGCCCGATCCGCACCAGGTCGTAGTCCACACACCGCACCTTAGAGGGCAGTGCCGCCGTGTCCGATTTCCGCGAGAGGATGTCAGTGGACTGAGGCAGGATGAGCCTCATGACGCCGACCACCCGACTCGACGACGAGTCCTGCTACCGCGCGGTGAAGGCCCGTGACCGGCGGTTCGACGGCGTTTTCTACACGGCCGTCCGCACCACCGGCATCTACTGCCGGCCGTCGTGCCCCGCCCGCACTCCGGCGCTCCGCAACGTCACCTTCCACCCGAGCGCCGCCTCCGCGCAGGCAGCCGGCTACCGCGCGTGCAAGCGGTGCCTGCCCGACGCGACTCCCGGCAGTCCCGACTGGGACGTCGCGGCCGACGTGGCCGGCCGCGCGATGCGGTTGATCGGTGACGGGGTGGTCGATCGGGAAGGTGTCGAAGGGCTGGCGGCCCGGCTGGGCTACACCTCCCGCCACCTGACCCGCCTCCTCACCGCTGAGCTCGGCGCTGGGCCGCTCGCGCTGGCGCGCGCACGCCGCGCCCAGACCGCGCGGGTGCTGATCGAGACGACCGACCTCGGCTTCGCGGATGTGGCGTTCGCCGCCGGGTTCGCCAGCGTCCGGCAGTTCAACGACACCGTCCGGGAGGTGTACGCCGCGACGCCGAGCGAGCTTCGCGGCCGGCGCGGCCGCCGGCAGACCAGCGGTGCGGTCACCATGCGGATCGCAGTCCGAACTCCGTTCGCGGGCCGTGCCCTGCTCGACTTCCTGGCCACCCGCGTCGTCCCCGGCGTCGAGGCCGCGGGCGACGGTTGGTACGCCCGGACTCTGGCGCTACCGCACGCTGCCGGCACGGTCCGGGTCGAGCTGAGCGACCTGCCCGCGACGGGCGGCACCGCGCAGGTGCCGGCGACGTTCCGGCTCGGTGACCTGCGCGACCTCGGCACGGCAGTGGAGCGGGTCCGGCGACTGCTCGACGCGGACTGCGACCCGGTCGCGGTCGACGAGGCCTTCGCGGGCGACCCGCTCGTGGGACCGCTCGTGCGCCGCACCCCTGGACTGCGCGTGCCGGGTCACGTCGACGGCGCAGAGCTGGCCGTGCGTGCCGTCCTGGGTCAGCAGATCAGCGTCGTGCAAGCACGGACCATCGCGACCGGACTCACTCGTGAGCACGGTGTCCGCTTGGACACGGCCGAGGGGGAGCTCACCCATCTTTTCCCATCTGCGGAGGTGCTCGCCGAGCTCGACCCGGAGGACCTCCCCATGCCGCGCGCACGCGGCCGAGCCCTGGTCGGGCTGTGCTCGGCGCTCGCCTCCGGTGACATCGCGCTGGACCGAGGAGCTGACCGGGACGAGGCCAGGAGGCGGCTGCTCGAGCTGCCCGGCATCGGTCCCTGGACGGCCGACTACATCGCGCTGCGCGCGCTCGGCCATCCCGACGTGTTCCTGCCCAGCGACGTCGGTGTCCGCCGCGCCCTGCAGCGGGCTGGTCGCGACCCCGACGCCGGCTCCGACCTGGCCGAGGGCTGGCGACCCTGGCGGTCCTACGCCCAGGAGCACCTGTGGCACTCCCTGCACGCCCTGGATCTTGAACCGACCACCCGAGAGGATGACTGACATGTGGACCGAGATGGAGAGCCCGGTCGGGCCGTTGCGGATCGTCGCCCACGGGGGCGCGATCACCGCGATCGAGTTCAGCCCGTACCGGCCGCCCGCCGGCCGCCCGCTGGGTGAGCGCAACGACGCCGACCCGCTGCTCATGCGAGCGGTCCAGCAGCTCACGGCGTACTTCAACCGCGACCTGAAGGAGTTCGACCTGCCGCTTGCGCCGCAGGGGTCGGACTTCCAGCAGCGGGTGTGGGAACAGCTGCTCGGCGTCGGCTACGGCGAGACGGCGACGTACGGCGAGATCGCGCACCGGCTCGGCAAGAGCAACGCGGCCTCGCGGGCGGTCGGTCTGGCCAACAGCCTGAACCCGATCCCGATCGTCATCCCTTGTCACCGGATCATCGGGGCCAACGGCACCCTCACCGGTTACGCGGGCGGGCTCGAGCGCAAGCAGACCCTGCTCGGGATCGAGCAGGAGGCGCTCTTCTGAGCATCCCTGTGTCCCGAGCTGCTGCTGTGGACGACCTGGTGTGGTACGCCGCCTACGGCTCGAACCTCGACCCCGACCGGTTCGGGTGCTACCTGCTCGGCGGCTGCCCGCCGGGCGCCACCCGGACCTACCCGGGCACCCGCGACCGGTCGGCGGCGCTCGGGACACGGCCGTTCGTGATGCCCGGCCGGTTGGTGTTCGCGTGGCGCTCGCCGACCTGGGGCGGCGCGATCGCCTTCTACGACCCCGAGGCCGACGGTCAGGTGCTCAGCACGGCGTACCTCCTGACGCCGAGGATGTTCTCCGACGTGGTCGAGCAGGAGATGCGGCGCGAACCCGGTGTCGATCACGACCTGTCGCCGGTCCTCACCACCCGCCGCCACACGCTCGGCCCCGGCCGCTACGAGACGCTGTACCTCACCGGGGAGCTCGACGGCCGACCAGTGCTGACCTTCAGCGCCACCGATCTCGCGGCCCTCGAACCAGGTGAGCCGGCCCCGGCCTACCTCGCCACCATGACCCGCGGCCTGCGAACCGTGCACGGACTCACCCCGGCCGAGGTCGACGACTACCTGGGATCCTTCTGACCCCGCCCTGCCTCGTCGGCGGAGTGTCGCGGTCACTCAGCCGCGGCGGCCCTTCGCAGCGACTCCGACAGCCGCTCGGCAGCGGCCAGCACTGCCGGCGCGTGCATCCGGCCGGGCTGACGCGAGAGGCGCTCCAACGGACCGGAGACCGACACGGCGGCCAGGATCTTGCCGCCGGGGGAGCGGACCGGCGCCGAGACCGAGGCCACTCCCTGCTCGCGCTCGCCGACCGACTGTGCCCAGCCGCGGCGGCGGATGCCCGAGAGCGCGGCGGCCGAGAACGCAGCGTTCTGAAGGCCGCGCTGCATCCGGTCCGGGTCCTCCCAGGCGAGCAGCACCTGAGCCGCCGAGCCGGCGTTCATCGTGAGCTGGGTGCCGACCGGGATCGTGTCGCGCAGACCGGACGGGCGCTCGGCGGCGGCCACGCAGATCCGGTGGTCGCCCTGGCGTCGCCAGAGCTGGGCGGACTCGCCGGTGATGTCGCGCAACCGGGCCAGCACGGGGCCGGCGGTCGCGAGCAGCCGGTCCTCGCCGGCCGCAGCGGACAGTTCCGCGAGTCGGGGTCCCAGCACGAACCGGCCCTGCAGGTCGCGCGCGACCAACCGGTGGTGCTCGAGTGCGACGGCGAGCCGGTGAGCGGTCGGTCGCGCCAGGCCCGTGCTCGCGACCAGACCGGCGAGTGTGGCCGGGCCGGACTCCAGCGCGGTCAGCACCAGGGCGGCCTTGTCGAGGACGCCGACTCCACTCGAGTTGTCCATATTCCAATACTGCCGTCTCGGATTGTGGATGGCAAGGCGTAGAGTAGGCGAGGCCTCGAACCCGAAGGACTGGAGGAGTGCGTCATGGCCAGGACCCTGGCGGAGAAGGTGTGGGATGCGCACGTCGTGCGGTCGGCCGAGGGCGAGCCCGACCTCCTCTACATCGACCTCCACCTCATCCACGAGGTGACCAGTCCGCAGGCGTTCGACGGGCTGCGGTTGAGTGGTCGCAGCGTCCGTCGTCCTGACCTCACCCTCGCCACCGAGGACCACAACGTGCCGACCGTCGACTGGGACAAGCCGATCGCCGATCCCGTGAGCCGCACCCAGGTCGAGACGCTGCGCAAGAACGCCGAGGAGTTCGGCGTCCGGCTCCACCCCCTCGGTGACATCGAGCAGGGCATCGTGCACGTCGTCGGTCCTCAGCTGGGGCTGACGCAGCCCGGGATGACCATCGTCTGCGGTGACAGCCACACCAGCACCCACGGCGCCTTCGGCGCACTCGCGTTCGGCATCGGCACCAGCGAGGTCGAGCACGTGCTGGCCACGCAGACGCTGCCGCAGGCTCGGCCCAGGACGATGGCGGTCACCGTCAACGGCTGCCTGCCCGACGGCGTGACCGCCAAGGACCTGATCCTCACCCTGATCAGCACGACCGGCACCGGTGGCGGCCAGGGGTACGTCGTGGAGTACCGGGGCGAGGCCATCGAGGAGCTCTCGATGGAGGGCCGGATGACCGTCTGCAACATGTCGATCGAGTGGGGTGCGAAGGCGGGTCTGATCGCCCCCGACCAGACCACGTTCGACTACATCGAGGGTCGGGCCGAGGCGCCGAAGGGCGCCGACTGGGATGCCGCCCTCGACTACTGGCGCAGCCTGCGCAGTGACGACGACGCGATCTTCGACAAGGAGATCGTGTTCGACGCAGCCGAGATGACCCCGTTCGTCACGTGGGGGACGAACCCCGGACAGGGTGTCCCGCTCGGCGGTGCCGTGCCCTCACCCGCTGACTTCGAGAACCCCTCGGACGCCGTGGCGGCCGAAAAGGCCTTGAGCTACATGGGACTCGAGGCCGGTACGCCGATGCGCGACATCAAGGTCGACACGGTGTTCGTCGGCTCCTGCACCAACGGCCGGATCGAGGACCTGCGGCTCGCCGCCCAGATCATCGAGGGCCGCAAGGTGGCCGCCGACACTCGGCTGCTCGTCGTACCGGGTTCGGTCCGGGTGCGGCTGCAGGCCGAGGAGGAGGGCCTCGACGTGATCTTCAAGGAGGCCGGCGCCGAGTGGCGCGGCGCCGGCTGCTCGATGTGCCTGGGGATGAACCCCGACCAGCTCGCCCCGCAGGAACGCAGTGCGTCGACGTCGAACCGCAACTTCGAGGGCCGACAGGGCAAGGGAGGCCGCACCCACCTGGTCTCCGTGCCGGTCGCGGCGGCCACCGCGATCCGCGGGACGCTCTCGTCCCCCGCGGACCTGGACTGATCGGAGCCGACCATGGAGAAGTTCACCAGCCACACCGGGGTCGGAGTTCCGCTGCGTCGGAGCAACGTCGACACCGACCAGATCATCCCGGCGTCCTACCTCAAGCGCGTGACCAGGACCGGCTTCGACGACGGGTTGTTCGTCAGCTGGCGCAACGACCCGGGGTTCGTGCTCAACCAGGACATGTACGCCGGCGGGTCGGTGCTCGTCGCCGGTCCCGACTTCGGCACCGGGTCCTCGCGCGAGCACGCCGTGTGGGCCCTGCAGGACTACGGTTTCAAGGTCGTGCTGTCGCCGCGGTTCGGAGACATCTTCCGCGGGAACAGCGGCAAGTCCGGGCTGCTCGCGGCCGAGGTCGACGAGAAGGTCGTGCAGCGACTGTGGGACCTGCTGGAGTCCCGCCCCGGCACGGATATCACCGTCGACCTCGAGTCGCGCACAGTCCGCGCCGGTGACGGACCCGACCGGATCGAGGACAGCTTCGACATCGACGACTACACCCGATGGCGGTTGCTGCAAGGGCTCGACGACATCGGGATCACGCTGTCCCACGAGGCCGACATCGTGACGTACGAGGCGGCACGTCCGGGCTGGAAGCCCACAACTCTCTGATCTCGATCGTGGCTTGGGGGGTCGAAACCCCATGATTTCTTGGTGATTTAGCGGCGTGGTGATTGTGGCCGACGCCGCAAATGCCTAGTTTGCCTAGGAGAAGTCGAGTAAAGGCTCGGCCCGATCGTTCATTGGAAGGGAAGACAGTGAACAAGTCACAGCTCATCGACAAGCTGGCACAGCGGTTCGATGGCAACCGCAAGCAGGCTGCGCACGCTCTCGAGTCGGTGCTCGACACCATCACCCGGGAGGTGGCACGCGGCGAGAAGGTCGCCATCACCGGCTTCGGTTCGTTCGAGCGCAAGGTCCGCAAGGCCGGCACCGCCCGCAACCCCGCGACCGGGGCGACGATCCGCACCAAGAAGAAGAACGTCCCGAAGTTCACTCCGGGGCAGGACCTGAAGAACGTCGTGTCCGGCGCCAAGAAGCTGCCCAAGCTGACGGTCTCCGCAGCGGCGAACGCCACGTCCGCAGCGAAGAAGGCGACCACCAAGAAGTCGCCTGCGAAGAAGACGACGTCGACCGCGAAGAGTGCGGCGAAGAAGGCACCGGCCAAGAAGTCGGCTGCGAAGAAGGCTCCGGCGAAGAAGACCTCGGCCGCCAAGAAGACGGCAGCCAAGAAGTCATCGACGGCCAAGAAGGCACCGGCCAAGAAGACCACGGCAGCGAAGAAGACGGCAGCCAAGAAGTCCTCGACGGCCAAGAAGGCACCGGCCAAGAAGACCACGGCAGCGAAGAAGACCGCGAAGAAGGCTGCCAAGAAGTCCTGAACGTCACCCGACAGGGGTCGCCCGGTTTCGGGCGGCCCCTGTCGGCGTCCTCGGCGGAGGAACCTGCGGTCACGCGCCGGCGCCGAGGACCGGCACCACGTCCTGGGTGAACCGTCCGACACGGAGCCGCAGCGCGGCTGCGAGCGATGTCTCGTCGTCGACGTCGCGACGCAGGGTCGGAAGCTCGCCGCCGATCGCGATCGCGCCGGCACCGGCATGTGCGGCCGCCGAGCCGCGGCCGAACTGCGGCTCGAAGCTGTCGTACGACGCGGCGTACAGCGTGGTTCCCGTGCCGTCGGCGTCGGCGACGTACGCCGCTGCCTCGTCCGGCATCGCCCTCAGTGCGGCCGTGAGGTCGGGCGCCCGCAGGCTCGGCAGGTCCCCGCAGAGGGCGACCGGCCGGGCCTGCGGATGTTGCTCGCGCACCGCCTCGGCGGCAGCGACCAGGCTGGCGTTGAGGCCGTCGCTGACGTCGTCCAGGTGCCGGAACCCGAGGTCGGAGACCACGTCCGCGAAGCCCGCGTCGTGAGTCACGACGACGACCTCGGCCACCAGATCCGAGTCGCGAGCTGCGTGCACGGTGTCGAGCGCGAAGGCGCTCGCGAGGCCAGGTCGCAGGTGCGCCGGCACCTGCAACCGGGACTTGCCGACGTCCGGATCCTTGACCGGGACCAGGACGACGAAGCGGAGACGTTCCATCAACGCGATCCTGCCACCCGAGGGAGTAGCCTGCTGCGCACCACCGACCATCGGTCGCCGGCCGACCCCACCGACGAAGGATGCCCGTGACGGTTCGCAAGCTTCAGCAGGGACGCGGCTGGGCGTTCTCCCTCGCGGTGCCGATCGTGAAGCCCACCCTCCTCTCGATCGCGAGTCGGACCTGGATCGACGGCGAGAAGATCCCGGCAGTCGGCGGGTGCATCGTCGTGTTCAACCACATCTCTCACATCGACCCGCTGCTGTCGGCCCACTTCGTCTACGACCACGGCCGGCTGCCGCGCTATCTCGCGAAGTCCGGTCTGTTCAAGAACAAGGCACTGTCAAAGTTCCTCCGGTCGGCCGGCCAGATCCCGGTGGAACGGCTCAGCCGCAATGCGGTGGGCGCGTTCGACGCTGCAGTCAATGCAGTCCGCGCCGGGGAGTGCGTCGTCGTCTACCCCGAGGGCACGCTCACTCGCGATCCGGACCTGTGGCCGATGATCGGGAAGTCGGGTGCGGCCCGGATCGCCCTGGAGACCGGCTGCCCCGTGATCCCGGTCGGCCAGTGGGGTGCCCACGAGGTGCTCCCGCCGTACACCACCCGACCTCGGCTGTTCCCCCGCAAGCGCATCGTGATGAAGGCCGGTGACCCCGTGGACCTGACCGACCTGCTCACCCGACCGCGGTCGACGGAGACGATCAACGCAGCAACCGCCCGGATCATGGCGGCGCTCGTCGCGGTGGTCGAGGACCTGCGCGGTGAGAAGGCGCCGGCCGAGAGGTTCGACCCGCGCAAGGCAGGCCTCCGCCAGATCGGCAACCCCAGGAAGCAGGACCGGGCATGAGCCGGATCGCGGTCTTCGGTGCCGGCTCGTGGGGCACCGCGTTCTCGATCGTGCTCGCCGACGCCGGGAACGAGGTCACCATCTGGGGCCGGCGCGAAGCGGTGTGCGCCGACATCAACGACCACCACGAGAACCGCGACTACCTGCCGGACGTGAAGCTGCCCGACACCGTCTCGGCGACCCACGACCCCGTCGTCGCCGTCGACGGCGCGGACGCCGTCATCTTCGCGGTGCCCTCCCAGTCGTTCCGCGAGAACCTCGTGGACTGGGCGCCGGTGCTCCCTGAGGTCCCGTTGGTGTCGCTGATGAAGGGCGTCGAGCTCGGCAGTCTCAAGCGGATGTCCGAGGTGATCGCCGAGGTCACCGGAGCAGGGGAGGAGCGGATCGCCGTCGTCAGCGGCCCGAACCTGTCGAAGGAGATCGCGAACCGTGAGCCGGCCGCCTCCGTCGTGGCATGCGCCGACGAGGACGTCGCGAAGCGGCTGCAGGCGATGTGCCACGCGACGGCGTTCCGGCCGTACACCTCCGTCGACGTCCTCGGGTGCGAGCTCGGCGGTGCCTACAAGAACGTCGTCGCGCTGGCAGTCGGGATGGCCGTCGGCCTCGGCTTCGGCGACAACACCACCGCATCGGTCATCACCCGCGGCCTGGCCGAGACCGCCCGGCTCGCAACCCGGCTCGGAGCCGACCCGCTGACCCTGATGGGCCTCGCCGGGCTCGGCGACCTGGTCGCCACCTGCTCCTCGCCACTCTCCCGAAACCGCACCTTCGGCGAGAAGCTCGGGCAGGGCCAGACGACCGAGGAGATCTATGCATCCACCCGACAGGTCGCCGAGGGAGCCAAGTCGTGCGCGTCGCTGCTCGCTCTCGCGGAGAAGAACGACGTCGACGCCCCGATCGCCGAGCACGTCGACGCCGTGGTCGCCGGCCGCAGCACCGCTCGCGACATGATGCAGGCCTTCATCGACCGTGACACGAAGGCCGAACGGGACTGACCCTCCGTTGATTCGTGTGGTTGCGGCAGTCGAGTGGCGGCCGCGCGGCGGGCGATGAGTCTGGTGCCTGAGGCGGGTCGGCACTCTCATGAGGACACTCGCGATCACACAGAACATCACGCTTGACGGCTCCATCGAGATGCTCAGCGACTGGTTCGACCCCGAGGACCAGGACCCGGAGCTGGTGGCGGCGACGCGCGTTCTGGCGGAGCAGGGTGACGTCCTGGTGCTGGGTCGGCAGACGTTCGAAGACTTCCGGGGCTACTGGCCCCGGCAGACCGACGACACGACCGGGATCACCGAGGAGCTCAACTTGGTCCAGAAGTACGTCGTCTCCTCCACGATGACCGATCCGCAGTGGCAGAACTCGACCGTGCTCGGAAGCGACTGGCTCGACCAGGTGCGCTCCCTGAAGGAGCAACCCGGCCGCGACGTCGTGATCACCGGCAGCATCACCCTCACGCATGCGCTGATCAGGTCGGGACTGGTCGACGAGTACCGCCTGTTCCTCTACCCCGCCGTCCAGGGCCGCGGCCGGAGGCTGTTCCCCGACCGGCACGAGGTGCCGCGGCTCCGGCTGCTGGAGGTCCGGGGCTTCCGTAACGGCGTGTCCCTGCTGCGGTACGGCGTCGGCGGCTGACGTCGCCCCACGATGCAACGTGCGCTCGCACGGCAGGTTGTCAGGTCAGGTCGTCGAGCGCGCTGCGCAGGTCGTCCCACAGGTCCTCGACGTCCTCGACGCCGACACTCATCCGCACCAGCGCTTCCGGGATCGTGGCTGCCTCCGACTTCCACCGTCGACGGCGCTCGAAGGTCGACGCCACGCCTCCCAGCGAGGTGGCGTGCACCCACAGCCTCGTCTTGTGCGTCAGCAGGTCGGCGGCCATCGCCCCCTGGGTCAGCACGATTGCAACCATCGCCCCGAAGCCCGGGTAGCGGACCTCGCCGACCGCCGGGTGGCCGGCCAGCCGACGCACCAGCTCCTGGGCGTTGGCCTGGGCCCGCTCGACGCGGAGGTGCAGCGTGCGTAGGCCGCGCAGCGCGAGCCACGCCTCGAGCGTCCCGGGGACCGCGCCGACCAGATCGCGGCGGCCCTTCAGGACGCCGTAGAGCTCGTCGTCCCGGGTGACGATCGCACCGAGCATCACGTCGGCGTGACCACTGAGGTACTTCGTCGCCGAGTGGACGACGAGGTCGGCGCCGAGGTCGAGCGGCCGCTGCAGCAGCGGGGTGGCGAAGGTGTTGTCGACGGCGACGTACGCGCCGGCGGCGTGCGCGGCCTCGATCACCGGCTCGAGGTCGATCACCTCCAGTGCTGGGTTGGTGGGCGACTCCAGCCACACCAGGGCGGCGTCCTCGCAGGCCTTCAGCAGCGCATCCGTGTCTGTGACGTCGACCAGGGTGGCCGTCACCCTGCCGCGGGCCTCGAGGTCGGCGAGCTGCATCACCGTGCCGTTGTAGGCGTGCCGCGGCGCCACGACCCGAGTGCCCAGCCCGGCCAGGTCGAGCACGGTGGCGGCCGCTGCGAGACCGCTGGAGAACGACAGGCACCGACCACCCTCGAGTCCTCCCAGCGCCTCCTCGAACGCCGCCCACGTGGGGTTGCCGTAACGCCCGTATTCCAGGTCACCGCCGGCGACGTACGTCGAGGCCATCGTCAGTGGCGTGTTGAGCGGCTGGTCGGGTTCGTGGGCGGGCCTCCCGGCCGTCACGGCGAGCGTGCTGGGACGGAGCTCGGGCTGGTCCGGTCGGATCGGGGCGTCGGCCATGAACAGCAATCTAGGCGGCTAGGGTCGAGCCGATGACCTCACCCACCCCCGGCACCCCCGGAAGCAGTCGCAAGCCGCGCGTCGCACTGGTCTTCGGAGGCCGCTCGAGCGAGCACGCGATCTCCTGCGTCACCGCAGGCAGCGTGCTGTCCGCGCTCGACCGCGAGAAGTACGACGTGGTGCCGATCGGGATCGCCACCGACGGTCGATGGGTGCTGGAGGCAGACGATCCCGAGCGGCTGCGCATCACCGGCCGCGACCTGCCCGAGGTCGACGGCGACCGGGCGGGGGTCGTGCTCGCGCGCGAGGCGGATTCTGCCGGTCTCGTCGTGCACGAGCCAGCGCAGCCACCGCGTGCCCTCGGCGACGTCGACGTCGTGTTCCCGCTCCGGCACGGCCCGTGGGGTGAGGACGGCACGTTGCAGGGGATGCTCGAGATGGCCGGGGTGAGGTACGTCGGCGCCGGCGTGCTCGCCTCCGCGGTCAGCATGGACAAGGCGTTCATGAAGATCGTGCTGCGCGACGCCGGACTTCCGGTGATGCCCTCGGTGACGATCACCCGGCGCGACTGGGCCCGCGACCCGAGCGGCAGCGCCCGGCGTGCCGCCGAGCTCGGCTACCCGCTGTTCGTGAAGCCAGCCCGCGGCGGCTCCTCGATCGGCATCTCCAAGGCGCACGAACCGAGCGAGCTCGAGGGCTGTCTGATCGGGGCGTTCGAGCACGACAGCAAGGCATTGGTCGAGGTGTCGGCCGAGGGCGCCCGGGAGGTCGAGTGCGGGGTGCTCCAGGCCATCGACGGCACGCCGGAGACGACCGTGCCGGCCGAGATCAGGGTCGGCGGCGACCACGAGTTCTACGACTTCGCCGCGAAGTACCTCCCCGAGGAGCACACCGAGCTCGACGTCCCGGCCGACCTCCCCGACGACGTGGCGGCCCGGCTGCGCGAGCACGCGGCCCGTGCGTTCGAGGCGGTCGGGTGCGAGGGGCTCGCCCGGGTCGACTTCTTCGTGATGCCGGACCACTCCCTGGTGGTCAACGAGATCAACACCATGCCGGGCTTCACCCCGACCTCGATGTACCCGCGGATGTGGGCGGCCAGCGGTCTCGACTACCCGGCCCTGGTCGACCGGCTGATCCAGCTCGCGCTGTCGCGCGACACCGGCCTGCGCTGAGGTCGGCTCGGCGGCGGTGGGCTGGTCTGCTCGGTGTCCTGCCCGCCGTTTGGACACAAACGGCGGCGACACGCCGCGACCGACTGTCGTTCGTGCCCAATCGCACGGCACCAGCGTCAGAGAACGACAGGGAGACCCGGGTGCGTCGAGCCAGGGACCGATCAGCTACAGGCACTCGCGGATCTGCTTGATGTCCAGCCCGCCGTTTGGACACAAACGGCGGCGACACGCCGCGACCGACTGTCGTTCCTGCCCAATCGGTCGACAGCAGCGTCAGAGAACGACAGGGAGACCCGGGGTGCGTCGAGCCAGGGACCGATCAGCTACAGGCACCCCCGGATCAGCTCGGTGTGTTCCTCGACCGCAGCAGCCAGTCCAGCCGTGGCTGCCGCGACCCCTTCCGGCCGCTGCTCGGCCGGGACGACGACGGTGATGATCGGGTCGTAGCCGACCGTCACGAGCGTGACGTCAGCGGACTCGTCCCTCAGCGACGCATCGTCCACGAAGTAGCCGACGCCGTTCGCCTCCTCGCACACCGCGGTCGGGCTCAGGGTGGGTGCCTCGCCGCCGCACGTCATCACGATCGCGGGGTCGCCCCAGGCGGCGCCGAGGGCGTCCGGCGGTTCGATGTCGCGACGTTCCCGTTCTCCGAGCGTGTCGGGAACATCCGCGATCAGGGCGCGGCAGGTCTCCCGGTCCTCGGCGGTCAGGTCCTCGGCCGAGGTCACCGTCACCGGTTCTGCCGAGCAGCCCGCTACGAGAGTGCTGACCAGCCCCGACAGCACGAGGCCCCGGAGCCGGGCGGCTCCGGGGCGTCGTACGTCGCTCGATGCGTTCAGATCGGTTGCGTTCAGATGTGGACGACGGGGCAGGTCAGGGTCCGGGTGATCCCGTCGAGGTTCTGGACCTTCGAGACGACCAGCTTGCCGAGCTCGTCCACGTTGCGCGCCTCGGCGCGCACGATCACGTCGTACGGGCCGGTGACGTCCTCGGCGAGGGTCACGCCCTTGACCTGGGCGATCTCGCGGGCGACCTCGGCGGCCTTGCCGACGTCTGTCTGGATCAGGATGTACGCCTGGACGACCATCGGAGCTCCTGTCTCGTGACTTCCGTCTGGTACTGACTGTGATGACGCGGTCAACCTACCGCGCACCTCGCGGGAGCCGGTAGGTGCCCCGAGACGTCGGGTCTGCTGGGATGGCGCCATGGCACTTCCCCC